>CAMNCG010000088.1 GCA_946534105.1 uncultured Verrucomicrobiota bacterium
GGAACACGGGGTCGGCGTAGTCGGGATCGACGAGCCTGCCGTCGTGGCGAGGACCGCAGCCGTCGCCGAAGCCGAAGTTGTAGCGGACGGCGCGCGCCCCGGCGTCGAAGACCCATTTCGGAGTGGCGTATTCCAGCCACGACTCGGAGCAGGTGATGCGGAAAGCGACTTGGCCGCCGCGCTCGATCCAGCGCTGGGCGGGAGTGTCGAGGGCGTTCCAGTTGAAGCGTCCCTCCTCCGGCTCGACGAAGGCCCACGGGATGCGCAGATAGACCGTGGAGCAGCCGGGGAACCACTCGGCGGAGTCGCCCTGCGGCAGCAGCGAGCCGTAGTTCTTCGGCACGTTGGAGTAGTAGTGCATCGTCCACCCCATGCCTGGGTTGACGAGCGCACGGCCGTTGTCGGAGAAATGCGCGGCGGCCGTCGTCACGACTCCCATGAGGTAGATTTGGCGCGAGCCTTCGTGGACGGAGTTGAAGGCGAGCGCGCGCCCGTCGCTCCGCCAGCGCGGATGCAGGTCGCAGCGGCTGTAGGTTTCGCGGTAGGGTTGCGGCACGAAGAAGTCGCCGATGTCACGCACGGCGTTGTCGGCGAGGCGGATGATCTTCCAGTGGCGGAAGCCGGCCTCGTCCCAGTATCCGTCGCCGCAGACGAACTGGCCGTCCGGCGAGTAGATGCAGTGGCCGTCGAAGGCGGTGGAGTCGTCGCCGATGCGACGGACCTTGTCCTCCTCGCCGACGGTGAACTCGACATGCGCCCAGCCGCCTTCGCCGCGCCAGTCGCAGGTGACGGCCATCGTGCGTGCGTCACGCTCCGAGAGGGCCGGTTTCCAGTTGAAGTGCGAGGCCCCCCAGCCGTCCGGAAAGCAGCGGCGGATGCCGGAGCCGTCGGCGTTGCAGGTGAAGGCCGTGGTCTTCCAGTTGACGCCCTGGAAGGTCTTCACCCCCTCCATCGGCCGCTCTACGGAGCGGAAGAGGAAGAAGACGCGAAGCGAATCCCGCGAGATCACCGTGTGGCAGATATAGCCCAGCCCGTCCGGGCCGACAGACGGGACAAGCCCGCGCAGCGAGGCGCAGCTCACGATGAGCCGCGCTTCGCCCGTCTTGAGATCGACGCGCCAGAGGCCGTCGTCTTCCGGGAACGCGACGCCCCTGCGCGGGTCTTGCCCGTCGCCGGCGTAGCCGTAGTCGGGGCGGGCGAGGTAGAGGCGCGCGTAGTTTATCGAGAGCGCCCATGTGCCGTCCTGCGAGACGGCGCTAACGGGATGCGGGATCACGCGCTCGGCGCCGGTGCGCCAGTTGCGGACAAGCGCCACGAAGCGTCCGCCGCGCAGGTCGTTCACGACGAAGGTGTCCGGCTCGTGTGGGAGCCAGTGCGCCATCGCCGCCTCCTGGAAGTTCCAGGCGCGCGTCTCCATGACGGGTATGAAGCGGTTGCCATCCTCGAGATCGACAAGCCCGACGGTGCAGGGGCGTCCGTCGGGCAGGCCGCTGACAATGTCGGTCTCCAGCGCCAGGAGATGCCGGAAGTCGGGACTCCAGGCGTCGATGCCGAAGTAGTTGGCGAGCAGATGCTCCTTCGGCCCGCGCGTCACGGCGCGCGGCATGGAGAATGCCGGGAAGGGCAGAAAGTAGGAAGCGCCTGGTTTTCTCATGGTGTATTGCCTTGCCTCCGGATTCAACGGTCCGACCCGAAGAAGACCGTGCATATCTGCCAGCCGGGAATGTTGTCCAGATGAACGACGCGCTCGCCGGGAAGCGAACCGGGAGACACGGGGAGCGGACGCGGCGGGGCGCCCTTAACGTCGAGCAGCGCGGTAGTGTCAGCGGCCGGGTTGCGGACGCGGACTGAGAGCTCGTCGGTGTCGCCGATGGAGAGGTTGAGGAGCGTCACGCTGTCGAGCCGGCCGTCGGGCAGGACACGCGGGAGGATGCGGAGCGGGCGGCAGGCGTCGATGCGGACGGGAAAGGCGCCGCCTGTGGCGGCGTCGAGGTCATCGAGCAGCTTCAGGCGGCGGCTGGCGAGCGGGTATTGCCCCATATCGGAAACATCGACGAGAGCGGGGGACGGGCACCCCGCCACAAAACTCTTGGAGACGGAGAGGAACTCCTTGTCGGCTTCGGTCATTTCGGCGCGGGACTTGTCGGTGATGTAGAAGACCTTCGTGCCGCTTTCGGCGACGGTGACGGGAATTCCGGCGCAGGCGAGGTCGAAGTCGGTGCGGTCGCGCAGGGTGAAGTCCTTGCATTCGCCTGCGGCCGAGCCGACGAACCGCGCGACGCCGCCGAGGCGCGTCCTGCGCGTGGAGGCGGCCAGCCGCTCGAAGTAGGGGCGCGCGCGATGCAGCGTGGCGAGGAAACGCTCGTATTCCCCGAACGGCTCCGGGGCGGCGTGGGAATACCAGTAGAGGGAGAGCGAGTCGCAGCCGGAGGCGAGAGCGAGAGCGCTTTCGGTCATGATTGCGCCGGGTGACTTGTGAAGGATGCGCCAGGGATAGTTGTCCTCCTCGTAGCAGACCGTGGCGACAAGGGGGTTGTTCCGGCAGCGCTCGGCCTCGCGGGCGACGCAGAGGGCCTTTTCAACCATGCCGCGCGGTTCGGCCTCGATGTAGAATCCATCGCCGGGCCGAATGCCGACGGGTCCGTGTCCCTCCCCTGAAAGCGCTTCCAGCATGGGTCGGAAGTCCCGGCCGGACCAAGTGCGGTCCGCAGTCGTCGTCTGCACGGCCAGGCGGCAGGCGCTTCCGATTTCGTCGGCCGCCCGACGCACGGCGGCGGCGAAGATCGCAAGCGAGCGGGCGTTGAAGTCCGACCATGCCGCCCGGACTGGCTGGCGGCCAGGGGCGTCGAAGAGGGCCGCCGCCAGCGTCTCGCGGGTCCATTCGCAGCCCGTCTCCTCGTTGAACGCCGCGATGCAGCGCGGACAGAAACAGCCATCGAGCATCGGGCGACCGCCCAACCGCAGGTCGTCGTCAAGCCACCAAGAGTCAGGCCTCGCGATTTCCAGTATCGCCTTCACGCATTCGCGCTCATATTCGATGGCATCAGGTGAGCGCGGGCAGAGGATGCCGAGCGATTGGCCGTGTCGGTCCCGCTGCATTGCGTCGTCGGGGAACGGCGCCGAGTTATCCGCGCCCCACCAGTCCGCCGTGTGGCCCAGCGTGGTGGCCTGCTGCACGGAGAGCCGTATGCCTACCTCTTCGCAAAGCGGGCGGAAGGAAGCAATTCTTTTGGCGACGGCGCGCATCTCCTTGACAGTCCCACGCCCGCCCGTCGAGAACCAGAACTCGTCGCACGCGCCGGGATGGCGGCGGTGGCATTCGACCAGCTTCGCGAAAACGTCCGGCGCGGTGTTCAGATAGCGCGTGTGCCGAATGACGACGAAAGGCCATTCCCTTTCGACAGACTCCAGCAACATCATGGCGATCCGCCCCGATCCGGAGGCGTTGGGACTCCACGGGAAATACCACGGGTCGGCGTCGTTGTAGCGCTCGCCGACGTAAAGCTCATCGGTGAGGGCGTATCGCAGACAGGCGTCGCGGGCCTGTGCTGCGAGGTCGTAGCGCCCGACGCGCCGCCACGCGCGGAACCACTGCTGCTCCGACCACGTGACATACCAGACGTGGATGCCACCGTTCTCCTCGGCGGAGGGCTGGTTCTGGTAGAGGCCGCGCTCGTCGGCGCGGCAGTGGCGCAACAGCCACGTCCGGAGACGCAGCATTTCCTCCTCCGACAGCAGCCCGCTGTCGGCGAAGCGTCCGGGATGCGAGTAGAACATGTATTGCGCCAGCAGCGGGCCGTCGTTCCCGTCCGGCGAAAGCGGAATGCGCAGTTCGTCGGTTCCTTCCGCCTTGGCGCGCCAAACGTCGAGGATCTTGCCAATCTCCGCGCGGCAGTCGGCCTCGGCGGCGGCGACTTCCGCCGCGAGCGGGTCGCCGAACGCGGCCGTCGCCTTCGCGAACGCCTTGAAGGCCTCAAGCGCCTTGAGGTCGTTCGTCCCCCAGTGCCGGAAGACGATGGGGAGGTCGGTCGATTTCATGGCCGGGAAGAGTCCGCCGCCCTCGGCCCGTTTCGCCTGAATCCAGCCGAAGGCGAGGAACGCCGCATCCCGCCAGCGTCGCCAGCATTCGGCGTCGTCGGTTGCCGTGCAGTGGCGGGCGAAAGTCTTCAGCACGGATGCCGTGTCGCCGGCCCAGTTGCAGCCGAACGGCCCGGCCTCGCCGTCGGGCCGCTGGCGTCGGCCGTAGTAGAAGTCGATGACTCGCGCCACGTAATCGCCAAAGCCGAGCGCGTCGAGCGCCTCAAGGAAACAGTCGGCATCGCCGGGCCAGATCCCGCGCTGCAGGCCACCCTGGCGCGGCAGGGCGCAATCGTCGCCGACAAAAACGGAGAGACACTGCAGCATCTGGACAGCGAGGTTTCGCACGATCCGCGCCGACCGGGCGTCCAGGCCTGCGGGAAGTCGCAGCCGCCCAAGTTCCTTCGCCCATCCGGCGTACATGGTCTCGCGCGCCGCGGCGTAGCCGAGGCCCTGCGGTTCGTCACCGCCGATTTCCAGTTCTACGGATTGTGCCTCGCCCGGCGCAAGATCGACTGCGAAGCGCACGGCGCCCGTCCCGGCGTCCCATGTGAATGGAACTCCGGAAGCGACGACGAACCGCTCGCCGCAGCGCATCGTGTCGCCCTCGCGCCGCCAGTCGCCGGGAGGAATTTCCGCCCAATCGGACATGGAGGGCCGGAACGACGCATAGACGTCCGGGGCGCCGAATAGGAGCTTGTCCTCCGGCCCCTCGCGAAGCAGAAAGGCGACGCGCTCGCGAACCGGAGACGTGCCGGCGTTGCGAACGGTCAGGCGCACGTATGCGGATGGCCGCCGGCCGCACGGGGCGCATGCCGCAAGCGTGACTTCAAGCGGGCCGGAGTGCCATCGCTGCGCGTGGTCGGGTTCGCCCCCTTCGGGCTGGAGCATTTCCGCCTCGCGGAAATCGAACGGCTTGTCGTCATCGCCATGCACCAGCCAGACAACGTGGGCGCGCCCGTGGGTGGAAGATTTTCCTTCACCGCGCTCGACCTCGCCGAAGGCAATCTTTCCCTCGCGCCAGAAAGTCAAGAGCCGTTCCGCGAACGGACCGTGGAGGTAGCGCCTCGTGGTTTTCGGCCGTTCCCATTTCCGAATCGTGTCGTCGGCGGGAAAAATCGCTGTTTCCATTTTGCCCATGTTCCTGCTCCCAAAACAACGCCTGTCAGCGGGCACAGCGCATGACGTTCTGCTCGAACTCCTCGCCCATCCTTCCCGCGCCGTGCGTGTCGTGCCAGCGCATGTTGCGAAGGAGTATCGCGACAATGCGGTTTGCCGGATCAACCCAAAAGTGCGTCCCGTATGCGCCACTCCACCCGAATGCGCCGACGGGGAGCCAGTCCGCGCGGACTTTGACGCGGACGCCCAGCCCCCAGCTGTCGTTGGGACTCCGGCCCGGAACCCCGTCGGGGACGCGCGGCCTTGCTAGTTCGCCGAAAAGGCCGGGTTGCACAATCTCCACGCCGTCCAGGTTTCCGCCGTTGCAAAGAAGCTGGGCGATTTTGGCGTAGTCCTCCACGCACCCTGCGAGGCCAGCCCCGGCGCATTCGTAGGCCGGGCCGAAGCCCTCGAAGATGCTTCCCTCCGGCATGTCGACGGCCACAAGTCGCCCTGCCGTGAGCCTGTCGTGCATCGTCACCATGCGTCGCCACTGGCCCGGCGTCGGATGGAAGGTGATGTCGCGAATGCCGAGCGGGGCGAATATCTCCCGTTGCAGGAACTCGGAGTAGGCCAGACCTGATTTCTCCTCGATGATGCGCGCAATGGCGTCGAAGGAGGCATAGCCCGTATAGGCGGCGCGCTCGCCGGGGTCGAAGGCAAGCGGCTGCGAGGCTGCGTAGTCGAGCATCCCCGCGATGGAATCGAAGGCGGATCGCGGAGCGGCGGCCATCAGCCGCGTCCCGACTTCGGTTTCGGCGAGGATTCCATTCACGTGGCATAGCATCTGCCAGATTTTCAGTTCGCTGCGCGCCTTGTGGTCGCGGACAACGCTGCCGTCGTGGATGACGGCGACGTCCCTTTCGCCGAATTGCGGGAGATGACGGCGCACCTCGTCGTCAAGCGAAAAGAAGCCCTTGCCAACGGCGATCAAGGCGGCCAGCCCCGTGATGGGCTTGGTCATCGAGGCAAGGCGGTAAAAGGCATTCGGCTCGATTCGGCGACCTGTGCGGACATCCGCGACGCCCTTCACGATGTGGCACAGTCGTTCGCCGCATTGCATGACGAGGATCTCGCCGCCGGCTAGGGTGGCGTCGGCCATGCGGGCGTCAAGCCAGCGAGAGAGAGTTCCACACAATACTTCAGCATTGAGTGTTTTCATTTTCCAATTGGCGTTGCAGCGGCGCGGCGCGGATACATTTTCGCAGCCGTTGCGCGACACGCCTCGACGAGCTCGGGATAGGGCGTGTCGCAGACGTCGATGAAGCCGCAGTTGAAATTCTCGCCGTCGAAGCGGCCGGTGATCCCCTGATCGGTGTATTGGAACCAGTGGCAGCCGACGTGGCGAGGGTCGTCCAGGCAGAAGTTCACGTAATCCCGGAAGCATTGCGCGCGTTCGTTCTGGTCGAAGGTCTGTCCTCCGCCGCAGCCCGTGGCGAGCGACCCGCGGTCGAGCGCCCCGAAGTGAAACTCGCCCACGATGAGCGGCTTGTCGTCCGAACCGGGCGGCAGTTCCTTTTCCGGCCGACGGGCATAGTAGTTGTAGCTTACCACGTCGCAGTGGCGCGACGCCGCGCGCCAGGCCTCGTCGCCGCCGGCGGCGAAGCGGCAGCCGAGGTAAAGGTGGTTCGGGAGCGCCGCCTTGACCTCCGCGGCGACGGTCGAGAAGTATTTCTCCGCCACGGCCGGCACGTCCTCCGGCGACTCCCAGTCGAGCTCGTTGTCGACGAAGACGCCGACGCACCACGGATCGTCTCCGATCTTCTCCGCGAGTTTCTCCGCCTGTTCCCGCACGTCGGCGGCGAACTGCGGGGAGAAAACGTCAGGCATTTTGCGGCCGAAGACGGCCTTCTTCACGGCAGCGAGCCGCGTCTTCGAAGAGAAGTCGATGGTCGCGACGTATGGTGTGCGCCGCAGCAACCTGACGCGTTCCGGCGTCCAGTTGCCGAGAGTGTTGATCCCCCATGCCCGGAAGCGGCGGTGCGCCATGTCGGCGAAGATCGTGCGGTAGTCCGCGCCGTATTTGCGATCCATGTTGAGCTGCGTGAAGTTCACGTGCTTGAGGGACGGATCGTCCCAGCAAGGGGGCAGCGTCTCCCAGGGCGGAAGCCACTCGAAATAGTGCTGCCGGTTGTCGGGAACCGTCTCCATGCCGATGTAAACGCAGGTGATGCCGAGCGAGAAGAAGAGGTGGCCTTCGGGATCGACGAGCCACCATTTGCCATCGACCTTCTCCGTTCGGAAGAAACCGGTCGCCTTGAGCTGCGGCCCGGACGCCCAGCCGCCGAACTTGTCGGCGCCCGAAATCGGGCCGTCGCCGTGCGCGGCCAGCCATTCCTCCTCGCGGTGGCGAGCCTCCGCGAGATCCGCGTCGGAATGGATCTTCCCGGGCCAGTCGAGGTGGCGGAGCTGCCCGTAGCGGTCGCAGAACGGGAAGAAATCCGCAGCAGGGACGATCTTCGGCCTGACGCCCTCGAACGCCGTCCGCACGTCCAGCACGGCGAAGCGGAGCGGATGAGGATTTCCCGGCTGGCACTGGAACACCTCCACGCTCGCCGTCTCGGCCCAGTTGCGGCCGTTGTCGGCGAGACACCTGACCTTGCCGCGCATGCGCTCAAGCTTGACCGGCTCGTCCGTCAGGATGCGGGCGTCGGCGAGCAAGAGGTGGATGGTGCGGCATTCGCCGGGGCGGACGCGCACCGAGCGCGGCTCCACCTTGCCGCGGTCGGCACCCTTGGCGATGACGTGGGCCGAAATGGTTTCGGCTCGGTCGCCCGCGTTGCTGACGACGATTTGCAGCGATCCTGCGCCGGAGAGATCGAACGCCCCTCCATTCGCCGGACGCAGCTCCACCCCCGGCCAGCCGTAGGTCCCGTCGCATGAAACCTCCATCCAGCCTCCGGCGTCGTGGCGGATTGCGGTTCCAGGACGGGCGTCGCACCGAGTCGATTCGTTCGGGAAAACCGTCACGCCAAACGCTGTCGTCGCGGCGAAAGCGGCGACGATGACGCCAAGGGGGGGGACACGGTGTTTCATCGGGTGAGCCTCCCTACCTTACGACCAGCACGAACGGCTGCGTCCCGTTCACGTCCGGCAGGAACACCGTGTCGCTCCAGCCGTCTTCGCGGGAGAGGAAGCGGACATATTGCGTGTCGCGAGGAATGCCGGAGAGAGAGACGGAGAGCGATGACGTCCCTGCGGCGAAGCCGGTGGCAAGTTGCTCGAAATTCTCCCACGCCTGCGGGTCGCCGTCGCCGTAGTCGGCGCCGTAGGCGACGGACACGGCGGAGGCGTCGGTTCCGGTACGCGTCAGCATCGCCGACAGGGTTCTTCCGGCAATGGAGACATCGGCCAGGGCCGGTGCCGGGCGCATCGGGCCGGCCTTGAAGTTGCGGTCGCCGCCGTTCGTGTAGAACTTCATGTCCGTTCTGTCGATCATGCACGGGGCGCGTCCGTACCGGCGCGCAGGAACCATGTCGCGGACAAGCGTTCCGTCGGCCCACAGCTTGAAATACCACATCCTCACGCTGGCGTATTCGGGATATACCGCACTGCCATTGTCGTATTGGCGGCCGAAAAGAATCCACCGAACCTGGCTGCTCTCGGTTTTGCCGCTCATTGCGGCGTTGATGAGCGTCCCGTCGAGGAAGGTGCCGTCGGGGCGGTTTAGCTCCAGCTCGTGTGGGGCGACCAGGCTTGCGGCGCCGATGTCGGCGAAGCCGTCGGTGTTTTCCGAGTCGGCGCCGACGCGGTAGCGGAACTGGTTGTAGCCGTCCTTCGCGTAGATGCCGGCGGCGGTGCCGGAGGCCAGCGGGACGCTGTAGGCGCCGAAGGCGAAGCGGCTCGCGGTGTTCACGAGGAACTGGAACTTCGTCTTCACGACCGGTACGCGGCTGCCGGGGGCGAAGTTCAGCCAGATGGCGCTGCCTTGGTTCACGGTCCCGTCCGGGTGCTTGTCGGAGTCGATGTATTCGAGCCAGGCGGAGCCTTCGCGTTCCGAGGCGGTGGAGAAATCGACGCTCGCGCCCGGAGCGGCGCCGGGAGCGACGAGCCGCGCCGTGTAGTCGGCCACGTCGGGGCGGAGACCGGTCAGGGGGAACGCCGCGACGCCGTCCTGCACGGCCGTCATCGTGCCGTCGGCCAACGCAACGGGCCTTGATCCGAGCGGGAGGGCTGTCGCGTCCCCCCAGAAGCGCGCCACGTCGGCGACGTGGTTGGCGGCGATCTCGTCCGCCGTCAGGACACGGTTGTAGATGCGGACGCAATAGACGTTCATGTCCGAGATTCCGGCGCTTTTCCCTCCCTGGGATATACGCTGGCCGACGGAGAACCACGCCGTCGCGGTATCGCCGTTCACGCCGCGGCTTTCACCGGAGGCGGCGACTTCCGGCGAACCGTTCCTGTGGATGCGGCACACGCTGTTGGAGAAGGCGAAGGTGTAGGAGCGGACCGCGCCCAGGGTTTGGTCGTATTTCTGGAAGGGTTCATAGGCGTAGTCCCCCGCCTTGTATTCCATCGATGCAATCACGCCCTTGAGGGATCCGGTGCCTGACCTCGCCCAGGCGGTGCGCCGCTTCGGGTTCGATCCGTCCACGCACACGAAGAGCGTCCCGTCGTTCACGAGCGAACGCACGTCGCAGACGATCTCGATGGTGCAGGCTTCGGCATTCACGGCGGAGGCGATGTCGGCGGCGGAGGTGATATAGCCGCCGCCTGCGCTCACGTCGTAGCTGCGGGCGTTCACCGTCGGCGCGGCATCGAAGACCATCGCCGCGTGGTTGCCCGTGAGGTCGACCCAGGTCGTGGCGCCCGCGACGTGCGTGCCGGTCCCCTGGTTGTCCTCGCCGTCCCACATGGCGATCAGGCCGTCCGTCCCGTAGAAGTCCTTCGCGTTCGCGACGGCGGCCTTGACCGTGCCGAGGTAGTTCGTCCGGACGACGGATCTTCCGGGGTCGTCGAGATCGACGGCGTGATCCGAACCGAAGAAGCGCTGCACGTCCTGCGCGTGGTTGGCGGCGATCTCGTCGGCCGAGAGAACGCGGTCGTAGATGCGGACGCAATAGACCCTCATGTCCGCAGTCGCCGCGCTGTAGCCGCCGTTCTGCGAGATGCGCTGGCCGATGGAGAAGGCCGCCGTCGCGGTGTTGCCGCTCACGCCCTTGTTGGCGACGCTCTTGCCGGCCGCGGTGCCGTCCTTGTGGATGCGGCAGGCGTCGGCGGAATAGGTGAACGTGTAGGAGCGGACGGCGTTCAGCGCGGTGTCGAACGCCGGATACGGGGAGTAGTAGGAGGTTGACTTGTACTCCGCCGCGCCGACGATGCCCTTCATGCCGTTTGCCGTGCTCGTCCTCACCCAGGCGACGCGGTTGCCGGAATCGCCGTCAACGCACGCGAAGAGCGAGGCGTTGTCAACCATCGTGCGCACGTCGCAGACGATCTCGATTGTCGCGGCATTGGCGTTGAGCGCTGCGGCGATATCGGCGGCGGACGCGATACAGCCGCCCCCGGCGCTCATGTCGTAGTAGTTCAGCCCTACCGTCGGCGCGGCGCGGAACACCATGTCCGCATGGTTCCCAGTGAGATCGGCCCAGGTCGTGGCGGCCGGGTCGTGGACGCCGGCGCCCAGGTTGTCCTCCCCGTCCCACATGGCGATCAGCCCGTCCGTCACATAGCGGTCCTTCACGGTGGGATAGGTCGCCGCGGCGCGGGCGTATTCGACGTAGATTGGACCGGAGACGACGTTCTGCACGGCGACGGAGACGACCGTCGGCGCCGTTTGTGAGACGGAACGCAGAACCGGACCGTCTGCATGGGCGGTGGCGGCGAGACTGGCGACCGCGACGGCGACGAACGGAAATGTGGACAGTGACATGGAATTTCTCCTTGTGTGCGGATGGATGGCGAACGGGAGCAATCCTAGCACACGTCATGAAACGGAAGACCCCGATCGCGGAAATATAATAATACATTTTGCGAACACCTCGCCACTGTGGTAGGATGCCCGCCGATGCAATCCAACACCGTCTTGTATCTGCATGGCCCCCTTGTGCGAACATCGCGCCTCCTGCTGGAGGGGCTTTTGGCGTTTGCGGCCCGGCGTGGCTGGAACGTCCAGCGGACCAGCCCCCCTCGCGGGGCCGGTCCCGCCTACCTCCGGGATCTCGCCCATTTCTGGCATCCCGTCGGATTCGTCATGGATTGCGGCATCACAAAGCGCATGCCGTTTCCGGATGCGTCCGCCACCGCTCCAGTTGTGTTCATCGATCTGGATGAGACCTTGCGCGGTGGCTTGCCGGACCAGCCCTGCCCGCCCGCCAAAGCGGGGAGACGCCTCGCGAAAGCGGCCCGGGGCTTGCCACTTGTCGGTTTCGTAGACTCCGACTCGGACTCCATTGCGCGACTTGCGGCGCGAGAGCTTCTGCGCCACGATTTCGCCTCATACGCCTATGTTTCCGCCTACCATCCCTACCACTGGAGCGCCGTGCGCCATCGCGCCTTCCGCGAAGAAATTGCACTGGGCGGAGGCGGCACGATCCGCGAGTTCGACGCAGAGGGTCTTTCCGCCGGATCCGCCGGCGGCGTCCGGAAGCTGGGCGCATGGCTTCGGTCCCTTCCGAAGCCTTGCGGCCTGCTCGCCGCCAACGACCGCACCGCTTCTCTCGTCCTCACGGCTTCTGCGCGTCATGGAGTGAACGTTCCCGACGAAATGGCAGTCATCGGCATCGACGACGACGAGATGCTCTGCGAGAACATGACGCCACCGCTCACAAGCATCCGCGCCGACTTCGTCGATGGCGGGCGTCTCGCGGGACAATTGCTTTCCGACCTTCTGGACGGTTCGGCGCGGAGCGGCGCATCGCTACGCTACGGCGAGCAACGCCTTGTGCGGCGTCTCTCGACGCGTCGCCTGAATCGTCCGGCGCCGTCCATTCGCGCAGTGTTGGAGACCATCCGCCGCCGTGCTGGAGACGGCATTTCGGCGGCCGACATCCTGCCCATGCTCGGAGGCTCGCGGCGTTCGGCGGAGAAGCGGTTCCGGGCGGCGACGGGCAAGAGCATCCTGGAGGAGATTCTCGATGTCCGCTTCGACAGGCTCCTGCCGCTTCTGGAACGGGGGCACCTTCCGCTCGGCACCCTCGCCGGACTGGCGGGTTTTTCCTCCGAAAACCACCTCCAGCGTCAGTTCAAGGCGCGATACGGAATGACCCTCTCCGCTTGGCGGAAGCGGAACGCAGCCGTGGCCACGGCTGCGCCGTCGCAATCCACGGTGGCAGCGCCCCTGTAGGCCGGTGAATGCCGTCCAGCCGGCGCCTGTGAAGCGCGGACCCGTCGCGCATGTTCAGATAGAGGACGGTTTGCATCGCATTTTGGTCACTCCTCCCGCACGATCTTCGTGGCGCTCACGGCGCGCTTCTTCGTCGAGAAGGCGATGCCGATCAGGGTGACGGGCTTGCCGGAGAGGCGGAACTTGTCCACGTAGCCCTGCTCGCGGATCTGAGCGATGGCCTTCATCGGCGTCGAGTCGCGCTTCACCTCGACGACGTAGGCGTCCGTCGCCGTTTCGATGGCCAGGTCGATGCGGCCCTTGGCCGTGCGCACCTCGCCGCCGACGTTCATGCCGATGAGTCGCATCACCACGTACATGATCGCCTGCCACGACTGCTCGTTCTGCCTGTCCGTGAGGTCGTAGGGGATCTCGCCGAAGAACGACTTGAACGCCTCGACGAAACCCTCCGGGTTGCGGGCGCGGAGCGTGTCGCCAATGCGGGAAACAATGCCGCCGAAGTCGGAAGAATCTTTTCCAACGTAAAGCTCCGACAGGTTTTCAAGAAACGAATTCTCGACCTCCATGTTCGGAAATCCGAGTTTGTAGCGAATGGATATTCCGGTCCTTTCCATTTCCTTAATCGTGAAGTAGCCCGTCTGGTAGAGGAGCACGACCGGTTTGATCTTTTCCGGCTCGAAGGCGTTCATGTCGGCCTCGGAGACTACCGGCGAGGAGACATCCAACGGATGCGTTTTGAAGAAGTCGATGAGGAATGTCGGAATCGCCGTCTTCGACCACCAACTCTGGAATTCCAAGGCGTCGAACGTCATGCCCAGCGAAACTGGGTTGATGACGGGCAGGGCATCGGGATGGAACTTGTAGCCGTCGTACATCCTGACGATTTCGTCGAATGCCCAGTCCGCGTCATGGCCGAACTTGGCCCCCAGCTCCGCGAGTTTTC
>CAMNCG010000089.1 GCA_946534105.1 uncultured Verrucomicrobiota bacterium
ATCCGTAGAGTCCGGCCCTGCCGTGAAGATAGACCACGGGGACGGAACCGAAAAGGCGGGGAGGGAGATCGGAACGTCCGTCGCAGCACTCCACGATGCAACCGGCGGGACGCCGCCGCGAGAGCAGCGGCAGCAGGTCGTCCGGGCGCGACCGTTCGAAGGAAACCGCCTCGACCTCCCAGCCGCGCGCGACGGCGTAGCGGCGCATCCCGGCAAGCGTCGTCTCCTGAATGCGGTTTCCGGGAATCGTGTCGAGATAGAAGATCGTCGGGGCCGTCGTCATGCGCCGAGCTCCTCGCCGTTTGCGGCGTCAATCCGCCACGTAGAAGCGAATGCCGCCGTAGGTCCAGTTGGGATCGGGCATGCCGGGAAAGTTGCGGCGGTCCATGGTGATCATGACATGGCGCCAAGGGCAGCCCTCCGGCGCCTCCGCCCAGGCGGTGAAGACGCGCCCGTTGGGGCAGTCGTCGTCGCTCGGCTCCATGTCGCACGGCCATTCGCCGACGTAGTCCAGCGAGGGATAGGCGTAGACTGGACGCATCCGCTCCATGTTGGCGGTCATGACGAACTCGCGCCCGCCGAACTCCATGATCTGGCACCCGGTGGAGTCGAAGCGGCCGGGCCCCGCAAGGAGGGAGTACGGGCCGTCCCAGCGGTCGGATTCCCAGAGATGCGCCCGCAGCCCCTGCGGCGTGAAGGATGACGTGGAGAGGCGCCACTTGCCAGCCTCGGCGTCGTAGTGCAAGTGAGGATCCTCGCTCTTCACGCCCTCGCCCACCACGAGCGGCCGCGCGGGAAGGACGTGGATGCCGTGGAGCGGGCACTCGCGGGTCTCCACGACGACGAGGCCACTGCCCTTGCGCGTGGAGGGGTCGAGATTGTGGGCCGTGGTGGACCAGCCGATGGCAACGCCCTTCCAGGAGCCGTCGGCGTCGCGGAAAATGTGATCGATGGCGTCATTACGCAGGAGCGGATCGCCGTCGCCATAGGACGTGAGGAGGATTCCCTCCATGCGGAAGTCGAAGACCGTCGGATCGAAACTCGCGACGGACTTGGTGTATTTCACCCCGGCGCGGGCGGAGAACGTGCAGAACATCCGCCCGTTTTCCGTGTAGGGCCTGCAGCCGGGACCATCGGTCACAATGCAGAAGTCGGCCTGGCCGACGCCGGCCGTGAGCGACACGGCGGCGCGCTCTACGGCGGCCGCGCCGCCGGGCGGAAGCGCCGCGCCGACGGCGCACTTGAGGACGCCGGCGAAGTCGCGGCGACGGATGTCGTTTTCGGGCGATTCGTCAAGCGTCACGGAACCGAGGAATCGCACCTCGCCGTCCTTGCGCACGGCGAGGAGAATCGTGGGCCCCGCGACGACGGCGGAGAGGCGGAACGGTGGCGGAGGAACAACCTGCGGATTGGCGAGCGCGCAGGCGAGATTCGCCTTGCCGCGCGTCTCGGAAAACTCGACCGCCTTCCCGGGCTCCGCGCGGACGCGAAAGAGGATCGACCCGTCCAGCGAAGCAATGTCGAGCAGAGCCGCCGCGCCGGGGGACAGACTGCGAAAATCGGCGCTGAAATGAATTCCGGGAAAAAAACCGCCAACGAAGAACGTCCCTTCCGCCGCCGCGTCATGCGGCGCGAAGAGCGTCATCGCGCCGCCGCCGAACGCCGCGCGCGGGGAAGCAGGGCAATACGGCATCGCGACGTTCTGGAGACTCGGGCACGAGACCGTACCGGGAACGAGCTCCGAAACGACGATCTCGTTGTCGAGCATGAAGCGGCGCGAGGCCAGCAAATGGAACCGTGGAATCTGTGGTATTTCGCTCATGGTCGATTCACCGCGCGACACCGCCGAGGGGAACTTCTCCGCCGACGGACATGACCATTCGATACTATCACCACCGATTCCGCCCTTCAACCGAAAAAAGCAGTTGGCCTTCTCGCGCGAATGCGCGCGTAGCCAACAGCGGGGAGCGCCGCACCAACGGCGGCGATTCGACTAGAACCAGAGCGAGAACCAGTTGGCGGGGTCGTCGAGGTTCGAGACGGAGGCGAAGTCGGCGACGGGAATTTCGCGGATTTCGCCGCCGCGTTCCAGGACGAGGCTCCACGGCTGCGGGACGCCGGCGTTCGCGGCGGTGCGCGGCACGGGTCGCAGCGCGGCGGCGCGCCAGCCCTGCCCGCGCAGGGAGAAGGTGAAGAGCGTCTCTTCGCGCGACGTTCCGGCGAGCCGCCCCTTGGCAAGCACGAGCGGCCCGCGCAGGACGCGCATCGCGGGTTCTCGACGCGAGAGATTGGCCATTTCCGGCGTGTACCACTCCATGAAGTGGACGGTGTATTCCGGAATTTCGTCGTTTCCGTCTTGCGGCGAGGGAGGAAGGTCCTCCGCGGAGGAGGCCGTCCAATCGACGAGTCGCGGAGCCATGTCGAAGCGCAAAAGCCAGGCGTTCTCCCCTGCCCTGCCCTCGACTTCGAGCCAGTCGCCATTGCGGGCCGCGCGGCGCTCGGCCCCTACCGAATCATCATCTCGCCCTGCATTTTGGTAGGGCCCGCGCGCCGCGCGGGCCGTGGTCTGCGATGCCGCAGGCAGGATGCCCGCGCTCCCAGGCGATGCCGCAGGCAAGATGCCAGCGCTACCAGGCCAGCGCGGCGAGACGCCGCACCCCCCAGACCACCGCGGAATTCTGAAGCGGATTTTGCACGGCGCCGCGAGGGTCACCTTGACCGTGACCGGTCCGTCGGCCCACGGATAGCCGCCGGAAACCTCGACGCGGTCGCCGCCGAGCGTCGCCGCCCCGTCGGTGTAGAGGATGACGCAGAGCGCGCCGTCGGCGGCGCGCGCGAATTGGCTTCCAGCATAGTCGAAGTAGGTGCGCATCATGTTGTCCGGGCAGCACTGGTGGAGCGTCATGCCGGTCTGCGCGGGCGCGGAGAGATGCCGCGTGCCATGCGAGCGGACAATGTGCGCGCCCCAGCGTCCGTCGCGGTAAACGCCGGCCAGAAAGGCGTTGAGGAACGCCTCCTCGATGTAGTCCGCGTATTTCGCCTCGCCCGTGAGGAGCAGCAGTTCGCGGTTGAAGCGGATCCAGTGGACGACGTCGCACAGTTCGGTCATGCCGTTCACGTGCGCGGCGGCGTGGAGGAAGTGGTCGAAGTATCCGGCGCTTCCCATTGGGTTTAGCTCTTCGCGCACGAGGTGGCCGTGCCACGCGAGAACGGCGTCGATGACGCGCCTCTCGCCCGTGATGCGGTAGTATTCGACGAGCCCTTCGAGGCAGCTCAAAATCTCGTATGCCTTTGCCCAGAAGGTCGGGAGCGGATACCACGAAACGACCGGTTCCGCGCGGAAGGCGTCGCGGATCAGCGTCGCGGGAGAGGACGGCACGGACGGATCGGGGTCCATGGCGCGCACGATGTCGCGGGCGAGCGCGAGGTAGCGCTCCGTGCCGGTGAGGCGGTGGAGCTCCAGCAGGGGGCGCAGGATGCTCATTGAGGAAATGCCGTGCCAGGCACCTGTCCGGTCGAGCGTGAGATCGAGACGGTCCAGCTGCGCGATCAGGTGGTCGGCCATCTTCACGGCGGCGGCGAGGCATTCGGCGTCGCCGGTCGCCCTGTGGAGGTCGATCAGCGCCCAGAGCGTGTACTTGCGCCCCCAGACATTGAAGCACCAATGCTGGCGGGCGTCGGGGTCGTCTGGTTTGTTGCGGAGGAAATCCTCTCGCGAGTAGGTGGAGAGGTAGCCGTTGGGCTTCTGGAACTCGGCAATGAATTCGTGCGCCTTTTCGAGCACCCAGGCACGCAGCTCGGGGTCGCGCGTGTAGGCGACGGCACCCGCGAAGCAGAGCATCGTCTTGCCCCAGTATTCGTTCTGCCAGCCGGGACCGTCGGGGTTCGTGTCGTCCCAGTGGGTGCGGAAGGCGTTCACGGCCTCCTCGTACATTGGCCCGCGAGCCCAGTCCGAGTAGGCGCGGGCACGAAGGCAGACATCCGCCGAGGCGCCGGCGCGACCGAGAAGGCGCGCGTCGCCGGAAGCGGCGGAAGTCAGGAGGTCTTGGAAAGTGGATGGGGCGGCAGAGGTTGCTTTCATTTGGTCGAAAATGTCGAATGGTTGAAAAATCCTATCATGGAATCGCGCGGGAGCGCCTTCGCGCGGTTGCCGCCGCGCAAAAACTGGCCTAGGCCGGTTCCGCCCAGGGTCACGGGCGGGCGATGCGGCCGGAGAGGCCGTCCAGTAGCGCGCGCTTGCGGCAGAAGTCACGATGTTCGACCGACTGTGTCGAAACTAATCGAAAGCGCTTCCCCGTTGAAAAGAGCGGGACATGTAAACTGCACCGCCGTCGAGGAGAAGCGCTCTTCCCAGAACGCATGGGTGTGGCCGGTCAGAACGGCCTTGAGGAGCGGTTGCGCACGGAGGTATTCGATGAACTTGTTGGTCGCCTTGTCGGAACGCTGTTGAACGCGGCGATCGCGCCACCGCTCGTTTTCCGGCCATTCGCGCTCTTTCCGCCAAGAATCGACAAGCCCGTCGGGAACGCCGCACTCGTAGGCGCAAATACCGCCGGTCCTGCGCATCTGGTTTGCATAGTGACCCGGCGCATGGAGCGGCACATGGCAAAGCATGACTATCGGCAACCCTTTCTCCACTTCCGCCTTCATGCGCACGAGATGGAACTCCGAAAACCGATAGTAGGAATTGTCCAATGCAACGAAGTTGACGCCGTTCACGACCTTGCTCGCAAAGTCGATGTCGTTCGGCCAGACGGCCTGCACGGCGGCGGCGCTTTGCGCACGGTATGTGGCATTCTCCTCCGCCTCGCCGACAAACTGGCTGAATTCGTGGTTGCCGACGCACGCGAGAATCCATTTTCCGCGGGAGAAACAGCGCTTCGCCGCATCGAAATTGGCTGAGCTCGTGAAGTCGATCAGGTCGCCGGCGTGGAGCAACAACGCACTGCGGCTTTCCGCGAATCCAAGCGCCTCTTCGAGATAACGCGGAGCGTTGTTCATTTCCGCGTTGCGTCCTGCCGCGAGGGCCACCTTGCGATCTCCGTCGCGACAGTCGCAGAGCGGCAAATGCGAGTCGGAGAGAAACAACGCCTCAAAGGGCGCTTCGACGTTGACGGCAACGCCGACGTGTCTGGTTTTCATTGTTTCGCTTTGCCCGTTAGCGGTGATTCCGTCGCGAAAACAAGCGTGCCCGGCGCCGAATGGACGTCTTGCGGATCGGCTTCGCGCCCGATTTCCGCGAGCACGTCGCCAGGAATGACGGTTCCGCCGGCGTCTTGCGACAAGAGCGACGTGATTTCGTGCGCTTCGCCGCCAGCGAGGTCTTTGGCGAACACTCGTGCTCCGCAAGTGGCCAATTTTCCGGGAATCCTCAATTCGGCCATTTCGCCAAACACGGCGAGGGGCCGCCCATGCGCTGGCGGGCATGCGATTTTCACCGTCGCCTTCGGCGTCCAATAGCGACCTGCGCAAACACGCGGGAATGCGCCGACGGAAACGGCACCGTTGGGATGGCTCATTGCCGCGACAAAGGGTGGTTCGGCTTCAAGCGCGTGGACTTCAGGCAGTTCCATCCCGCGCGAAAGAACCGCAGGTGCGCATTGGAAAACCTCGCGTCCCCATGCGGCGGCCAACCAGCCTTCGCCGGCCTTGAACCTCCAGACGTCCGTCAACGTTCTTTTGGAAAAACGGCTACGGCAATCGCTCCTTCCGCCGAACGCTGGCGCAATGCGTTGCCAAGCCACTGCGCGATCAACCTCGGCAATTCGTTTACAAAGGCGTGAAACGTCGTCTGCAGGTCCGTAGAGGCCGCCATCGACTCCTGGCGCCCGCATGATCCCGAAGGCATGGCCAAGCACCGCCCCTGCAACAACGCTCCCTTCCACGTTGAGGACAGTCCTTGCGCAGGTCTTGTCAACGACCATGCCGTAAAAGGCGATGCGGTCGAATGCCGTAGCGCCGTCAAGAGGCTGAAGCATGTCGTAGATGCGCACGACATCCGAAAAAGCGCAAAGCCTCCCGATGTCGGTTCCAGTCCAATCATCCCGCGAACAATCCTCTTCGCCGAAAATCCGTCCGGTCCCTTTGCATTCGCCTCCATTCCGGAATTCGATGCCGTTGAACGGCGCCCAGTGCGAAAGCGGCTTGTTCTCCAGAACAAGTTCCGGATACACTTCATCGCGGACGTCGCCAATCATTTTGCGGTATTCGACGCTGCCGTCACGTGCGCCCCAATCGATTTTCCAGTACCGGATTCCGGCCTTTTGCGAGACTTCCATTCGGCGTCGCCAACAATCTCGGCCTTCCCTGTCGCCAAAGCTGACTCCGCCCCCTTCGCCAAACCCCTGGCACGCGACCCAAAGTGCCGCGCCCATCCAGCCGGCGGCTGCGATTCGCTCGTTGAGGTTTTTCAGCCGTTCCGCTCCGGTTGCGCCCAGTCCGGGGAATCTTCCGGCATCGGGGACTAGAGCCGAAAACGGTCGAATCGAAACGCACGGATCCGCATCGAGCGGAACATCCCAGCCGTCATCCAGCAGAAGGAGAAGATCCTTCCGCGACTTCGGAAACATCGTCTCCGCCCAGCCGTCGGAGCCAAACAGAAGCTCTTCGCTCATGTTGCGGCGTGCCGATCTGGCTCCCTGGTCTCCGGCAAAACGCCCGCAATCCTGGTTCCCGGTGCCAGTCCTTGACAATGCGTTTTGGATGCCCCACGTGCACCAATAGTTCATGGATCGAGTCTGTCCGCTCCCGCCGTAATCGGCTGCAAGTCGATGTTGCCGCGGAACCCGGCTGGAATAGTTCGCGCCCAGACGCCGCTCCCGCGTGTCAGTACGAAAAGCCGCTTGCGGTCAAGAACGAGAGCGCATGTGTTTCCGGTTGGAACGTCCATTCCACCTGGCAGGACGCCCCAGTGCCGTCCTCCGTCCCAGGAAATGCAGATGTCCTCGCCATCGGCTGTCGTCGCGGCGACAAGTCCGGGCGTCTTGGCGTCGAATGCAAGCGAAGGGCCGAGCCCTTCCGAACCGGGCAGGAAACGGACTGTTCTCCCGCCTTCCGAAAACTCGAGAATGCGCCCGTTCCCGCAGAGGAGGAAGCGCCCCGGTGCGAACGGGTCCGCCGCGATGGTGTATTGCCCGTCCTTGAACGTACCATCGACTTTCCTCCATTCGCCGACGCTTTTGTCGAGCCAGTAGGTTTCGCCCGACGCCGGTCCGCACGTCATGGCGCTGCCATCTGGCGAGAAAACGAGCTGGGGCGGCCATCCGGCACGGCCGCCGTGGGAGAACTCGTGGTTCTTGTAAAGCCGCTGCGACGCATCAAGCCCGGCCCCGGACCATTCCCAGACATCGCCATCGGGCGAGCGGTAGATGCCGCCCTTGCCGGGGCCGACTTCGCCGCCAACGCAGAGATAGACGAAATCCGTCGTCGGGTCTGCCGCGACGGTGTAGGCGAGGTGCTTGCGCGACGGATCGTCCGTCCGCTCCGGCAGACCTTCGCGCCGCGACACGCGCCACGTGCGCCCGCTGTCATCCGAAACGGCCACTTCCAAACCGGATTTTCCTCCGCAGACCCAAATGCGCCCGGTGATGCGGGACGACCATGCAAACGAAGACGGGGAGCTGATGGCACGGACTGTCGAGAATGTCGCTCCTCCGTTGTCGGAGAAGAACAGTCCGGCGTCGGCGACGCCATACACTACATTCGACTCCGAATGCGGATCGAGGGAAACAGTGAACGGCACTAGGGGCGAGATGCCGTCGGTGGCTGTGCGCCAGTTGCGTCCGCCGTCGAACGATTCCCATACCTGATACCAGTCAGTAGTGAGAATGTGTTCAGGATCGCGCGGGTCAACGGTGATGGAGCATGTGCAGCGCCGCCGCTTCAGGGCGACATCCTCTTCCAGAAACGTCTGCTTTTCCGGGCATCCAAGCGTCATGCCCTCAACGGGAATTTCAACCCATGCCGCCATGTCCGGAGTCCGGCGGAACAATCGTCCGCTCCAGTTTGCCGCAAGGAAGCAATCAGGTCCGGCCGCCAAGGCCTGGAATGTCGCAGGGCGATCGTTTCCGTCGTTGGTTGTGGCCGCCGTCGGCCTGGGCAACCCTTCCGACCAATCCGTCCACGTCTCGCCGCCGTCTCTGGAAATACGGACGCTGCTGCCTTTCATCTCGCCTTCCAAGTTGACGTCGAAAATGCCGAGGAGTTCGCCGCGTCCTTCGATTTGGGCCATTTCCGCAGGCGCATCTCCTTCGAACAAGACGGTCCAAGAGCGGCCGTCATCGTCCGAGCGCAGCAATCCGTGCCGGATGTCGGCACGTGTTTTCGGCGATGCGGACGGCGACGCCGAGGCGAACGCTCGGCCCGGGACGGTCTTGTCGTATAGCACATCGCAGAACTCGAAGCCGTCGCCGCCGCAAGGCGTCCATGTTTCGCCGCCGTCGGTCGAAAGGAAGATTCCGTCGCCCTCCGCCGCAACCAAGAGTTCCTGCGGCGCGAGGGGATTGCGGGCGAGGACCCGTCCCAGCCGCTTCGAGCGCGATCCCTCGCCCTTGAATTTCGCTTTCAGCGACCGCCGGAAAGTCCGTCCGCCGTCGTTCGAAACGTAGGCGCCGGCCGGCGTCGTTTCGCAAAGCCATCCGGACACGAAGACGAAGCGGTTCGGATCGCCCGGATCGACGGAGAGGTTGCGGACATGGTCGGCGTTTGCGAGACGCATGCCCGCAGTCATGTTGCCGTGAAGGGGGCGCCAAGTGAGGCCCGCGTCGTCGCTGCGCCACGGACCGCCGACGTCAGCGTGGGCATACCAAACGCTCGGATCGGAAGGCGCGATTTCGACGCCGGTGATGTTGCCGCCGCCCGCCAGGGGCAGGACTTTCCATCCGCAGTCTGCGGCGAACGCCACCGCCCCGGCGCAGCATGCAGCCAGGATTGCAACACGGCGTGTGGTGGCGGACAAAATCGAAAATGGCTCTTTTCGCGTCATCGGATGGTCATGACCGTTGCGTCAGGCGCTCCGAAAAACTCGAGGTCCTCCAACCCCAGTTGCGTCTGCGAGACACGGACTTCGTCCAAGGCGCCGCTGAACCCCGATCCGAAGACCAGCGAAGCTCCTCCGCCGAAATCCATTGCGCCGCCCACCGCCAGTTCGGCGGCTCGCTGGCGGTCAACGAACGCGACGACGCGCGTTGTCGCATTCGAGGGCGCATAAGATATGGCGACATGGTGCCAGTTGCCGTCGAAAGGCGACGGCGAGAGCGCCGTTGAACCGGAAACGCCGCCGGCGGAGACGGCGAGCCGCCCATCCGCCGTCAGCGTCCACGGCGTTCCGCTCCCGGCAACAAGGGCTGCGGCTCTGGCCGCAGAACTACCAGACTGGCCTTTTACGAAGAACTCCACGGTCGCGACGGGGAGGTCCAGCAGCCCGTTTGCGGCGTATGAGATCGTTCCGCCGTCAAGGACCGCGCCACCGTTGTTGTCCAGTTCTTCCGCGCTGTCAAAGGCGTAGTACTTGCGTGAGGGTCTGGCATCGCTGCCGCGCGCGATTGATGCGGAACCGGCAATGGCAGCCGCAGTCGCCAAACAGTTGGATGGGACTGAAGACATTGCAGAACCGTTCTCGAAGCGTCCCCACAGGACGGTCTTTCCGAGCGGGTCCGCAGTCATGAACTCGGCGGGGCGCAACGCGCGCTTCGTGATTCTCAATTCGTCCAGCCAACCTTGGCTGAAAGAACGGGTCAAGGTGTTCTGGTTGGTGTTGTGCGAACTTCCTCCGACGAAGAACTTCGTCCCCGGCGTTTCGCCGCTCTTGACGATCGATGCGACGCCGGCGAGAGTTTTCACGGCCGTGCCGTCCAGATATATCGCAAACGTCTCCGCGTCCGCGTCGAACACGGCCGCGACGTGGTGCCATCTGCCGTCCACGACCGTGATGTTATCGTCCGAAGACAAGACCGATGTCCCGTCCAGGCTGTCGTTGATCGCGATGTTCGCACGGAGGCGGTCGTTCGTGTCCACGTAAATGGACAAGACGTGCGGGTAGCAAAGAATGTATCCAGCCGTGCCAGTGAGTCTCGACTCCACCTTGAAGAACGTCTCGAACGTGAAACTTGATGCCGCTATGGGCGAAGTCGTGTCGTTGAGGATGAAGCCGCCTCCGTAATTCGGGGCGCTTCCCTCGGAAACGGCGAGACGGTCCATGTAAAGCGCCCCTCCGTTCTCGCGGACTGCACCGCCGACGGAAGCGGCGCTGACGTTTGCGGCGGCCGTGTCGTTGGTCGCCGCGAAGCGTCCTGCCGCCGAAGTGTAATTCTCCACCCTGTATGCCCTGACAGGAAGTTCGATGTCGCCAAGATATCCTGCGGACGGCGTCTTGTCCAGGCTGTTGTAGTATGCGGTATCGGCATCGACCGGCAAACTCGTCAGGAATTCGCCTGGGGACAGCGCCCTCTTCTCGAGGCGGACTTCGTCGTATATGACGTTCTTCATGCCACCTGAAGCGAAATCGATATTATAGCAACCAAGACATGCAAGATCGGAAACCTGCGTGGAGACGTCCGTGTATTTCGGGACTGGCGTCTCGCCGACCTTCCAGTAGTCAACGTAAAAATGCATCTTCCCGTCCGAGACGTTCTGCACCACGGCAACGTGGTGCCACTCTTCCACGGCCAAGCTTGACGTGCAGCGCACGTCCCAGGAGCTGCCGTCTCTGAACTGGAGCACGGAGTTTTCCTTGAACTGAAGGCGGAATCCGCCTTTGTGGTTGAACAAGTAGCTGCCTGAGGCCGGCGTTTGAGTCAATTTGAAGATGCACTCGAACGTGAAGTCGCCGAGGCTGTATGGGGACTCGCCAGGCCTTGTCGCCGTGAACGCGACGCCCCATCCTGACGAAGCCCCGACGGAAATGGCGGACGAGTTCGTGGCGGAGGGACCTCGGCCGGAGTGAACGGCAGCGGCGCTTGTGTCGGATGAAACCGCAGCCGTCGTCGCGGCCGAACTTACGGGGAACGCGCAAGCCGCCGTGGACTCGTTCGTCATGTCGGCGCCGCTCATGTAAATCAGCGTGTCGTCGTCAAGAATGGCGCATAGGCCGGTTTGGGGTGTCAGTGCGGACGCTGCGGCGAGGATCGCCAAAAGCGCGTCGGCGGAGAGTTTTCGTTTCATGGATGGAATCCGTGGTTGGTTTTTCGCGTCGGCGGCCGTTCGTTCGGACTTTCCGGACGGGCGTTCCGCAGAACACGCCACGGATTCTACCCTGCCGCCGGGCTCTCCGCCAGACCACGATTTCGGCAATATGTCACGATTCTGGAAATCCGATGCTCAAATCATGTTTTTTTGTTGCGCACAAGCCCCGTTTCGGGTAGCATGGCCGCCATGTGTCCGAACGACCAGCTGCGGCAGCGCCACGTGGTGGCCCTGCTCTCGATCAGCGTCTTCTCCGGCCAGCGCAAGCTCGGCGGGATGATCGATTTCTTCAACGAGCGGCTCGTTGAAGAGAGCCGCAAATGGAACTTCGACGTGCTCTACGGATACGAGCGCCTGACGGACTCGTTCGTGCGGAACCTCGTCCGAAGCGGCGTGGACGGCTTTGTCCTGCTGGACCACCCGCCGGAGCGCGTCGTGGAGCGCCTTGTCGCCGCCGGGTTTCCGTGCGTGGTCGAGTCGCCGGAGCGATTCGCCTGCGAACCGGCCCCGAATTTCGCGCGGATTTTCTGCGACACGAGGGCGCTCGCGCGCGCCGCCGCCGTCCATTTCGCGGCGCGACAGGCGTTTCGGGGCTTCGGCTTTGCGGGCACGGAGCGCGAGGAGCCGTGGGCGACGGAGCGCGGGAGCCTCTTCCGGGAGGCGCTGGCGGAGCGCGGCATCGACTGCTCCGTTTGCAGACCGCGAAGGCGGAGCCTGCGGCGGTGGCTCGCGCGGCTTCCGAAGCCGGCGGCGGTCTGCGCCGCGCACGACGCGATGTCAAGGCGCGTCGTGGACGAATGCCTTTCCATCGGGTTGCGCGTCCCGGACGACGTGGCCGTGCTAGGTTTCGACGACGATCCCGTCTTCTGCCTCGCCCCCGCCCCTCGCCTTTCGTCCGTGGCGCAGGATTTCAGGCGTTGCGGGTGGCTTGCGGCGGAAACGCTGGAGCGGCTCATGGACGGCGAAGCCGGCATTCCGGAGACACTTTCATACGGTGTGCGCGGCGTGGCGATCCGCGAATCGACGATGCCGGACTCGCCGCACGCGGCCCTTGTGCAGCGCGCGGTCGAGTGGATCGACGCCAACGCCTGCCGGAACGTCGGCGCGGAGGAGCTGGCCGCGCACCTCGGCGTCTCGCGGCGTCTCGTCGATCTGCGCTTCCGGGAAATCCTGGGCCGCTCGATCTACGAGGTAATCCGCGACCGGCGGCTGGAGGAGGCCAAACGGCTGCTGCGGCACACGGGAGAATCCATTGCCGAGATCACGGCGCGCTGCGGTTTCGAGAACAAAACGCACCTGAAGAACCTCTTCCGGCGGCGCGTCGGCTGCTCCATGCGCCAGTGGCGGACGGGCGGCGGAACTTGTAACCAGTTGTAAGGTTCGGCAGAAAGTCGGCTCCGCTCGCCTCCCGCCGAGAGCCATCTCCACGCCATCGCCCGGGCGCCGCAATCGCGAAAAGCCGGCCGAGGCCAGTTGAGCCGTTGTTTTCGCACCTGCTTCCGCGGAGAGTTCCCGACCCGGCAATTGGAAAAGCTGCACGGCCCTTTCCGCGCGCGTCCGCGCCTCCATCTGCCTGAAGCCCCAAGCGTCCCTCCCCTCGCCCCTCGTCTCAACCGAATTCTCGCAGTTATATTCTGCTTATACTCATCCTATTTCTTGAATTCTGTTTTACGCCGTCCGTCGTCGCACCCGCACCAGCCCGAGACCGTCGCAGACCACCGCGTGCAGCGCCGTCATCGTCCGGCACCTCGCGAGCAGCT
>CAMNCG010000090.1 GCA_946534105.1 uncultured Verrucomicrobiota bacterium
TTCGCCGTGACGAACGAGTGTTCGGTGGGACCGGTTTACGACTGGTTCGGCAAGCCAGACCTTGACGGCCGCGACCGCTGGAAGATTTTCCGCGACCTCAACCGCGCAATGTTCCGCGCCTTCCGCCGCCACGGCCTCGACATCGGGCTGATGAACACCGACCAGAGCGGTCCCCAGCGCCTGAAGGACATCGAGGCGGCGATGGGGACGCTGGACGACATCACCGACACCTGGTGCTGGCATTTCTACGACTGGGAGTCCGCCGCGGGCGACCCCGGCAACTACGGTCGATGGAGCGCGCTTTTCAAAGACGCGGTGGCGATGGTGGAGCGCAAGTTCCAGCACCGCCGCATGTCCCTTGGCGAGTTCGGCCTCAAGGGACGCGCGACGGCGCGCGCCGAGAGCGGATGCGATGGCGTGATGGACGACGACCGCAGCTACACGGCCCGCCATCCCGCCGAGGCCGCCATTTCCGCAATGGCCCGCGCGGAAATGGGACTCGCCGCCATGAACGCGGGTTTCGTGACGGCCGTGAGCTGGACGTTCTGCGACTATCCCGACCCAACCCTCGGCTGGCCGGGCGGCGAGACGCCGCGAGAACGCGCAGAGCAGGAGCTGAAGAAATACGGCGGCGTGGGCCGAGACCTGCGCTACAACAAATGGGGTCTCTTCCGCTGGGATGACGAGGGGCACGACTACTCCTCCTACCCCGACCTCTACACGATGGGCTGGCTCGCCAAGCTCTTCCGGCGCGGCGGGCGCGTCCTGCCGTGGACGACCGCCGACGACACGCTCCGCGCCGGCGCAATCACCAATGCCGACGGCTCGCTCTCCATCGCGCTCCTCAACTGGGGAGACGCCAAGGAGATTGCGTTCCGCATCCCGCACCCTGTCGCGAAGCCGATGCGTCTCTACGAATACGACAGCGCCAACATTCCGTTCAGCCCCTTTAACGATCTCCAGGGCGTCAAATGCCTGGTCGAGGCGGTCAAGGGTGCGGGCGGCGAAAGCGTCGTGCGCGTCCCGCTCCCGGCGAAGTCGATGGTCTTCCTCACGACCGACTACGAAGACCGCGTTCCGGCGCCTGTTCGCGATGTGCGGCTTGACGGCGGCACGCTGCGCTGGCGCATCCCGGACGATCCCGACCACCGCTATTTCCGCGTCTTCCACAAGGGACGCCAGATCGCCTCGACCATCGCCTCGGCACTCGACCTCGCGGCAAAGGGCGTCGATGCCGCCGCCACGGTGGACACCCTCCGCGTCGTTTCCGTTGACCGCTGGAACAACGAGGGGAAGTGAGTGATTGTTCACAAATGACAATTGCCACAATTGTTCGAAAATCGCAAATGAAAATCTCCGCGACTCCGTGTCTCCGCGCGATTTCTCCTCTTTGCGTTTCCCTTTGCGCTCTCTGCGTTGGAAAGAATGCCCCCGCCGAAACCGACTTCCCCTCCTACCGCCTGGCGTTTGAGGCGACGTTCGCCACGGCCGAGGAGGCGGCGCGGGCGGAGTGCGCCGTCGCGCCGCTTCCGGGTGGGGCGTCGCTCGCTTTCGGCTGCCGTTGGGACGACTCCAATCCCGCACACCTCGCCAAGGCCGCGATGATGGAACGCGCCGGCGTGAAGGGCTCGTTCTACGTCAGCGCCAACCGGACGGAGTTCATGGGATCCGGCATCCTCGGCAAGCTCATGGAAGGCGGCCACGCCATCGGCAACCACACGTTCAGCCATCCGCAGCTCTTTGAGCTGAACCCCAACGCCGGATTCCGCGAGATCGCCGAAAACCGCGTCGCCCTCGAAACGGCCATCCAGCGCCCGGTTGTCTCCTACGTCAGCCCCTACGGCTGGGGCAAAAACCCGTTCGACCCGCAGCACAGGCCAGCGTTGGCGGAGTCCGTCGTGGCGACCGGCCACTTCGTGACTCAGGACAATCCCGGCTCGTGGGGCGACGGGCCGCCGGACGCCGCGGAACTCATGCCGTGTTGGCGCTTTTCCGCCAACGACGGTAATCCTCGGCGGGAACTCTTCGAGAAGGGGTTCGGGGAAATGCTCGCCAAGGCGCTCGACGCGCCCGACATCCCGCGCTTCGGCCTTGGGACACACTCGTGGTGCGACGAGCAGGGCAACGCCCTTCAGGAAACCTTGCTCAAGGAGCATTGCCTCAATCCCGACTGGGCGCAACTCAACGACTGGGAATACGGCGCATACCGCTACGAGGCCGTGCATGGCGGCGTCCGCAAGGTTTCGGCGAGCGGCAACCGTGCGACCTTCGAGGCGACGCGATTCCTCCCGGCATTCCTCGGCGACGACATTCCGCTCTCGCTGACGTTCTCCGGTGCGGAGCCGATTGCCGCCAAGACAGCCGATGGCGCTCTCGCGAAAGGCGAACACGGGACCTGGACTCTCCCGCATGCAAAAGATGCAGGACGCCTTCACGGCCGCATCGCAAGGGCGGATGCGGACGGTTTATGCCCGACGTTTCCCGGACTGCGCGTCATCGTCGAGCCTGACGAAGAGATGGGGCGGCTCCGCGTCCGCGTCGAGAACCGGACGGGCCGCGACTTGCGGCGCATCCACGTCGCGGCCGCATTCCCGCCCAAGTGGACGACCCGCAACGCACGGACGGCGGCTGGCGCACTGCCAGATGGCGACACATGGGGATGCGAATTCGAAATGGGGAGCGTCGGGCGCAAGGACTATGCCTTCGGCTCGGCGTACTATCCCGTCTCCGTCGATTTCTCGGACGGCGGCGGACTGTTCCGCATCTGGGCCGAAAAGACCATGCCGCGCGTCGAAGTCCCGGAAACGGCACCGGCGCGCGCCGCCCGTGTCTGGGGACCTGCCGACGCGACAGCGCTCGACGGCGCCGACTGGGCGGCCGCATCCCTTCCGGGGGCCGCGCTTCCGGACGCGGCGAACTGGCGTGCGCCGGAGTCCGGTGGCCCTGATTCCCTCTGGTGCCTCGTCGAAAAGATGCGGGTCGTTAAAGGGGCGGCCAATGAGCACGTCAGGGCGCTCGCCAACGATCCGAAGCAGGGGCGCTTCGTCGTCTACGACTTCGACGCGGCGGAGGCCGGGCCGATGCGGCTTCGCACCAACGTCCCGGCCTCGCGGCGGAACGTCGCGCTCTGGGTCAACGGCGAAGGCGTCCCCTATTCAGGGCCGTCGCTGGACATTGAAGCGCGCCAAGGACGCAACCGGCTCGTCATTCGCGCCGACATGGTTGTCGTCGGCACGAAGACCGAACCATTGTACCTCGCAGTTGAGGAGAAGGAGGCATGGTGAATCGTTTTTCCGGACAAGTTGTCCTCGTCACCGGCGGGAGCCGGAACACAGGGCTGGAAATCGTCGATCTTTTCCTGCGCGAAGGGGCGCGTGTCTTCTTCTGCGGCACGTCCGAAGCGTCGGTCGCGGCCGGCGAGGCGGAGCTTGCGCGACGCGGCCGCACCGGCTTCCGCGGCATCGTCTGCGACGTGGGGAAGTCCGCCGACGTGACGGCCATGATGGACGCCATCGCGGCCGAGGCAGGCCGTCTCGACGCCGTGGTGTCTAACGCCGCGCACCTCGGGCAGGGCGAGAACCCGGCTCCGGACGTCCCGGAAGCCGACTTTCTCGAAATCCTGAACGTGAACCTCGGCGGGACGCTCCGCATCGTGCAGGAGGCGGCGCGCCGCTTCTTCCTGCGGCAGGAGCCGAATCCGGCGACGGGCCAGCGCGGCGCCGTCGTCTGCATTGGCTCCAACACGGCGCACCACGTCCAGCGCCGCCACGTCTCCTACTGCACCTCCAAGGGCGAACTCGAATCGCTCGTGAAGTGCCTTGCCGTCGATCTCGGCCCTCGCGGCATCCGCGTGAACCTTCTGGAACCCGGCTACATCTGGACGGAGCGCTGGAACGACCTTCCGGAAGCGATCCGCCGCAAGCGCCGCGCCAACACGCTCACCGGACGCGAGGCGACCGGCGGCGACGTGGCTGCCGCCGCCGCGTTCCTCCTTTCCGACGAAGCCCGCGCCTTCCAGGGCGCCATCGTGAAGATGGATGCCGGCGCGACGGTGGCGCTTTACCCAGCCTACGCCGAGGACTCCGTCCCGCTGCCGGCGGAATGGAAGGGGGCGGAGGCCTTTTCCGGCGCGGTGTCGCTCGACGCGAATGACACAAACTCCAACTGAGCATCAATGACACAAATACCAAAGTCAATCCTGCTCATCCTGAAAATCCTGTCCCCAAAAACGCTCTGCGACTCTGCGTCCCTGCGTTGAAATCAAACGGGAACGGAAGCAAGCAATGAAACTTGGACTTGGCATGCACCCCGAGCGGTGGAGCGACGCTCATCTCGCGATGGCGCGGCAGCTGGGTTGCGAAACTGTGGTGCCGTGGGTGCCGTTCGGCCCCGGCGACGGCGTGTGGCACGAGGAGCAGTTCGCCGCGCTGAAAGCGCAGGCGAAGCGCCACGGGCTAGAAATCGCTGCCGTCGAGAACTTCCACTGGGAGCACATCGACCACATCGTCCTCGGCGAGGAGGGGCGCGACGAACAGCTTGAAAACCTCTGCCGCACCATCGAGAACGCCGGGCGCTGCGGCATCCCCTGCTTCGGCTACAACTTCAGCGTCTGCGGCGTCCAGGGCTACTACGCCGAGGTCGGCAACGCCGCCGGGCGGGGCCTCGCCTCGCTCAAGTGCTTCGACGAGGCGAAGGTCGATCACGCCCCGCAGCCCAACCGCAAGTTCTGGTTCAAGGACGAAATCGCGCGCCGCTCCCCGGAGGGCTTCATCCCGCCTGTCGGCGAGGACGAGTTCTGGGGACGCATCCGGTATTTCCTCGACGCCGTGCTGCCAACCGCCGAAAAGGCGGGCGTGAAGCTCTGCGCGCATCCCGAAGACCCACCGATCCCGTTCCTGAAGGGCACCTACCGCGCGCTTCACTCCATCGAGGGGCTGCGGCGGCTCCTGGCGCTCTCGCCAAGCCCCAGCAACTGCCTGGAGTTCTGCCAGGGCACGGTCTCCACCATGGCCGGCGTGGACATCTACGCCGCCATCGAGGAGTTCGCCTCGTCCGGGCGCATCGGCTACGTCCACTTCCGCAACACCTCCGGGACGCGGCCGCGCTACAACGAGGTTTTCATCGACGACGGCTACGTTGACATGAAGCGCGCGATGGCGATCTACGAGAAATGCGGATTCGACGGCACGGTCATCCCCGACCACACGCCGCGCCTCACGGCGGCGGACTGGTGGGAGACCGGCATGGCCTTCGCACTGGGGTATATGAGAGGTATTCTGCGTGGGACCAACCGGAACATTCAAGGAGACTGAAAAATGAACAAACCAATCAAAGTCGGAATCATCGGGCAGGGCCGTAGCGGCTGGGGGATCCACGCCGCGTTTCTACGCACCGTCCCGGAACTCTATGAAATCGCGGCCGTCGCCGACCTCATCCCGGAGCGCGTGGCGGAGGCGGCGAATGACCTCGGTTGCAAAGCGTATCCAGAAGCCGAAAGCCTGATCGCCGACCCCGATATCGACCTCGTCATCGTGGCGACCTACAACCCTACGCACGCGAAATACGCCGAAATGGCGCTCCACGCCGGAAAGCACGTCGTCTGCGAGAAGCCTTTCGGGCTGACCGTCGTCGATGTCGACGCGATGGTCGCCGCCGCGAAGGAGGCGGGCCGCGTCCTCGTCTCGTTCCAGCAGCGTCACTACGAGCCGGATTTCTTGAAAGTGAAGGAAATCTGCGAATCCGGCGTGCTGGGCGACATCGTGCGCGTTCGCATCTGCTGGCATGGTTTTTCGCGCCGCTGGGACTGGCAGACATCGCGCGCAATGGCGGGCGGGAACCTCAACAACAACGGGCCGCACCCTCTCGACCACGCACTTTCGCTCTTCGGCGGCGCGATGCCGGACGAAGTCTGGGCCGAAGCGGGCGGATGGCTGCGCAGCGGCGATGCCGAGGATGATCTAAAATTCATCCTCAAGGGCAAGGGCCGTCCCACCATCGAAGTCGAACTCACGAGCGTCTGCGCCTGTGCGCAGGAGCGATGGCTCGTATGCGGGACTCGGGGCGGGCTGCACGGCACGACAAAGCGGCTCGACTGGAAATGGACGGACTTCTCGAAGATGCCGGCGCGCCCGCTCGACCTCGCCTCCACGCCCGACCGCAGCTACAACAGCGAGACGCTCGAATGGAAAACCGGAAGTTGGGACGCCCCGGTGGCCGAAGTCAACGCCGGCGCGGGCGCGGCACCGCCAGCCGGCCCCACGGAAAGGTTCTACCGCAACTTGCGCGGGGTTCTCGACGGAACGGCCGCGCCGACGGTCACGCTCGAGCAGTCGTGGCTCCGCGCCGCCGTCATGGAGCGGATTCGTGCCGCAGCCGACATCCCGGTTGCCGCCGGGAGGGGATGACGCCGACGAATTGCCGAAAACGGTCACTGATCTCACCATGGAAAAGAAAACCGAACTCGTTTGCGTCTATTACCCTCACTGGCACCGCTACCCGAAAGGCGACGAGTGGTTCGGAGCCGAGAACTGGCGCAAGGGCGAATGGGCGTTCGTCAAGACGGCCGTTCCACGCTTCCCCGGCCACAGGCAGCCACTCGTGCCGCTACCCGGCTATCTGGACGGCGCGAATCCAGAGGATGTCGCCAAGGAGATCGACCTTGCCGCAGACGCCGGCATCGACGTGTTCCTCTACGACTACTACTATTACGGCGGCAAGGTGACGCAGGAGGAGGCGTTGGAGCGGGGCTTCATGAAGGCGCACAACTGTGGCCGCATGAAGTTCGCAATCATGTGGTGCTACCATGAACGGCGCGACCAGTTCCGCCCCGACATCGACAGGGAGCGCCCGATGCTGATGTCGCTCGCGCGGACTCCGGAGGAGTTCCACGGCCTGATCCGCCTCTGCTGCGACCGCTACTTTCCCCATCCGCAGTACTGGCGCAAGGACGGCGCCCTCTTCTTCTCGATCTTCAACGCGCCCTACTTCTGCGAACACCGCGACCGCGACGCCCGCCGCATCCGTGCCGAACTCGACGAAGCGCGGCAGATTGTCCGCGAGGCTGGACTTGGCGACATCCACTTCAATGCGCAGGGGGCCGCGCCGGATGATATTGGCTTCATGGCCGACTGCGGCTTCGACTCGCTCACAGACTACAACATCACCCCGGAATCCATGCCTGCGGAGGAGATGGCCGCCATGCGGGAGAAGGGCGTCTGGGAGGTCGAATACCGCGACTCCTTCCCGACGGTGCGAAAGCGCTGGCGTGAGATGTCCGCCGGACCGCTCCCCTACATCCCCAACGTCACGACAGGCTGGGACGTCACGCCCCGCTGCCGTCTCGACGAGCCATATCCCTGGCGCAAGCACGACTACCCATACCTAATGACCTTCGTCGGCAACACGCCCGAAGCGTTCCGCGAGATCCTCGCCGAGGCCAGGTCCTTTGCGGAGAGAGACCCGAAACACCCCGGTGCCGTTTACGTCAACGGCTGGAACGAATACACCGAAGGCTCGTTCCTCCTTCCCGACGCCGCCGACGGCGACGCCCGCCTCCGCGCTGTCGCGTCCGTCTTCGGAACTTGAAATCGAGCATTTGCGGATAATGAAAACGATGCGAATCCTTTTCGTGTTTCTTTGCGTCCTTTCCGCCGGTTCCGCCCCCGCCGCGTATCGCGTTTCCGTCGGCCCGGACTGGGTGCCCATCGACTACCGCAAGGGCATCGAGCCGGGCAGCGCGCTCGACTTTTCGGTCTTCGGCCTCGCCGACGCCCCGGCGGGGAAGCACGGCTGGCTTGAGACGCGCGGGGAGCATTTCGTCTTCCCCGACTCGCCGGACGTCCCGCGCCGCTTCTACGGCCCGAACCTCGTCTTCGACGCTTGCTGTCCCGTCGGCGACGACGCGGAAATGCTCGCCGACCGCCTCGTGCGCATGGGCTACAACTCCGTGCGTCTCCACGGCTGGGACTGCAGCCTCCCGATGGGTGACGAGGGATGGGGGCGAAAGTGGGACTCCCATACGTGGGCGCCGGAGAAGATCGACCGAATGGACCGTCTCTGCGCCGCCCTTTTCGCGCGCGGCATCTACGTCACGACCGACCTCTTCGTCTCGCGGGAGGTAACGTGGGGCGACGTGGGCGAGGACAACCGCATGGGCCACACACCCGACGAACCGCTTCCCAACCACATCTACAAGACGCTCGTCCTCGTCGATGAGGTCGCCTACGCCGACTGGCTTTCCGAGGCCTCCAAATTCCTCGGGCACGTGAACCCCTACACCGGCCGCGCCTACGCCGACGAGCCCGGAATGCCTTTCTTCTGCCTCGTGAACGAGTGCAACCTCGCCTCGCAGTGGAAGAACGTCAGGGACATGCCCGCCTTCCGCGCCGCGTGGCGCGCGTGGCGAGGCCCCGACGAGCCGCCGCCGAACAACGCCAAGTCGGACATCTTCGCCGAGTTCGAGGAACACCTCGAAGCGCGGTTCTTCGAACGGGCAAGTAGGCATCTGCGCGAGGCGCTGGGCGTGAAGGCGCTCCTCACGAACCAGAACATCGGCCAGAACCGGCCGCCGCTCCAGCGCCTCCGCGAACGCCTCTACGACTACAACGACGGCCATACCTACGAGGCGCACCCGCGCAGCGTAGCCGGCGCCGAGGCGACCGGCATGGAGGCCATTGTCCGCTTCGAGGAGAACGACCCGACGGCCATCGACTGGATGGGCGGGGTCGCGCGCGCCAACGCCGCCATCGTCGGCAAGCCCACGACGGTCTCCGAGTGGGACTACTGCTATCCGGCGCGGTCGCGCTCCTGTGCCGGTCTCATCATGGGCTCGCTCATGGCGCAGCAGGACTTTTCGGCGGGCTGGCGCTACGGTTGGATCTGCAGTCGCGCCAAGCGCTGCGACGAACTCAAGGACGCATGCACCTTCCCGGCGCGGCCCTTCAGCGCGCTCACCGACCCCATCGCCCTTGCCACCGACAAAATCGCGACGCTTCTCTTCCTGCGCGGCGACGCGCCTGTATTCTCCGCGTCCGGAATGTGTCTCCGGCTCACCGAAGCCGCCTTCAAGCGCGCAGACGGCCTTGCCCCGCGTTCCGACAAAGCCTTCCCCTTCGGCGGCGTATGGCTCGCGCGCTTCGCGCAGGCGACCGACGCGCCGACGCCTCCCGGCTGGCGCGAAATCCGCTACGAGGACGGCGAGGCCATGCGGGCGCGAGGCGAGGACGCCCCCTACCCCATCGACGCCGACCCCGACGCGGTTTTCCGTCGCGACCCGATGCGCCGCCTCCTCACCGTGGTGACGCCGCGCACGTGCGGCGGCTTCGCCTTTCCGGAAAGCGGCCGCGTCGAATCCGGGCCACTAGCGTTCACGCTCTCCGGTTCCCGGGCCACCGTCTGCGCCACGTCGGTCGATCCGGACATGCGCCCGCTCGCGACCGCGCGCCGCATTCTCGTCATGCACCTCACCGACCTCCAATCCGAAGGTAGCGAGTTCTCGGACGAAACCTTCCAGACCACGCTCAAGAAAGGCGCCGCGCCGCTCGTGGCCGACGGCACGGCGAAGATATCACTTCGATTATCCACAAATGGCAAATGCCACAATTGTTCACAAATCTTCAATGTCACAAATACCAATCTGCGCAATTTCGATTCTCCATGTGCGACAAATTTCGATTTGCGATTGGTGAACAATGAAGATTTGGGATTTGTGAACAATCCTTTCCGCGTTTTCGCCCTCGCCACCGACGGCCGCCGCCTCGAAGGAATCCCCTGCCGCGTGGAAAACGACACCCTCTCCTTCACCGCCTCTGTCCGCGGATCGGATGGAAAAGCCCGTCTCTACTACGAAATAACAAGGCCATGAACATCATCCAACGACATTCCCTCAATCCGGTTCTCTCCGCGAAGGACGTTCCATACGACGCGAGCCTGGTCTTCAACGCCGGCGTCGCCAAGTGGCAGGGCCGCTACGTCATGCTTTTCCGCAACGACTACGGCCAGACGGAGCAGAGCTGGCGCGAAATTCACGCCACCGGCCAGTGGCCGCACCTCTCCACCAACATCGGCATCGCCACGAGCGCCGACGGAGTGCATTGGGAGGTCGGGCCCAAGCCGGTCTTCCAGATGCGCGACGAGGAAATCCTTCGTGTTTACGATCCCCGCCTCACAATCGTCGAGGGGCGGCCCATCCTCTGCTTTGCGATGGATACGAAGCACGGCCTTCGCGGCGGCGTCGCCACCACAAACGACTTCGAGAAGTTCGACATCCTGTCGCTCTCCGTCCCCGACGACCGCAACATGGCGATGTTTCCTGAAAGGATCGGCGGCAGGTACGTGCGTCTGGAGCGTCCGATGCCGGTCTATTCGCGCGGCACCGGGAAGGAAGCCTTCGACATCTGGCTCTCCGAATCGCCCGACCTGCGCTTCTGGGGCGAGTCGCGGCTTGTGCTGGGCGCGGAGCGCGTCCCGTTCGCCAACAGCAAGATCGGCCCCGCCGCGCCGCCGGTGAAGACCCCGCGCGGCTGGCTCGCGACCTTCCATGCCGTCCGCCGCAGCGAAAGCGACCTCTATTCGTGGGAGGGAGGCTGGCGCAAGGAATACCTCGCGGGACTGATGCTCCTTGACCTGGAAGACCCCTCGAAGGTAATCGGCATGTCGCGCGAACCGCTCATGGCACCTGAAACGGACTACGAGACACGCGGCTTCCGGGGTAGCGTCATCTTCCCTGGCGGCATGATCCTCGAAGATGACGGCGAAGTGAAGATCTACTACGGCGCGGCCGACACCGTGGAATGCCTTGCCACGGCGCACGTGGACGACCTCCTCGCCTTGTTCGGTCCGGCCCGCTGATTCCCTACGGCCTTTCCTGAACTTGCCGAGACCGCTTGTACCAGTCCCGCATCGAACAGCCGTAGCGGCGACGGAAGGCGTTCATGAGGCTGTGGGGATTGCCGAAGCCGACGCGGGCGGCGATCTCCCCGGCCGGCAGTTCGGTTTCGCCAAGAAGACGCGCGGCCTCGGCGAGCCGGGTTTCGCGCAATTCCGCGGCGATCGTGCGTCCGAGAACGGTCTTGAAGGCATCCTCGATCAGGCGCAGCGAGGCACCGGTTCGACGCGCGACTTCCGCCGGGCCGATCCCTTCCGCGGCATGGCGCCGGATCACGTCCCTCGCCCGGTTGACCCATTCGCCGGTGCGGCTGTTGTCGCAGGTCGAAAGACGTTCCGTCAAGCCGGAAACACCCGCGAAAATCGTTTCCGGCAAGGGCGAACGCTCCGCCAAATGCGCGAACACGGCCCGCATGGCGGACTGCGCCGCGCCGCGGAAGTCGAGCGCCAGAGAGGAGAGAGGAGGAATCTCGTTCTCGCAAAGGTAGTCCTCGTCGTCGGCGCCGAGAATCTGCACCTGTCGCGGCACGGGAATGTCCAGGGCGCGGCACACGGACAGCAGATGGCGCGCCCGCTGGTCAAACGCGGCGAAGATTCCAACCGGCTTCGGGAGGCCCGCCACCCATTCGGTGAGCCGCCGCCGCTCGCGCCGCCAGTTCGGGCGCTTGGCCGACGGGCAGTAGTCGGCAACCGGGCCGAAGCCCTTTTCCGCCAGCGCCTCGGCGAATGCGGCCCCTCGAGCCATGCTCCAGCGCTCTCCATGCGGAGAACCCAGGTAGGCGAATTCGCGTAGTCCGCTCCGCACAAGCACGCGCGCCGCCACTTCCCCGATCTCGCGGTCGTCGCTGATGAGCGACACATGGGGATACGGGAGATTTCCGCTTCCCCACGTCCCGAAAAAGACCGCGGCACGTATGCTGCGCGAACGCAGAAGCGCGGGCCGGAAGCTCCGAAGCATGTTCGGACTCGCCACGAGAATGTCGGGGGTGCCGCCGGAGATGCGGTCGAAGCCGTCGTTTCCGGGGTGGTTGCCAAGAAGGACGACGTCCACGCGGCTGCGCCGCCGCGCCTCCCGCATCACGCCGCAGACAATCTCCCGCGCGGCTTTCTGCCGCACGTCCATGCACACCGCGATGGTCAGCGCCTTTTCCGACATGGCAGGCTCTCCTTGGGCCCGCAAACCGCCGCTATGCCTTCTCGACGAGCGGATCGCTTCCGCGTTGCCGTCTTCATTGTCTCTTTCCTTGCGGTTGGACTGATCGCAAGTACAATCACAGCGCCTCGATGACGGGGATGTCGATGTTGCGCTTGCGGGAGGAGAAATTGATGCCGATCAGGGTGACGGGGCGCTTGCCGCCCTTCCACTTGTCGGCGTAGCCGCGCTCGCGGATCTGCCGCATCGCCGCCTTGGAGGACTTGTTGTACTTGAACTCGAAGACGTAGACGGCATCCGGACGCTGGACAACGGCGTCGGCGTAGCCGCGCGCAGAGGGGAACTCCGGCGCGGGATCGGCCCCGAGCATCGCGAAGAAGAGCTGGAAGTAGCGCTTCGCCTCCGCCTCGTTCGCGATCCGCCAGTCCGGCGGCACCTGCGCGTAAAGCGAGAAGAGCATCGTCTCCACCACTTCCCGGATGTCGCCGGAGGCAATCTGCCGCTTCGCCCTGTCCACGAGCGTGTCGAACGGTCCCTCCTTCATGCCGAGGACGCGGGAAATGTAGCCGCGCTTCAGGGACGCCCGGATTTCGAGGTTCGGCGGCCCGAGGACGTAGGATTCCGTCTTCGGGTCGCGCTCCGCCTCCTCCGGCGTCTGCTCCGGCGCCGGGACCACCTCCTTGATGGTAAGGTAGCCGCTCTGGTAGAGAAGCGATTCGACGGGAAGCGTCAGCGCGTCGCACACGTCGAGCGTCATCGGGTCGGCGGGGACGTGCTCGAGGTCTTCCGGGAGCTTGCCCGAGGCCCGGATGCGGTTGAATACGAGCGTCGAGCTGCCCGTCGTCTCCCAGTAGCTTTTCAGCACCCCTCCGTCCT
>CAMNCG010000091.1 GCA_946534105.1 uncultured Verrucomicrobiota bacterium
AGCGGTCGTCGTCCCGGCGCGGCAGGTGTATTCCCACTGCGCCTCGGTCGGGAGGTCGAAGCCGTCGAGGCCCGTCTTGGCGCGGAGAAGCCCCATGAACGAGCCCGGCGACACAGCGTCGGAGGCCGGCCAGGCCTGCAAGGAGTCTTCGCCGCGGATTTCAACCCAAGATGCGCCGATGGCAGGCGTGAGGGACGCCGCCGCCCTGTCGGCCGGATAGATGTAGCCGTTGTCCAGTTGCCTGCTCACGCCGGTGACGAGGGCGTATTGCGCCGCAGTGACGGGAAACACGCCGGCGAAAAACGGCTTGGTGAGCGTCACCTTGTGCCGGTTCTCGTTGCTCAGGCGCCCAATTTCGGATGAAGGCGACCCCATCATGAAAGATCCGGCGTTCACGCGCTTGAGCCAGAGCTTGTTGGAGATGCAGGTGTAGTCGCTGTCCGGGTCCGGCTCGACGGTCGTGTAGGAGACCGGGTAGCGCTCCGCCGTCGGGCCCTCGGAGAGATCGACGACCATGTAGAGGTCGAAGCGGTTCGTGTAGAAGGCCGTGAGCTGCACCTGCGCGTCGGTGGAGAGGTTGCCGCGCCAGTCCTTGCGGGCGTTCCACACGATTTCGTGCGAGCCGCACGCGACGGGCGCGCCGTCGAGCTGCGAGACCGTTGCGGCGTTTTCGAACGTGGAGATGTTCTGCAGGCCGATGCTGACGCCGTTGGTGAGGACGTCCATCACGACGTAGGCGGGCTCGTCGTCCTGGTTCGAGAGCGTGTAGGTGACGTGGACCTTCTGCGTCTCGCGACTCTGGTAGTAGGAGACGTCGGAGAGCTCGACGGGGGCCGTCATGACGGTGTCGGCCATGACGCCGAAGGTAGCGGCGAAGAAGGTGGCGAGGAGAGGTGTGGCTTTCATGGGTTTGCGGTTGTTGGGGGATGGTTATTCGGAAAGCTGGTTGTTTGCGGCGGGCTTCACCTCACAATGAGGACGAAGGCCAAGTCGGTGTCAGTGTCGATGGCGCCGGATCCGGTGGACTTGGTGTCGCCAGGGCGGGTCTCGACGACGATGGCGTCGGAGGCGCCGCCGATGGCTGCGTCGCGTGTGTCGATGCATCCAGGAGCGGAGGAGACGGAGCAGTGGGACGGAACGGCCCAGGCCGCAAGCGGCCCCACGCAGACGGCCGCCGCGAAGACGGGGCCGAGGGCTTTTGTCGGTGTTTTCATGGTTTCGGGTTCCTGTTGTCGGGCACGTTGGTTCGGAAGAAACTCGGCCGGGGTTCCGGCGCTGACGGGTCCCATTCTAGCAGGTCTTTCCACCAAAAGAGCGCCGTAATTTCCGAAAAAGCGCGCCCATTTTACATCATGACCCTTGACGCGCATCCCGGACATGCGGATAATCGCCGCCAGTTTCGCTTGATCGGACATGAACACGGTTCTGCTGTTTTCCCCGGTGGTGATGTCGCCCGACGCGCGCCGGACGCTCGGCGGCGCGCAGGACGCCGCCGTCCGCATGGGCGTCCACGTGCAGATCGTCGCGCTTCCCCCGACGGAGACGCTCGTCCGCGAACTCCGCCGACTGTGGAGTCCGCTTGGCGCCATCGTGGACTGCGGATCGGACTGGGGGCCGATCCCGGCTGCGCTGTTCGGCGATCTTCCGACGGTTCTCCTGCATCACGATCCCGAGACGCTCCCGGCCGACGCGCTTTCGGTGCGCCACGATTCCGTCGAAACGGGACGCACCGCCGCGCGAGAACTGCTTTCGACCGGTCGCCGCCACTTCGCGTTCGTCCACAACGCGACCCGAACCTTTTGGAGCGACATCCGCGGAAAGTCGTTCGCCGAAGCCATCGGGCTCCATGGTTTCCGGTGCCATGTCATGCCCTCTTCCGGCAACGGAGACGGCGACGGCGGCACGTGGCAACGACGACTGCGCACCTTCCTGCACACCCTGCCGAAACCGTGCGCCGTGTTCGCCGCCAACGACCGCACCGCCGTCGAACTCCTCGCCGCCGCCCGTCACGAGGGCTTCGACGTGCCGGAAACGATCGCCGTGCTGGGCGTGGACAACGACGAGAATCTTTGCGAGCGCACGATTCCGGCGCTTTCCTCCATCGAGCCGGATTTCCGCCGTGCCGGCGACATGGCCATTCGCCTTCTTCTCGATGTGGCGAACAACCGCTCGGGACGCGACGGCGGCGCCGCGACGCGGGACTCCGGCACCGCCGGGGCGATGATCTTCGGCGATCTTCGGGTCGTCCGCCGGGCTTCGACCCGCATCGTCGCGATGCGGGACGCGCGCGTTTCCGACGCCCTGGAGCTGATTCGCCGCGAGGCCTGCGCCGGACTGCGCGCCGAACGCGTCGCGGCGCTGTTTCCAGGGACGCGTCGGCAGACCGACTTGCGCTTCCGTCGCGCCGTCGGCCGCACCATCGCGGAGGAAATCCGCGCCGTGCAGCTGGAGGAGGCGAAGCGGCTCCTCGCGGACCCCGCCCGCCCGATCACGACGATCGGCGATTTCTGCGGATTCTCGACGCCGGGTTCGCTGCGCAAGTTCTTCCGCCGCGAAACCGGAATGTCCATGCGAGAGTGGCGCAGGGAACACGCCTGATTGCAATCGTGAAGCGCGGAATCGCCCCGACTCCCATCGAAAACGCCGTTTCCTCCGATGCGAGGACGGACCGCCCCGGAACATTCCAACTTGAAGGCGAGAATCTCGTCCGCGATCCGCTTTTTGTAGGTACCCATGGCCTCGAATCATGCCTTGTTTCCACCCAATGTCATGCCGATATTCCGCCGCGCCATGGTTGCCATCGCGGACGGGCCTGTGGTATCCTTGGCGGCGTACACGACACGGAGCGCCTTTCCCATGGCAGGCAACCTCAGAATCCCCTACGGCGTCATCAGCTGGGCAGAACTGGTCCGCGGAAGCGCCGACTTCAACTGGTTCGACCTCGATGACGACTGAGCCGATCCCCGGGCCGGACGCCGCCGCGCGGGCGGAGCTGGAGGCGATGGCGGCGCGCGGCGGGCAGAACGGCATGCGGGCACGGATCGTGCTGGCGCTCGCGCGCGGCGAGGCGCCGGCGCGCGTCGTGGAGGCGATGGGCGTCACCTACGCGACGGTCCGCGCGGCACGGCGGCGCTTCGCGGCGGGCGGCGCGGCCGCGCTCGCAACGCGGATCCCGGTCCGGCGGACCGCGCCGCCCCCGGAAGGGGAGGAGGCGCTACGGCTGCGCTCGGGCGTCCCGGACGTCCTGCTCGCGTGGGAGGAGGCCGGGAAGCGGCGCGGGCGGCTTCCCGTCGCGCGCCTTGCGATCGAGACGTGGGCGCGGGACGCGGTGGCGCTCGGCGCCGTGGCGCCGGGCGCGCTCTTTCCGCCGCGCCGGAGCGTGCGGAAGGCGTTCCGCACGACGACGCGGGTCGTCCAGGGCGCGTTCGCGTCGCTCGCGCGGCAGGGGTTTGCGCGCAACGTCCCCGGCGGCGGTTCGCACGCGCCCGGGCAGCCGCCGTTCGCAGGGAGGTATCTCGTCGCGTGCGACACGACGGGGGACCCGGGAGACGTCGGCTACATTCCCAGCCTCCTGCGGGCGGCGAAGATCCTGGAGGAAAGCCGCGCGGCGAGGTTTGAATTCCTGACCGACCGGACCAGCGTCCTTGAAACGAACGGGCAGGAACGGCTCCGTCTGCTGGCAGACATCCGCGAACAGCGCTGGGCCGGCGTGTTCTTCCGGTCGTGGAACGACGAAATGGCCGCGCTGGGGCCGGTGCGACTCGACAACGTCCCGATCTGCCTTTTCTGGCCGCGGAACCGCCGCCCCGCGTCCTTCCACGGCACCCGCGTGGCGAAGATCGACGGGCCGACGACCCCCGCCATGCTGGGACCGCTCCTGGCGGACTGCGCGGCGGCGGGGTGCCGGCGCGTCGCCGTCCTCGACCACCAGGACCCGCGCGGCGCCTTCCGGGCCGGGGAGGTCGCGCGCCTCGCGTCGGAGCGCGGCCTTGAGATCGGCCCCTGGCACTACCAGGCGACCCAGATGATCGGGGAGACGCCCGGAACGCGCGACGCCGTCCGCGCGATCCTCGTGGCCATGCTCGCGCCGGGGAGAGACTGGACGCCGGACGGCATCGTGCTGATGGACGACCACTGGCTCGGCCCGCTGGAGGAGGCCCTGGACATGCTGGGCGCCCGGCAGGGCGGGACGAACCAAACCCGAAGCGCCGCGCCGGGGAAGCTTTTCGTGGCCTGCATCGGCAACAAGCCCGCCCTGCCAGCAACCCGGCTCGACGTGCGCTTCCGCGGCTACGACCTGCTCTCCACCCTCGACTCCTTCCTCTCCTGGTGCGAGGCCATCCACGCCGGGAGGAAAGACCCGCCCCCGCCCGTCGCCGCGACGTTCTAGCGCCGCCGCACGGAAAGAGGAGTCATCGACCGGGCGGACGCCTGACGGACGCCTTGCAAGGGGGAGAGCTTCATGGTTGATATGGAAGAATCGGCGCCCATGCCCGGATGACGTGCCGGCGAGCGCGTCCTCAGTGGCCACTGGAGATAATGCCTGACCGTCCCGCGAATTGTCTTCCCGGAAATGCTTCCGCCGTGCGAAAGGACCAGTTTCTTCGCCCACTCTTCGATCTCTTCCTGACTGCGTTTTTCCATCATGGTCATGTCCTTGTCAAAAGCAACCATACTATGCTGAAAAATAAACCATATTATCAACCATACAATCTCTATCAGGCGCAAGCAAATCCGTCCTGCCGTCGCCTGTCGTTTCTCGCTCCGCGTGTTTTGCGAAAGCCTCTCGTTTCATGCCCCGGATTCTACAACACAACCCGATTTCCATGCAAGCGGTTTCATGGCGGTATGAGTAATCGGTCAGCCATAGGGGGGGAGTGCAACCCGTATGAAGAGGCCCCGTTCCGTCTTTACCACGCACTCCATTTCGGCTTCACGCCGAAAACGGCGGCGAACTTGGCGGGATCCGCTTTGGGTCGGCGGTCGTAGGCGTAGACGCCGTTCTGTTCCTGTTCGACATCCGTGAGCTGCGTGTAGCACCATCCCGCGAGCCGCTTCAGTCCGGCGAAGAGTGCCGTTTGGCCTCCGATGCGGTCGAGGAGGTCTTTTTCCTTGGTGAGGTTCAGGCCGTTGTAGCCCCATCCGGGGCTGCTCTTGCGGTCTTCGGGGAGAAGATACTTGAAGCCGCCCCATTCGTCCAGAATCACGGGCTGGCCGTCCCACTGCGGTTCGGCATCGGGGATGTTTGCCGCAACGGTGCGGTTGCCCTTTTTCGGGAAAAGCCATTTCTTCTGCTCTTCGGGCGTCGCGCGGTAGCTGTGGACGGTCCATAGGTCGCTTTCCACATGCGTCCATCCGCTTGCGTCGTTCACGGGACGGGAGGGATCGAGCGCATGTGTCATGGCGACGACGGAACGCACGAACCGTTGGTACGATCGAAACCGCGCGCCGTCAGGCCGGGCGGGGGCGGGCTTGGCATTTGCCACTTCCTCCAGGCCGTTGTGGCCCGTCGTTTCGTTGAAGGGCGTCCAGCCGATGACAGACGGATGGTTTCGCAAAGCCGTCACGACGGCTTGCCAATCTTCGAAAAAGTTGCGTTGTGCCTCCGGCGCGGCCGCATCAAATCCCCAACTGGGGTATTCCGCCCATGTGAGGTAGCCAAGTCGGTCGGCCCAGTAGTGCCATCGGTCCTCGAAAACCTTCTGGTGAAGGCGGGCGCCATTGAAGCCCGCGGCCAGCGAGCGCTCGACGTCGGCCTTGAGGTCCGCGTCGGAAGGCGCAGTCCAGATTCCGTTCGGATAAAAGCCCTGGTCGAGCACGAACCGCAAGAAGACCGGCTTGCCGTTGAGGCAAATCCTGCCGCCCTCGCACGAAACCTTTCGCATGGCGAAGTAGCTTTCCGTGCGGTCGATCCGTTCTGTACCACGTACGACTTCAAACGTGAGGTCGTAGAGGAAAGGGTCGGACGGAGACCAGGCCCTGGCATTTGGAATTGCCAGCGAAATCGGCGTCCCCGATCCTGCGGGAACGTCGCGCTCCGCGACGGTCCGCCCGTTTCCGCGCACGGTCACGCGGAGGAGGTCGCCTGGCAGCGTGGAAAGGAAGCGCGGTTCCAAAACGATTTCCGAGGTGTCGAAGTTCGGCGTGGCGCGACAGTTGGCGAGACCTTGAGGATGGACCGCTTCCGCCCAGACTGTTTGCCAGATGCCGGTCACGCGCGTGTAAAGGCAACCGGCGGAGTGGAAGCGAAGGCTCTGCTTGCCCGCCCCCTGCATGAAGCCGCGCACGGCGTCGTACGCATGGACGACGAGAACCTGCTTTCGGCCAGAACGCGCCAGAGCGGTGACATCAACGGAAAATGGCGAGGATCCGCCGCTGTGGGAACCGGCGAAATGGCCGTCGATCCAGATTTCCGAAAGGAAATCCACGCCCCCGAAATGGAGGAAGATGCGTTTCCCGGCCCAGGTGGAGGGAAAAACGATTTCGCGGCGGTACCAGACATCTTCCATGAAATCGACGTCTTCCACGCCGGAGAGCTTCGACTCCGGGCAGAATGGAACGACAATCTTGCGGTCGAAGAGCTCCTTCTTTTCCACGATTCCGCGTTCGAGGGCGGAGCCGGAGCGGTCGATGGCGAAATCCCATGTTCCGTTGAGATTCATCCAGGCGTATTCCCGGCGGAACTGCATCCTCGGATATTCAGGGCGCGGAACACCCTTCTTTTTGGTCTGGGCGGTATTTTTCATTGTTGCTTCCGGAAAGTCCTGCCATTCGAGACGTCGCCGTTATCCCGTCATGGCGCCCACAAAAGAATTGGCGTGGAGCCTTCGGGAGCGTAAAAGGAACGAATCGAATAGGAATCGAGCGCCAAGGATGTCTCGCCGGAGAACATTTCGTTTGAAGTGAGGGAAACGGTTCCTTCGGGAAAAAAGATCCGGACATCGTGTGGTTCGCCGTCGGTGTTGACGACATAGAACCAGCTGCGTCCGCCCACGTCCTTTTGCCGGAGTTTCACGAATTCGCCACATGGGAGGTCGTCGAACTTCACCGCAGGGAGGGCTCGGAAAGCTTGTGCGAAGCGTGCCTCGAAAGGTTCCCATCCATAGTCGCAGACGAGAAAGCCGCCCCGCAGAATGCACAACACGTCGCAGTAGCGCATCGGCACCGTCCAGTAACGCATGGCGTTGACGCCGGACGCATTGATGGTTGAACACCTCCATCCGATTTCGCGCAACCAGCCGCCGGTAAGAGTCTCCGGGGAGTTCGGCGCAAAGTGCTTGACACCGTATTCCATGAATTCGTCTCGAAGCGTGACGGCGGGCCAATCGCCTTTTGCAATTTGCCGATACCAGCCTTCATTAGCCTGAATGGAGATGTAGCGTTTTCGTTTTTCCGGCGTTTTCAGCCAATACCAGCGTTTGCGGTGGCGCATCGGATGGATCGTTGCGGAGAAAATTGCGTTGGGAACCGCGGCGGCGAGTTTTGCTCCGTCAAACCCCGCCTCGCGCAGTGTCCGACTGGCGAAGTCCTCGTCAAAATAGTCGGGATTCTCCTTTAAATTCGTGATGGCGTCCGCATTTCCGCCCACGATAAACTGCAACCGTAAATCGTGCCTGGTTTCGCGCAAGACGGCGGCCATCTTTGCCCAGAATTCGGAAAATTTATCGCAGCGCCAATCCAGCCAAGCCTCGCGGCAGTTGGCCATTAACCACTCATGGTAAGCTTTCCCGCGAAGTGGATCCTGGCGATTTACCGGGATGGCAATTCCCGTGTCGCGTTCAAACGCTTCGATGCAGTAGTCGTTGTAGCCGCTGGTAATGTCGCCCCACCAGCAAGCGCCGTCTTTGTAAAGCTGCAGCGCAATGCCTGTGAAGGATTGGTAAGGAGCTCCTTCCCGTGCCAGCGTCCGCACCATTTCCTCGATTTCGCGTTGCACTTCGGGGTGAAAGAAGTTGGCCATGGGGGGCAAACCGTGGCTGAAGCGCTGCGGCGGCAAACCGTCGGAACGGATTGGATATGGCGAAGAATGGAAGAGTCCGTTGGAGACCATCTCGAAAGTCGGGTCAACCTCGGGCGGACGCAGAGGGAAGATGAACTCGATGTTCGGCATCACAAAGAGGCCTTCACGCTCGAACTTGGCGTAGTAGCCCTCCAGAAAATGGTCGGCATGGGTTCCGGGCCGTGCGTCGTTTGATGCGTCGATAAGACCGCGATACCAAGCTCCGGGATAGCAAAGCAGGTTCTGTCCGCAGTAGCGCATGACGGCTGCGTAGCGGTCTATCTGCTCGGCAAAGTCGGCTGGGTTGTCCATGGCGAATCGGAGCGCCCCCGCAAGCGCGGGGTCTTCCCAGAACTGCCCGATCTGCCGCCCGGTTTCGCCGACTCCTTTGGGCGGGGTTATGGCGGCGACAGGCAGGGCGCAGTCCACGACCTCGTATATGTCCATTCGCGAGATGGCGGCTGGCGCGTCAGGCTGCCAGGACATAGCCACAAGCGCCATATCTTCGCTTCGGCCAGTCCAGTAGAGACAGCGATGGTGCAGCATCCTCATCGTGCACGGGTATTCGCCACCGGTGGCGATGCCCTGAGCCATCGCATAGTCCTCGCCACCACCGTGAGAGGCATGGGAGTAGGAAAGGTCTCCGCCACCTGTCGGCTGCACAACGATATCCATGGAGCGGAACTTGTCGTCGGGATAAACGATGTCAAGGAGATAAAGCGGGACGTTTGTCGGCAGCGAGAAACGAATGGCGAAGCGATCCTTGTCGCCGGACCCGCCTTCGAGATAGGTCTCGCCCGCAAGAGTCGCCATGCGGCACTGGCCGACAGCACGGAAGTCGTTTGTCGAAAGCGCCGCCAAATCTGGCTTCACCGACTTGACGAAGCGCAACTCGCGCGGTTCGCCCGGATGGTCTGTCGATGGCAGTTCGTATGGATTGCCGCCGCGCAGAACCGTGTAGGGTTCGCGGGCCAAGATTGTGCCGTTGTCGCCTACAAGACGGCATTCGTATTGGCCAACGGGAATGTCGGCCTTTAGAATCACTCCGCTCCCGCCGCCCTCCAGGCCAGAGCGCTCCAACACCGTGCCGGCTGCATCGACCAGTTCCACTGCCGTTTTCCGTGACGATGCGTCGCGAAGGTCTAACTCCAGTCGCAACTCGCGTTTATCCCCCTCTGTCCCATAGTGGCGCATGGAGACAATCTTCGCGACGCGATCGCGCTTGAATATTTCACGCGCCATTTCCGCGTCAATTTCGCGCGAACTTATGCGCACTTCGTCGATCCATCCCTCGATAGGAAGCGTGTCGCCTTCTCCGCAACCTAGAAAGAAGCGCTCCGGCGCCGGCGCATTCTCGACGAACGTTGGACGGCCAGCTATTTTAGAAGCCAGGATGCGCATGCACTGGTCTTCGTTTCTGTAGGGCCTGAACTCCCGCGTCCCGTCGCCGCCGCGGTATATGGCCAGCGAACCGGGCCTCATGCCCCACGAGATTATCCAGTGTTCCCATACGCCAAGCTCCTCCGGCCAGGGCGAAATCTTCCCGCTGGAGGCCCTTCCGCCCGCCTCGTCGCGCGTCGCGACCGAACGTCCGTCGTCTCGAAGGGCGAACGAGAAACGCCCGCAACCAGGTTCCTGCCCTTTTTCAAGCGCCAGTAGCCCCTGCGGCCGTGCTGCGGCAGTCGCCTCGCGTTTGAGCCAGAAATCCATCGAGCCTCGCTGAAGATCGATGTTTCCCTGTGCGGCGTATGCAAGGATGCTTCCACTTTGCGCCGAGAGCCGTACCGCGCCACCAAATTTGCCGGGACCGTATTCCAACCCCGCCGCCGCAACCGGCTCGGCCTTGCCATTGGAGAACGATGCATTAGCGCTCCCGTCAAACGGAATGTGCATTGTCACGCCGCCCTCCGCCCGAGTTGTCGTGGCCGGGAGCGGATATGCGGACGAATTCAATGAGACAAGCGCGAATGCGCACGCAAGCCGGCAATACAAGTCCGCGTTCACCATTTTATCCCGTGCTTCTAGCGGATCGACAAGATGGTTGGATGATTTCCACGAACAAGGCTAACAGACTGCATGCCGCCCTCGATTGCGATGCGGAAGCGGCTTGTCTTCCTTGCCGGTGCGTTCGTATCGATGAAATCGGCCTCTGAAAGAGTCCTCGCGGATGTCGGCACTTTCAAGAAGCAGATGTCGCAGTCGGCCTTGGCGTCGTCCATTTCCAGATGAACCGGAAGCGGCAGCGCCATATCTGAAATCGAAGCGCTTGAGTCAAGGACAAACGCCCCTGGCGTTTTGCCGCCAGTCGCGTCGAGGACTAGCGCACCGCCCGCAGAAAACGTCCACTTTGAAAGCGCAGTGTCCGCCGTCCCCGGCGTTTTGAGCCATACCGCCGAGGAGAGTTCGTTCGTGAGCGCAATCGTCGATGAGGAGGCAAGAATGATGCGGCCCTCCTCTACAAAGAATCTCTTGTGCCCACTTGCAATACCATTTGGCGTGGAGAAATCTCCTGACCATGTGAGTGTTCCGGCTCCCGTCTTCTTCACGTCAAGCCAGCTTCTGTCGTTAAATTTTCCTCGCGCATAAGCCTCGACAGGAACAGCCAACTCGGTATTGAGACCTTCCATCACATAAAAGACAAGCGTTCGCTCGTGGGCGAACGATCCCCCCCCCATGCCGTTGAATGTGATGCCGAGATTCGCGGTGTCGATCTTCGTTGGCGCACCATTCGTAAACACCAGCGTCCCGATGTTCTTTGTCGTGATCTTCACCGTGTCAGCGGAGAAGGAATCGCGTGCGCCGCCCAAAGCCGTGTCGGAACCAAGCGCAAGCGTGGCATTACCGGAAGACGAGACTTCGATTTTTCCGAGGAACGCGGAATTGTCCCCCGACAGGATCATAGGTTCGCCGCGGATGTCCGTGCTGTTCATGCTGCCGCTCCCGTCGTAGCCCGCGCCCATGACGAATTTCGTCCCGATTGCGCCTGAGACGTCTGCGGAAATCGTTACGCCGTTGCCAGTCTGGTTTCCAAACAGAAACGGCGAGGTTTCGGGTGAGGCAATGATTATGGAACCGCCTATGCGCGCGCGGCTCGTCTCGCCCGCCGAGGACTGGTTAATCGCATTGTAAATACCGTTGACGCAAACGAGACCGGATTCGTATTGAACGGTTTTGCCGTAGACTTTGTTCAGGATTATGCCGGCGCTGTTCTCCGCTCCCACGGTAAGGTGCCCGTAAACGGAGGAGACGGCAGACATCGTGCGAAGTTCAAAACGGTTCGTCACGATGAAGTCCGTTGACGAAGCCAACTGGCTGTTTGGCGCGTGTGGAGCGGTCGTCCCGTCATCCTGGTTTGTCCAATGCGAAGCCGTGGACAAACTGCTTTGATTACCGCTAACGTTTAGTGCATAAACGGAGGAATCGCCTTTCGCCGTCGAGGCCAGGGCCAGAGCGGACGCGGCGATGGCGGCGGCTTGGATGCATGTCGTGGTCTTCTTCATTGTTTTTCCTAGGATGGGTGGTGTGCGGAGGTGTGACGCGAAGTGCGGACGCGGGGGCGGTGTCACCCCACGGGACGGCATTGTCCACAGTCCGCTGCAACTTGTCAACGGGTTCACAAAATTTACACTAAAACATGGGATACGGTGGATTTGATAGTAAAAGGGCGAAAGGTGGAGGAAGGCAGAGAACGCCTTCCGGGTGCTGTCCCGAATCTCAAAACGAGATCGGAAACAGGGAAATGATCGCTTCCGGATTCCGAACGGCAATCTGGATGTGGGTGAGATCGAAGAAATTCGAATTGGGAAAAACGGGCGATCCCTCAATGAAAGGACAACGAACGGTATCGTAAGGATCATTGAACTCTTCGGCGGCGCGCAAAACGGCCGCGTTTACGACGAAACAATCCAATTTGTGGAGTTTCCGTTCGTTCTGCGGCAGTTTCTCGCCGGCATCCGACAAGGCTTGATACGCTTGCCGGAGAATCACGTAGGAATCCATGTCCACCAAATCAAGACAGTGTCCCAGGCGGATTTTGGCACCGAGGACGGCCGCATCGGCTTCACCGAATTTCCTGGCCGCCCAATCCCGCGCCCGAATCGGTGCGTCTTCCCAGAAATAGATTCCTTTTCCCAACCAGTCGTAGTCGTTTTCGCTGGACGTCAAGGAAACCCCGTCGGCGCGCAAAACGGCTGCGGCGACGCTCTTGGAGCATCCGTGAAAACCAGAAACGAATTGCGTGCGGGGTGCCGACATAGATTACAGAGGGACCACGGTCATCTTTCCGGTGCGGCTCCGCCGCAAACCGATCGATGCGAGATACGCCTTTGCGCCGGACCGCGTCGCGCAACGTTGCCGTATGTATTCCGGCAATCCGTCAAGAGCCTTGTCGCGGACGATTTTCACGGGCGTTTTCCTGCAAACCGAAGCCGGAATTGTCATCGTGCACATGGGACATCTTATTTATTGGGTGAATGGAGCATCTTGGCGTCGTGCCGTCAAAACGCCCGCGAGTCTCCCACAACTCCACGGACATGTCAAGGAGAAATCGCGCCATGTGAAGGGTCGAAATTGCGCCAAGTGACGGGTCGAAATTGCGCCAAATGACGGATTCGCTTGACATGGAAAGGGTAAAATGGGGGAATGCGACGCCGTCGTCAAAATCCGCGGCGAAAATACGGTCTTGTCGAAATCAAGCTCGGCGGAAGCGCGTTGGTCGAAGAGGGGGCGAAGACGCTGAACGCGCTTGAGGCGCTGATCGACACGAAAAAAAGCGGACGCCCGGCCTTCAAAATGGTCCTGACGGCGGTTGGCGACCATCCGTATCGGCGCCCCGACGAGGTTTTGGTCTGCCCCATTGGCTGCCTGGGACCGTGA
>CAMNCG010000092.1 GCA_946534105.1 uncultured Verrucomicrobiota bacterium
TTCTGGCGCGGAACCGGGCAAGGCGGGCGCGACGTCGGCGCTGACAACGTTTGGTTACACCCAACGGCGCGGGCGCGCGACCGAAACGTCGTCCGCGCCAAAAACCGCGCATGAATGAATCTATAATATCCGTTTCTATTCAACAGGAATACGTTGCGAGAATTCGGTAGGAACTCCGGACGGGGCCGCGGTCCATGGATCGCTCTTGCACACCGGGCGCGGCCTTGGGTTCGGCACGAGGGGGCGCGGGCGCGCCCGATGCGGCGGGGGACCTGCTATAGTCTCCTCCGCATGCTTTCCTTTTCCTTCACCGTCCCGTCGCCCTCCGCCGACCGCGCGGACCGGCTCGTCCTCGCCTTCTCCCCGCGTCCGGTCGCCCGTTCCGCGGTTTCCGCCTGTTTCGCGGCCGGCGGCGTCGCCGTTTCCGGCCGCGCCCTCTCCAAATCGGACCGTCCCCCTCCCGGCGCCGTCGTTTCCGTTTCCGGCCTCGAAGAACCCTCGGACCGCGCCGCGCGCCCCGAACCGGACCTTCCTCTCTCGGTCGCCTGGGAAAACGCCGACCTCCTCGCCCTCGACAAACCCTCCGGCCAGCCCTGCCATCCGCTCTCGCCCGGCGAAACCGGCACGCTCGCCGGGGCGCTGCTCGCCCGCTACCCCGAAACCGCCTCCGTCGGGCCGGATCCGCTCCAGCCCGGCATCGTGCATCGCATCGACGCCGGCACGTCGGGCCTCGTGATCGCCGCCCGAAACCAGCCGGCCTACGACTTCGTTCGCGCGCAATTTGCCGCGAAAACCGTCCGCAAAGTCTATCTTGCCCTCGTCCATGGCCGCGTGAGTTCCTCCGGCGGCGTGTCCGGCCACCTCGCGCATTCCTCCTCCTTCCGCGGCCGCATGCGCGTCGTGTCCGCCGGGGCGCTTCCCGGCGGCGAGCGACCGATGTTCGCCGAAACCTTCTGGAAGCCCCTCGCGCCCGGGCCCGGCGGCACCACGCTCCTGGAAGTCGTCATCCACACCGGCGTCACGCACCAGATCCGATGCCATCTCGCCTCCGTCGGCCATCCCATTGTCGGCGACGCCGTCTACGCGACATCCCCCCGTTCCCCGGCCGCTTCGTTTCCTCTTCCGGAAGACTCCTCTCCGTCGCCGGTTCCGGGATCTCCTTCGGTCCGTCGCGCTCCTCTCTTCGCCCTTCACTCCCTCTCCGCGTCCCTCCTTCTTCCCGGCACCGGCCGTCCCGCCACGCTCCGGGTTCCGTTCCCCCCGTGGGCTCGCTCCGTGTAAGGCGGCCGGCGCGACACCGGCTTGCGTTCCGAAATCTCTTTGAGTACAATGCACCCCGCGTCCGCGCCAACGGGGCCGGGCGCGACGAACGCGGGAAAAACAACAGCCATGCCAGTCACATCTCTCACCGAATCGGAGTTCGACGCCGCCGTAGCGGAGGGCGTCTGCGTCCTCGATTTCTGGGCTCCCTGGTGCGGGCCCTGCCGGATGCAGGGGCCGATCTTCGAGTCCGTCGCCGCCGATTTCGAAAAGGCCGGGAATCCGGTCCGTTTCTACAAGGTAAACGTGGACGAAGAGCCGGCGCTCGCGGGCCGGTTCGGGGTGCAGTCCATTCCGACGCTCGTCGTCACGAAAAACGGCGAAGAGGCCGCGGTGCGTGTCGGCGTCACCTCGCCCGACGTTCTCGCGGATCTCGTCGAAAAGGCGTAGGCGGCTTCAGCCCCGCGCGGCGGAGTAGAGTCCGGTCGGATCGCGCCGGACGAGGCATTTCATTTCAAGCGCGATCAGGACGGGCCCGACGGAGGAGGCCGGCACGCCGGAGCGCGCGACGACGACGTCCGCCGGGATGCCGCCGTCCTGGCGGAGAACGTCCATCACCCTGCGCTCTTCGGGCGAAAGATGGATTTCCGGCGGTTTCGGCGCGACGGGACGCGGCGCGGCCTGGGCGGGGGGCGCGCTTCGTCCGGAGGCGCGCGGTGGCGGCGCGGGAAGGGGCAGGGCGTCGAGTTCGTCGAGGACTTCCTCGGGGGATTCGACGAGCCGGGCGCCGTGCTTGATGAGCTTGTGGCAACCCTGCGCGGTGGGGTCGTTCACGCGGCCCGGAAGGGCCATGACGGGACGGCCCTGTTCGAGCGCGTGGTCGGCCGTGATGAGCGTGCCGGAGGCCGGACCGGCCTCGATGCAGAGCACACCGGAGGAGAGTCCCGAAATGATGCGGTTGCGCATCGGGAAGGTCTGCCGGTCGGCGCTTCGGCCAAAGGGGTATTCCGAAACGACGGCTCCGCCCGAAGCGACGATCCGGCGCGCGAGTCCGCGGTTTTCGGGCGGATAGAGCCGGTCGAGCGCGGAGCCGACCACGGCGATGGTGCGGCCGCCTCCGAGGAGCGCGCCTTCGGCGGCTTCGGTGTCGATTCCGCGCGCGAGGCCGGAAACGACGCATCGGCCTGCCTGGGCGAGGCGGTACGCGAAGGAGCGGGCCTGTTCGCGGCCGTACGGGGTCGGACCCCGGGTCCCGACGATCGCGACGCACGGAAGGGACAGCGCCGCGGGGTCGCCGGCGACGTAGAGCGCGACGGGTGGGGAGGGGATGGTTTCGAGGAGCGCCGGCCAGTCCGGGGCGTCCGGCGTCAGGATGCGGAGCGAAAAATTCCGAGCGCGGGCGATTTCGGCCGCGGGATCGACCGTCTGGAACGCTTCGCGGAACGCCGCGGCGCGCATTTTGCCGACGCCGCGGAGTTGCGCCATTTCCCCGGCTCCCGCCCGCAGGAACGCCGCCGCCGATCCAAACGCCGGGATTGCGGCGCGCACCACGGCGCCGCCGATGCCGGGCACCATGTTGAGGGCGACGTAGGCTTCGTGCTCGGTCATCGCGGGTCCTCCCCTCCTGCGTCGCCGCTCCGCGCGGACGCGCCGACAAGGCCGGATGCGACGCGCCGGCGCCCGGCGGCGGTTTCCTTGGCGAGAGGCCCGGCGTAGGCGAGGAGCCCGGACGCCGCCGCGGTCGCGCCGCCGCGGGACACGACCGCGCGCCACGAGGCGGCGAGCGCGGCCGTTTCGGCGCGTTGGGCTTCGTCGAGCGCCTTGCGCATCGCGTCGCGCCGTTCGGAGACGAGCGCGAAGAGGGCGTGGTCCTTTTCGGCGCCGGGCGCGGCGAGCGCTTCGTCGCACCACGCGAGAGCCGGCGCGAACGCCGCCGCGCAGGTCGGAACCGGCTCCGGCATCGCATCCAGGATTTCGTACGCCGCCTGGAGGCGGCGGTCCGCCCGGACATGGCGCAGCGCCGCGAAGCGTTCGGAGACGGCGAAGAGGCAGAACGCCGCGAAGAGCGCCGCCGCCGGCAGGGGCGGCGGAACGGGCGAAAAGCCGACCTTTCGGCGCGGCGGCCGCGCCGTCGTTCTTGGCGCGGCCGCACCCGGAGGCGGCACGGACGCGGAGGTGTCTTGCGCCGGGCTGTCGTCGTCAGGCGCGTGGCGGACGCTGGAAAAAGGGACGCCGGACTTCGCGCGGAGGATCCCGGGTGCCGGAAGCCGCGGGGCGGCGTCGCGAGGGCGGGCGAGCGCATCGAGCGCCGCGGAGACGGAACCCCAGTCGGGAAAGCGGTCTTCGGGCCGCTTGGCGAGGATTTTTTCGAGAAAATCGCAGAACGGCGCCGAGATCGCGGAGACGAGTTCGCGCGGCGAGGCGTCAACGGAGGAAACCTGCGCGGCCATGACGGCGTTTTCGTCCCCGGCGCCGACGAAAAGGGTTCGGCCGGTCACGGCGTGGAAGAGCGTCGCGCCGAGCGAGTACATGTCGCTCTGCGGGGCGGGGGCGGCGCGGCCGACAGCCTGTTCGGGGGACATGTACGCGGGCGTTCCCCACACCCACTCCGGGGTGCCGCCGGCGGCGGCGGCGGAGCGGCGGGCCTGAAGGCACGAGGCGGAACTCGCGAGGCCGAAATCCATCACCTTCACCCGTCCGTCGCGGCAGATCATGACGTTTTCGGGCTTGAGATCGCGATGGACGAGCCGTTCCCGCTCCCACGCGTGGCGGAGCGCGTCGGCGACGCTTCGCGCGATCGACACGACCTCGGCTTCGGGAAGCGGGCCGGAGCGGACGATGCGGGCGGCGAGCGTTTCGCCCGAGAGCTTCTCCATGACGATGCAGAAATCGCCGTCGCGGTAGAAGGCGTCGAACACGCGCACGATCCCCGGGTGGGAGAGCCGGGCCGCGGTGCGCGCCTCGGACTGGAAGCGGTCGATTTCCGCGTCGCCGCAGACGAGCGCCGGGTCGAGGGTCTTGATCGCGACCTCCCGCCCCACGGCAATTTGCCGGGCGCTCCAGACGGTCGCGGTTCCCCCGGCGCCCAACAGGGAAAAACGATCGTACCCCTCGATGTGCGGGGGCGGGCCGACGGGCGCCGCGGGCAGGGCCATCGGAGGCCCCTCCCGGTCAGGCCCGCGGGGCCTTGCGCCGATTGAGCCGCGTCTCCTTGGAAACGGGGGGCTCGCAGGCGGGAACGATTTCCTCGGCGGGCGTGGACGCCGGCGGGACGGGTTCGCGCTTCACGCCGGCCTGGCGCTGGTAGAGCCGGTATCCGATGCCGGAAGAGTGCGGGAGGATGTCGATGACATCCGGCCCGCGCCACAGGCCGTAGAAATCAAGGGCGGTCACGTTTTCCAGAAGGCGGCGCGTACGCAGGTCGTGGCGGAAGATGACGACCGAGCCCTTGGCGCACTTCGGAAAGGCCATGTGGTCCTCGCGGCGCTCCATGCCGGCCGGGTGGCCGTCGATGAGCCCTTCGTGCGGGGTCGTCATCCACGGGTAGAGCCGGATGTTGATGCGGCTCGACTTCTTCATCTCGACCTTGATGAAGCCCTCGTTCGGGTAGCCGACCGTCACCTTCGCGGCGGCGGTCTCCTTCGGGACCGGGAAGTTCACCGTCACGATGTCGCGCAGCTGCTCGACCGAGGAGCGCCAGGCGCGGAGCATCGCGCGCGGCGCGGCGGCGGAGGCGCGCGCCGAGACGAAGCGCGGGAGCCCGGGCATGATGAATCCGGGGCCGGCGGCGCCGCACATGGCGCCGCGGATGCGGGTCTGGAGGTCGCGGGTCGTGCGGCGCGGACCGTCGGAGCCGGCCACGGCCGGGATGAACGACACGTCGTCGATCTGCATCTGCACGAGATGGTTGCGCCAGTAGCGGTGGATGTCGTCCCAGTATTCCGGGAAGTTGCATTCCACGAGTTCCATCGCGCACTGCATCATGTCGCAGGTCGCCGTGGCGTCGCATTTCTCCTCGGACGTGAGCTGCCACTGGAGGTATTCCGGCACCCAGCCGAACGCCGAGGAATTGCGGCGCACGTAGTCGTAAAGCGACTTGGCGCGCGCGACGTAGCCGTCCTTCGAGAGAAAGCGCCCGAGGCGCGCGAGACCCGCCGCGGTGACGAGCGCGGCGTGGACTTCGCCCTGAAACTCCGTCTTGCAGCTGAAGAAGTGCGAAAAGCCGGCGAGGTGGTTCGAAAGCCCGGTCGCGAGGTCGAGCGCGACCTTGTCGCCCGTCATGTCGTGGTAGACCATGACCGGATGAATCAGGCTTGCGACGCGCATCGCGGAGTCCGCGAATCCGGTCGAAAAGCCGGGCTGGAGCCCGGCGCCGCGCACGGCGACGTCGGTCGGGAAGGTGTAGACCGGCGGATCGACGGGAAATTCGCCAAACGGGGTGAGGCGCTTCTCGTGGACCACGACGAGGCGGCGCAGCCCGGCGATGAGCTCGGAGGCGCGTTTCGCGGCCTCCGCGTCGTCCGGATCGACTTCGATCATGCGGTTCAGCGCCGAGAGGACCGTCGCCATCTCGGAAAGGGTGCACCAGTCGGTCTTGCCGCTCCAGGGCCGGCGCTTGGGGTAGCGCAGACCGGTTTGATCCTCCCAGCACTCGGGATCGAGCACGAGCGCGTGCAGGGCCTTCTCGACGCGGGCGCCATCGTCCGTTCCCAGCATCTCGCGGGCGCAGGAAATGCCCTCGTACCAGCTCGCCGCGTACTCCGAATCGTCGCGCCGCGTGTGCTCGGCGAAGGGCTCCAGACAGTAGACCTGGCTCGTCCCCCACGGAAGAAAACCGCGCTTCGCGTCCGTCATCGACTCCAAATAGGAGAGCGAGAGGCGCGCCTGGCGGAGCGGATCGAACGGCACGAAACCGGTTGGGGCGGGGGACTGAATTTTCGCGAGCATGTGCTGGAAGGGAGCGGAAAGGGACGCGGGCCGGGCTTGCGGACATCCGGGCGTGCCGCCGGGGAAGGGGGCTGCGTTCCTTGCGACGCGTTTTCCCGGTGGCTGCAATTCTGCCACAATCCGGTCCCGATTGCAACCGGCCGCGGCGCTGGCGCGCGTTGAAGGGCGCGCTGCGATTTCGTAGAATGGCGGCGTGTCGCGCGCCGCGGGTTCTGGACCCGGCGACGACGCGCGCCGGAGGCGACGACCATGGAAGAGAAAATCAGGGAAAGGCTCGAGTCCATCCGCAAGATGCTCCAGCAGGACGGCGGAGACTGCGAAATCGTGAAGATCGAGGGCAAGACCGTGACGCTCACGCTCAAGGGCGCCTGCGGGTCGTGCCCGTACGCGATGGAGACGCTCAAGGGGTACGTCCAGGAGAATCTCCGCGACTCGGTCGATCCCGAAATCGTCGTCGAGCGCGTCTAGCGCCGCAGGCCGGCCATGGACGTCCGGCCCGGTTCCGTCGCCGCCGCGGCGCTGGCCGCGGCGGTTGCGGCTTTTCCGGACCACACCTGCGTTGCGGACGCTCCCGCCGCCGACGTGCGGACGCGAGTTCGCCGCCTGCTGGCGGAGGCCGACGGTTTTTCGAACGCGAATTCCGACGGGACGTTTCGGATCGGGGGTCCCGGGTTTCCGGCGTATGCCGATCGCAGCGTGCTGCTGGAATTCGCGGGCGAGGTTCGGTCGCGCGTCGAGGCCGCGCTCCCCGGGCTTTTTCCGGAGGGCTGCGGCGCGGTCGTTTCCCTTTTCTCCCCCTCCTCGCCTCCGGCGCCGGACGGCGTCTCCCCGGACGGCGTCGCGCACGTCGCCGCGCCGGCGTTTTCGGCGCCGGTCCGCCGCGGAACGGGATTTTTCGCCGGTGCGAAGATCGTCGTGGAGAATCCGTGGGGAGGCCTCGACGCCCGCGCCGTGGCCGGGCGGGTCGTCGAGGCCCTGCTCGGGGCGGCCGTCGCGACCGACGCCGCGTCGGCGCGCGCGCAGGGAACGCCGCGCCTTCCGGCGCGCTGGTTCGCGGCGGGGCTGGCCCGGACATTCGACTCCGCCGCGCGGCAGGCCGACTATGACGCGACGCGCGGGGCGTGGTCGCGCGCGCGTCTGCCGCCGGTTTCGCACCTTTCCGGCGCCGATTCCCCTTGGCCGGACGCCGACCCGGCGCTTGCCGCCGAACTCGTTTCGTGGTGGCTTTCGTTTCCGGACCGGGCCGGGCGCTGGGCCGCGCTGCGCGGACGTCTCGCCTCCGGCGAACCGTGGACGGCGGATCTTTTCTTCGCCACCGGTCCCGGGACGGACGATTTGGCGGCCGACAGAGACTGGGATTCCTGGCTGATCGCCCGCCGCCGTCTGGTGCTGACGCCGGGCGTCACGACGCGCTCGCACGTCGTGCGCACGCTCGCCGCGCTCGACCTCGTGCCGGGCGAGGATGGCGTGCCGGAGGATTTTTCGGACCGGCCGCAGTCGCTCGTGCGCCTGTTCGAGCCGTCGTCGCGGGAATGGGCGCCCGCCGCCGCGGCGGCGAAACTTGCCGAGCTGGCACAGCTTTCGGCGGGCCGGGGCGACGCCTTTCGCGCCGCGTCGGCGCGGCTTTCGCCGCTGCTGGCGCTCGTCGCGTCGCGCCGCAGGCTCCCGCCGGGCGCGGCGACCGAGGCTGCCGCGGCGCTCGCCGCGCTGGCGCAGAGCGCCACCTCCGGCGCGGATGCGGGCGGCGGCGGGCGGTTCTCGCCGCCGCGTCAGGCGCCGGCGAGGTAGCGGGCGAGGCGGGGCAGAGCGGGGTCTCGGGCTCCGAAGACGGCCGCGATGTCGTCGGGTCCGGCCTCGGCGAGGATCGCCGCCGCGGCGTCTTCGGGCGTTGCGGGGAGGGCGGCGTGGAGGCCGCGGGCGGCGAGGTCGGCGGCGAGGTCGGCCGAAGAGACGGAGCGGTCGGCCGTTCCGCCCGCGTCGAAAACGGGGAGGAGGAAAAGTCGATCCCGCGGGCGGAGCGTTTCGGCGAACATGTCCGCGAGATCGGCGCGCATCTTGCGCAGCGGCGCGTAGCCGTGCGGCCTCCATGTGGCGAAGAGGCGCGCCGAGCGTTCGCGCAGCGCGACGAGGGAAGAGCGGAGCTTTTCGGTGTTGTGCGCGTAGTCGTCCACGACGCGAGGTCCGCCGGGGCGGCGACCGACGAGCTGCATGCGGCGCGCGATGCCGGGAAACGTCGCGAGAGCCGGCGCGAGCGTTTCGCGAGGGACGCCGAGCGCGAGCGCCATGCGGCACGCGGCGGCGGCGTCCGCGGCGTTGTGAAGACCGGGGCAGGGCAGGCGGAGGCGGAGCCCGTCGAAAACGAACGAGACGGACCAGTCGCCTTCCACGGCGCCGGGCGGAGGCTCGCGCCGGGCGTCCACGACCGGGCCGCCGGGCGCGACGCGCGAGAGGAATTCGTCGAAAAGCGCGTTCGTTTCGCCGAGCGGGAAGTGGTCCGCGGAGGCGTTGAGGACGATTGCGGCGGCCGGGGAGAACGCGAGGAGCGACTTGTCGGATTCGTCCACTTCGGCGACGCACAGAGCCCCGGTTCCCCGCAGCACCGCGCCGGTGCGGGCGCCGCCGCGCGTCCAGGCCGGGCACGGCGCGCCGTTCACGACGGTTGGGGAAAGGCCGGCGCGTTCGAGAACGTGGCCGAGAATCGCGGTCGTCGTCGACTTGCCGCACGTGCCGGCGACGGCGACGAGGCGCCGTCCCGCAAGGACGCGGGCGAGCGTCTCGGCGCGGCGCAGGACGGGAATTCCGGCGCGGCGCGCGGCGACGAGGTCCGGGTTGTCCGCTTCGACCGCAGTTGAGGCGACGACGGCCTCGGTGCGGCCGGTCGCTGCGCCCGAGCCGTCCTGCGGGAAGAGCGCGACGCCCTGCGCGCGGAGCGCCGCGAGCGCGGGAAGCTCCTCCCCGCCGTCGAGAAAGCGGTCCGATCCGGAAACCCGCGCACCGGCGTCGAGAAGCGCTTCGGCGAGCGCCGACATGCCGGTTCCGGCCACGCCGACGAGGTGCCAGACGCCGCCGGCAGGGCCGATGAGCGGGGCTTCCACCGCCTAGCCCCGGACGAGGGGCTCGTAGCCCATGTACTCGCCTTGGCGCGTCACGTCCACGACGGCCTGCCAGAGCGGGCCGGAGACATCGAGTTTCTGGCGTTCGGCCGTGGCGAGCGCGATCGGCACGAGCATGTACACGTCGGCGCACTTGCCGACGACGCAGTTCGTGCGGCCGGCCATCGCGGCGTGCACCGCGTTCTTCGCGAGCAGGCAGCAGTGGATCGCGTCGGAGCCGCGGGCCGGCACGGAGCGGATCATGTAGCTCGGGTCGAAGTACTTCACGGAAACCGGTGCGCCCTTGGCGGCGAAATGCTCCTCGATCTTGGTCTTGAGAAACGTGCCGATGTCCTTCTTGAGGACGTTTCCCGAGGCGTCGCGCCTCGTTTCGCCCTGCAGCAGGTCCTGCCCGGCACCCTCGGCGACCACGATCACCGCGTGGCTCTTGCCGATGCCGAAGCGGCGTTCCAGCGCGGTGAGGACGCCGTGCTCGCCGTCGAGCGTGAAGGTCACTTCCGGGACGAGGCACAGGTTCACGACGGAGTTGGCGATCGCGGCGTACGCGGCGATGAACCCCGAGTCGCGCCCCATGAGCTTCACGAGCCCGACGCCGCGCGGGGCTCCCTTCGCCTCGACGTGGGCGCAGGTGATGACGTGTCCCGTTTCGTACACCGCCGTCTCGAAGCCGAACGAGCGGCCGATAAAGGCGAGGTCGTTGTCGATCGTCTTCGGGACGCCCACGACGGAGATCGAGAGCTTGCGCTTCAGCACCTCCTCGGCGATGTCGCGCGCGGCGCGGAGCGTGCCGTCGCCGCCGATGCAGAAGAGGAGGTTGATGTTGAGGTGCGAAAGGGTGTTCACGATCGTCGCCGTGTCCTGCCCGCCGCGGGAGGAGCCGAGGATCGTGCCTCCGTCCTGGTGGATGTCGTCCACGTCCTCGGGCGTGAGGACGATCGGCTCGTGGCCGTACGACGGCACGAGGCCTTCGAGGCCGTAGCGCACGCCGAAGATGTGGCGCACGCCGTAGTCGAACCACAGCGTCTGCACGAGGCCCTTCACGACGTCGTTGAGGCCCGGGCAGAGCCCGCCGCACGTGACGATCGCGGCGCGGCACCAGGCCGGCGCGTGGAAGATCTTGCGGTGTGGGCCGGCCTTCTCGAAGCTCGGCACGGGAAGTCCGGCGCGGATGCGGGACTCCACGTACTCGGCGTTGTGGCGGATGAGCGTGCGCGCGCCGTCCGGTACGAAGACCGTGTCGCGCACGGGGTTGTCGACCGTGCATTCGCCGAGGGTCGGCACGTTGAAATCGAACGCCTCGGGTCGGTCGAAGATTTCCTGAATCGTCATGGGGGCGGAAGGGTCGGGGAAAAAGGAGGGTCAGGCGAGAGGGACGGAGGTTTCCTCGCGCGTGGAGAGGTTCTTCATGCGGACGCTGCCGGCGGCGACGTCGTCCGGCCCCACGTACGCGGCGTGCGTGGCGCGCTGGGCGGCGGCGGCGAAGAACGCCTTGGCCTTCTGGGCGTGGAGCCGGAGGTCCACGTTGCGGCCTGCGGCGCGGAGGCGCGCCGCGAGCCGCGTCGCGGCGTCGCGCTGCTCCGGCTGCATGTAGCCGACGCAGACGAGGTCGCGGTCTCCGGTCGGGCCGTCGAGCCCGAGCGCCTTCAGCAGTTCGCCCACGACGACGTCGCCGAAACCGAGGCCCACGGCCGGCATCGGCTTGCCGCCGATCGTCGTGAGGAGGTTGTCGTAGCGACCGCCGCCGAAGATGGCGCGGAATTCGCCTTTCGTGTCAAACGCCTCGAAGACAATTCCCGTGTAGTATGAAAGTCCGCGCACGACCGAGATGTCGAACACGACCTGGTCGGCGACGCCGTAGACCTTCAGGAGCGCGAAAAGTTCGCGGATGCGGGCGATCGCGGGGGAGTCCGGACCGGCAATGGCGGCCGCTTCGTCAAGCGAGGAAATCTCCGTGAGGTCGAACGCCTTGCGGCACGCCTCGTCGTCGAGCCCCTCGTCGCGGAGAATGGCCTCGATCTCCTCGCGCGGAAGTTTTCCCTTCTTGTCGAGGGCGATGAACGCGCCGGCGTGGAATTTTTCCGGAATGCCGAGCTTCTCGAGCAGTTCGGAGAGAAGCGCGCGGGAGGAAAGACGGACTCGGTACGCCCCGTCCGGAACGCCCATGCGGCGCAATGCGTCAATGGCGCCGACGAGCACTTCGGCTTCGCCGGAAACGCCGTCCTCGCCCACGATGTCGAGGTTGAGCTGGTAGTGTTCGCGCTTGCGTCCCTTCGTCATTCGCTCGTAGCGGAAGCACTGCGCGATGCAGAACCACTTGATCGGGAACTGCAGCGAGCCCTGTCGCGCCGCAACCATGCGGGCGAGCGTCGGGGTCATTTCCGCGCGCAGCGCGATGTCCCGTCCGGACTTGTCCTGGAAGGCGTAGACCTGGTTTTCGACCTCTTCGCCGGCCTTGCGCTTCAGCAGGTCGAGCGACTCCACGACGCAGGCGTCGTAGTGCTCGAATCCCGAGGCGACGGCGGCGGCGCGCCATGCGTCGAAAATGCGGTTGCGGAGGACCATGTCCTCCGGATAGAAATCGCGCATTCCGCGCGGTGCGGAAAAATCCATTTGGTGCCGGCTCCTCGTTCCGGTTTTCAGGCTTTGGTTTCGGCGACGGCCTTGAGAAGCCGCGGCGCCGGCTTGAACTTCACGCTGTTGCGTGCCGGGATGCGGCAGGTTTCCTGCGGCTTGAGCGGGTTGCGGCCCGGACGGCTCTTGCGCTCGACCACGCTGAACGTGCCGAAATGGTGCAGCTCGCACTTGTGGCCGGCCGCGAGACCGCGGGCGATTTCATCGAAGACCGCGTTCACGGCGATCTCGGCGTCGGACTGGCGGATGCCGATCGCCTCGCTGACGGCGAGGACGATGTTGCGTTTGGGGTAGAAGGTGTGTCTCATGTCCTTGATCCGTTTCTGTCGTTTTCGGTTCGTGCATTTCCCTGCGCCGCGGCGCAGGCCCCGTGGACATCCGTGTCGCGCGGTTGGAGGAAAAGATACATTTTCGCTCTCCGTCAGTCAAGATGCGCTCCGCGACATTCGAGAATCGTCCCTCCCTTTCTTCGTCTGCCTCTCGCCTCTCCAACCGCTCCTCCTCTCCTACCGAATTCTCGAATCAATTTCATTTGATTACAAGTGTATTTCAAAATCTTGATTTTACGCCGTCCGTCGTCGCACCCGCACGAGCCCGAGGCCGTCGCAGACGACGGCGTCGAGCGTCGTCATCGTCCGGCACGTCGCGAGCAGTTCCGCCGCTTTTGGGTGCCGCTCCTGCTTGGGAAGCGCCGTCGCGGCGTGTTCCGGGATCGTGAGCCCCAGCGCCTCTTCCGCCCCGTCCGGTTCCTGGATTCCGCAGTAGAGCCGGAAC
>CAMNCG010000093.1 GCA_946534105.1 uncultured Verrucomicrobiota bacterium
TCCGTCTCGCCTCCGAGCGCGAGATCAGCAATAACCCCTATCCCTGACCGAATACTGTCAATGTCAAAACCAATTTCAATGAAAAGTTGCATCGGTGCAGATTGTCGGCAAAAAGTTTCCATACACCAATGCCTGGCCATGAAATCCCGCTGGACGGCCCCATTCCGCCCCGCCGCAAAAGAAACCGGACTAGGCCAGTCGGGCACCGGGCGGGTCGGGGGAGGCGGCCCAGTTCTCCAAGTTCGGCGGAAACGGCCCCGGCTTCATGAGCGTTTAGCTAATGTTGCCAATGTGAAAGTGTTGCCAGTTCCAATTTCCAATGATGGCGAAATTGGAAACTGGCAGCATTGGTATTGGCAACATTCGCACAATGGCAACATTCGGCTAATGGGGACTAATGGGGACAGACCCCTCTGCCCCACCTCTGCCCCCCCTGGAGCGCCGCGTGTTGGCTGTAGCTCATCGCCACATGGTCGCCGGGTTTCAGGGACACGACATCTTCGCCAACGACCTTGACGATGCCGGCGGCGCTGTAGCCGAGCTGGCGCGGAAACGCGGCGGGGGCATCCTTCGGAGAATTAAGACCCATGTTTGGCTCGCCAAGGAGGTTGCCGCGCTCGGTTCCGGCGGAGAGGCATGAGCGCACTGTTCGCACGAGGACTTCGCCAGGGCCCGGCGAGGGAACGGGTTTGTCGATGACTTCCGCAACGCGCGGAGACGTAAAGACGATGTTGGGGTTGATCATGGCAATTCACCGCGAACAAAAATTTCGAGATAAGGCAGTGCGGCGGGGTATGTGCGGGCGTGGTCGCAATATGGGCATAGGACGAAGCGAGCGCGCGGATGCCCCAACGCCGTGCATGAAGCAACCAACAGCCTGTTTTCCTCGGAACGTCCGGGCCACTCCCAGGGCGGTTCGCCGCAGACGCAGAGGATGGGCGGAATTTCAGACGAGACGTGCGCCAACGGCGCAAGGCGGTCTATCTTCGGCACATACTGCTGGTCTTTGTCGCCAGCGTATTCGCGAACGGCGAAGTGCTTGGTGGCCTGTCCTGAAATGGCCACGATCCCTGCAAGCGTGCGGTTTGAAACGCCATGTTTCGCAAGCCAAGAAGCATCCATGCCGACCATCATTGCGAGATAAGCACCGGCGCTGACTCCGCAAAGAAACACCTTGCCCGGATTGCCTCCGTATTCGGCGATGCGGGCGAAAGTCCATGCGACGGCTGCCGCGGCGTCTTCGATGCATTCCTCCCCGCATTTGGCATCTCGGCCCAGCAACCGATAATCGACGGCGACTTGCGCAATGCCATCGTCAACTATCGGGATGAAATGGCGTTCGTCAGCCGTGAGGCCGCCTCCATGCAACCATACGATGGAGGGGAAACCGGACGACCCGTCTGGAACGCGTACATCAAGCCGACATGCGGGATGGTCGGTGTATGCGATGTTTCTGTATTCTTTCATTGCCTTCATTTGAATTCTGTGTGCAGCCTAATGCCGCGCAGCCCGCCTTGGAGGGAGGGATGGGCAACAGACTTCAACATCCCCCCACACAAAAGATGCGGATTTCTATCATGATGCCGCATCCGTGAGAAGCCCGCAGTAGCGCATGCGCTGCTCGACTTCGCGCTTCTCGGCGTCGGTCATCGGGTAGTCGGAGAGATTGCCGTCGCCGTCGCGCGTGAGGCGGTTGCGGAAGATGCCGAGTTTCTGCAGCACGTAGAGGTGCGGCCCGCGCATCATGTCGTCGGTTTCCCCGAACGTGTCGCCGAGGTTGCACACGTAGAGGTATTTGGCGTAGGTGCCGGCCAGTTCCGGGTCGTCGCTCTGGCGACCCTCCTTCAGAAGTGTGTAGATGCGGACGAAAAGCGAGGCGTAGGCGGGGCGCTGCGAAATCACGCCGTCCGTTCCGATCTTCGTTCCTTGGAACATCCAGGCCTTTCCGCCGAACCCGCTGAAAACCGTCTTGATCTCCGGGTGGCGGAGTAGCTCGGCCATGCGCGCGTTCACCTTGCCGCCGGGCGACTCCTCCTTGACGTTGCCGTAGATGGCGGGATAGTCGCGGGCGAGGCGCACAAGCAACTCGACATCAGGTTGCGGACTCTTGCCGTCGTTGAAGGTCTGGATGACGACCGGCATCCGCACGACGCCCGCCAGCGCGTGGTAGTGCGCCTCGATGGCCGTCTGGTCCGCCGCGTCGTCAGGCATGCGGGCGAGAAGACCCATGCAGGCGCCGGTTTCGTCGGCGATGCACTGCACGGTCCGGGCGCGTTCCAACGCTTCGGCGGAATCGCGGCCTGGGCAGGTGGCGACTATTGTCGGAGCGCAATCTGTCGCACGGTGGTGCGCCCATTCCGCCAGCGCCCGTAGCCCCGCCTCGTATTCCTCCGCGGAAAGGGTCCCCATCACCTCACTGGCCGGGGGCCAGATGAGGCCGTTCACGCCGCAGCCCGCGACGTATTCGGCCTCGCGGACGAGAATATCGATGTCGAGCCGAGCGTCCTCCGTCCAGGGGGTGATCAGAAGCGGGTATGGCCCGCGAATCGGGAAATCAGCGTTCATGGGGCGGCTCCCAGTCGAACTGGACTGTCGGGAACGCGCCGCCGGCGGCAAGGCGAGAGTAAACGGCGGGGGCGTCGGAGACGGTGTGGACCTCTTCGACAAAGCCGGCGAGGTCGATGCGGTCAAGCGAAACCATCCTGAGGTAGGCGAGGGCGTCGTCGCGCCTCGTCCACCAGCCGGGGGAAGAGTCGTGGTCAGGCCGCGCCTGGTTGTGCGCCCCGACAAGGGTGACTCCGCGTCCGTGGACTTTGCGGTAGTAGTCGATTGCGAATTCGGAGCGCCGCGTGCAGCCGAGCAGCGCCACGCGCCCGAAGCGCGCAACCGCGTCGAGCGCCGTGTCGAGCGCCCTATCGACGCCAGTCACCTCAATGACAACCCGCGCACCGCCGCCGGTCGCCGCCTTCACGCGCTCGGCAAAGTCTGGTGCGCCGGGGTCGAGCGCGAGGTCTGCGCCGAGCGCCAGCGCCCGGTCGCGCTTCGCGGGAATGGGGTCTGCCGCGATTACGGGCGCGGCACCGGCGGCGCGCGCCACCTTCACCGCCAGCTGCCCCAGAATGCCCTGCCCCATCACGAGGACGCTCTCGCCAAACTCGAAGCGGCACTTGCGCAGCGCCTGCATCGGCATAATGGCGATGTGCGTGAGCGCTGCGGCCTCGAACGTGACACCATCCGGGATGGGATAGACGAACGCCTCGGGGCGGCACTGCAGCGCGGCGTGCTGGCTGTAGCTCATCGCCACGCGGTCGCCGGGCTTCACGGACGCGACGCCGTCGCCAACGGCCTCGACAATGCCCGCCGCGCTGTAGCCAAGCTGGCGCGGGAACGTGGCTGGCGCGTCCTTCTGCGAATGAAGTCCCATGTTGGGTTCGCCGAGGAGGTTGCCGCGCTCGGTTCCGGCGGAGAGGCATGAGCGCACCGTGCGCACGAGGACGTCGCCAGCCTCCGGCGACGGGATTGGTTTTTCAAGGACCTCCGCCACACGCGGAGCGGTGAATACGATGTTGGGGTTGGTCATGGCGATGTCATGCGATCATTGAATGGTTAATGATTCTACCATAGCGCCGCGCGAAGCGCGGCCTCCTGCGGCTTGTAGCGGAGGTAGTCGCGGGCGAAGAGGACCAGGACCGGCTCGACGCCAGGTCTGGATTCGTTCTCGTCGAGCCACGCCCTGGCCTTGGCGAGCCGGGAGGCCACGTCTAGCGATTCGTCGCGAACAAAGGCCTGTTCGGCGGAAAGGATGTTCGCGAGTCTCTGCGAAAGAGCGTCCCATTCGGCGAGGCCGGCGGACTCGGCGGTCTCGCCACGCGGACGATACGGTGCGGAAGGCATCCCTTGCGCGGCAAGGAATGTCTCGGCCATGCGCCACTGGCCACGGTCGTTGGGATGGATGCGGTCGCGCATGAAGTCGTCTTCCCCGCCGGCGAGGAGATCCGACATCCGCGCCCAGTCGTCTACGCACTGTAACCCGCGCTCGTCCGCGAGGCTGCGGATTTCCGCCGCGACGCGCCGGAACAGCTCCGCCTTCGCCGGATCAGCGGGCGCGGCGCCCTCCTCAGTTCGCGCAGTGTCGTCAAACGGGGTTATGGCGCGGAGAATCGCCGTAGCGCCGAGGGCCTCGATGCGGTCAATGAGCGCAGCGTAGCAATGGCGGAACGCGGCAAGGGCAGCATCGACGCGCTTCGCCTCTTCGTCCGGGTCGGCGAGACGGCCCCTGGCCATTCCGATCGCGTCGTTCACGCCGAAGGCCATCACGACATGGGTCGGGCGCTGGGCAGCAATCCATGCGTCAAAGTAACGTTTGGCCTCGGCAAGCCCCCCGCCGGATATCCCCGCGTTGAAGAAGCGCACATCGCGCTCGGGGAGAAGCGCGCGATACTGCGCGGCGACGCGCAATATGCCGCCGCCAAGCCGCGTGATGCTATCACCATAGAAGATTACTCGCGACTTGTCTGGGAATTGGGTAGTGATCGAATTCACATGATTTGCCTTTCCATTGGAAAACGCGGCATTCCTCGCAATGCGCAACGTGACGCCACGCCAGAATTTGTTGGCTTTCAGGGCATCGTCGTCCTGCCAGACAAAGCGAACACCGGATGTCATGCGCTCCTCGCGGCATTGGGCGCCGATGGTACCGTCGAGGCGGATGTCCGGCGCCGCGCCGTTCGCAAAATCGACCTTGTAGCAAAGAAGGTCTTCTGGCGGGAGCGGACGCTTGCCGCGCGTTGCCGCTTCGATTTTCATTCCGCCATGTCCGTCGAACTCCAGAGCGGCGCGGTAGAACTGGTCGTCCGCTTCGGGGTTGGCCTTGCCGAAGGACGGCATCCGCGCCTCCGGAAACTCGCACAGAATCCCGCCATTGGGTCGGACTGTAAAAATCGCATTCGCGTCGGACTCGAACTCCTGCGAGCGCTCGGCGCGGTCATGATTTGTCCAGCTGAGCTGGACGGGCGAGGCCGCGTTGCGGCGGCGATAGACACGCGCCTTGTCGATGGTCTTCTCCCATTCGCCGCCGCGATTCTCCCAGACGCCGACAATCGCGCCATTGCGACGAAAGCGGACGCGGATCACACCGTCGTCGAACTGCCAGCCGCCGAAGACGCAGGTGAGGCGCGGGTCGCCCGTGCCGATGCCGCGCGGGCGTAGCGCCTCCGCCGCATCCGTTTCGCGGATGTCGGCGACGAGACCCTCGGCGGAAGGCGCCGTGATCACTATGGCAAGTCCCGGCTCGTCGCCCAGGCGATCGCATAGGCGCACCCGCGCGCCGGGGGCGAAGCCGCCGACGGTGACGGCGCGGTCGCCGCAGACGCCGCCAACTTCCGCGTGTTCTCTCACAAAGCCCATTGGGTGGCGCAGCGAGTCCCAGACGACCGCCCCCTCCCGCTCGCCGTGGCAGCGGCTCTTGCAGCGCTCGTATGTCGGGTGGCGCACGACAACCGGCGAGGAGAAGTCCCCTTCGGCCGAATGCGCAAACCAGTCCGTAGCGCCGGGGATGCGGATGATTCGGCGAAAGCCCTCCGATGAGCCATCAACCCTTTCATTGATATTGGCGTTTTTGTCATTTGTGCTCAATTGGCGTTTTTGACAGTCGTCGCCAGCGCCCCGGCATTCCTCCACAGACTTCCCCCTGACGCGCACGACCTCGTAGCCGAAGGCCGGCAACGTCCTGTCGAACGCGCCGCCCGCCCACTCGATGCGACCGGCGACCTCATTTGCGTTGAAGTTCACCAGCACGACGCTCGCGCCCTCGTCTCCGGAGCGCAAACATGCGAACACTCCGGGCGGCGCCTTGACGCCGAGGTAGTCCGCATCGCCGCGCGTCAGTTCAGGGACGGCGGCCCGGATGGCGAAGATTTCGCGCCAGGCGTCGAACGCGCCATCCTCGCCCTCGCCATAGACGAGCGGGATGCCGTCGATCCAAGCGCAGAGCGCCATGAGCGCATTCGCCGCCGCGCGCCCGAAGAGATCTTCCGCCCGCCAGCAGTCGTGGCTCTCGGGGTAGCGCAGGAAAACGGTATCCGGGAGACTCGACCATTTCTGCTCGTGCAGGCGGCGGCGCAGGTTCGAAACGACCGTCGCCGCGTCGCGGTCGCAGAAGAAGTGGGCGATGACGTGCGCGATCGGCTGGTCGTAGATGGCGTCGGCGACCGTACCAAAAACGCTCTCGTTGGACTCCGCGAGCGTAGCGGCCCAGGGCGTGGCGGCGCGCGCCGCCGCGCGGATGGCCCGCTGCTGCGCGAATCCGCCCTGCAAAAGCGCGAAGCACGCGCGGCGGTAGGGGACGTCCTTCGCCCAGTTCGGCCCCTGCGATCCGGCGGGGATGTCCATGCGCCAGCCGTCGAGGAAGTATTTGCGCGTGTCGTGCTCGATGAAGCGCGCGAAGTATTCGATCCAGCCGGGATGGTTGTAGTCAAAGCCCATGCAGGGGAAAGTGTCGCCCTTTTCGTCGCGCACGAGCCACTCGGGATGCTCCTTGGCGCGAGCGTTGGTGTTTTTCCCGCCGTGCATGACAGCGTCGCGCCAGACCTTCAGTCCCAGCCCGTGCGCCCGCGCGACGTAGTCCTTGAAGTCCTGCTCGGTGCCGATCCCCGGCATGAGCTTGTAGTAGTCGTCCGGGACGTAGCACTCGAACTCCACGGGCCGCAGCCAGATCGTCGTGCAGCCCAGCGCCTTCACGAATGGGAGATACTCCGCCGCGGCCTTGAAGCCGCCCTTGTCGGAGAAGTCGTTTTCAAAGCACCCCGCCGGGTGGCAGGAGTAGAGAACGGTGTCGCGGATGTCGGGGTCGCGGTCTTGCGGCACCCGCGCGCCACATGCCTCGTACCACGATGGGAGCGCCATCAGCGCCTCCTCGTCGCCACCTTCCGCAAAGACGACCCACAGGTCGCCTATGCGTTCCTTCACGCCCTTGCGGCACCATCCGCCGAAGCCGAGTTCGTGGGCGAAAACGAGGCCGTCGGCCCGCTCCACTACGATGGAATTCGCGCGCTCGGAGTAGGGGCGCGTGATGTCAGACGCGATGGCGAGGGCGACGCCGCCGCCATCGCCCGCGCAGACGATGCCCTGGCCCCAGCCCGATTCGCGCAGTTTCCCCGGCGCGAAGGTGTCCGGAGCGTGCCTCTCCGGCGTGTAGAGTCCAGGAAAGAACCATGCGCAGCCCTCCCCGCGCATCTTGAAAAACCCGTCCGCCGTGCGGAACCCCTTGATTTTCCGTTCCTCGTCGCCCGTCCATTCGATGTCGAACCAGCGCCGCACCATCGGCTTGTCGGGGAATGTCTGCCAGTAGGCATCGACGAGAACCTGCCCGACGCGGAGCCGCTGGAGCCTCACGCCGCCCCCCAAGTCCTCGGTCACGGCGGCGCCCGCGAAGGCGACGGGCGCGTCCTTGCCGCCCACGCGCACCGGCGGGGTGGCCTGGTCGTCGCAGAAGTCGAGGACGCAGCGCCCGCCGTGGTAATACCGCGCCGCGCCGGGACGCGTAGCGTCGAACTCCAGCGAAACGGACTGCGCGCCGCCGCGAAGCGGCAGCGCGCAGAACGCGCAAAGCACGGCAAGGCCAGCTGCGCGGTACCAAGTCATGGGATGATTCCGGGGCAGACGAGGCGGAAGCCGAGGCTGTTCCACTTCGTGGTGCTGAAATTGATGCCCGATTGATAGCGCGCGTATGCGTACGATACGCCGTCGCTATGTTGCGCGCTGCCGCCGCGCAAGGTGCCAACGTCCCCTGTCGATGCGCCCGAAGGCTCGACGCACGGGTCGTCGCCAGGATTGGTGACATAAGCGTTCATGTACCAGTTGTCGGAAGCGCTGTTCCACGTTTTGTCGCCACGGTCGAGGCACCATTCAAGGACGTTTCCGTGCATGTCGTAGAGTCCCCAGGCGTTGGGCTGCTTCAAGCCGACGCGGAAATGGGCTTTGCCCTGCGCGTAGCCTTCGCCGTTGCCCTGAAGCCAACCGATGTTCTTGCGGTTTCCCCAGTCCTCCTTGCATCCGTTGGCGTAGGCCTGCTTCTCTCCGGCGCGGCAGGCAAACTCCCATTGCGCTTCGGTCGGAAGGTCGAAAGCAAGGCCCGTCACGGAGCGGAACTTGTCGATCGGCGTGGAGGCGGCGACGGCATGGCCGCCCTGCGGCCAGCGCGGCGACGTGCCGCGCAAGTCGCTTAGGGATACGTTTTCGACCGGATGCTGTGCGGAAGGCCAGGCGTCCAGCGTTCCGTTCGCGCTCGGATTGGAGCCTACGGCGTTCTGGTATTGCGCCTGGGTCGTCTCGTAGATCGCGACGTAGTAGTCGTTCGTCATCGTGACGTAGTGCGGCGCGCAGCCGGTGATGTTGGCAGCGGATGGGAAACTGGAGTTGTAGTATTCCCAGCCCATGCGATATTCGACATCCTTGGCGGCGATGCGGCGCATGACAAGGTGGGTCGTGCGGTAACGCTCGTCTTCAAGACCGCCGGGAAGGGCGTTCGTGCTGGTGTAGAAATGGATGCTGTTCGAGACCGTGAGGTCGGCGACGAGGTAGTCCGGCGGCGTCGCGAGCGACCACACCTTCAACTCCACCGTGACACCTCCGGCGGCGATCTCGACGTCATCCGGCCACGACCTGTCCGGTCGCCAGAGAATCTTGCGGTTCGCCCCGGCGCCGACCTTGCGGTTCACGTCGCCGGCGAGCGAACCGAGGACCGCCTCGCCGACGGAGACGCCGTTCGTGAGGATGTCCGCCGTCACGACGGCGGCCTCGATTTCAAGCGTGTAGTCGATGGTGACAAGCCCGCTTGAGGAATCCTGCGCGAGCGTGATGCTCGCGCCGGGGATGGACGGCGCGGCGAACGCGGCGGCGGACGACAGGGCGGCGATTGCGAAAAACTGCTGTTTCATTGTTGAATCCTCCTTACTCCATTGTCACGGGAACCGGGCAGACAAGGCGGTAGCCGTGGGCCACTTCGCCGGCGTGCGCCGATATGTCGTTCTGGCTGCTGACGTAGTAGCGGAAGGCGGATCGGCAGTGCTCGACGCCTTGATAGCAGGATCCGCCGCGCATGGCGAGCGTGGAGCCTGCGGAGGGGCCAATGGGATCGACGATGACATCCGACCCGGCGCTGAAGTTTCCGTCATTCGTCCAATAAGTGGCGCTGCTTGCACCCGGATGGCGGTCGAGGCAGATTTCCCAGACGTTGCCGTGCATGTCGTAGAGACCCCATGCGTTGGGCAGTTTTTGTCCGACGCGGTGTCGGCAGCGATCGTTCATGGTCGAGTAAAATGAGTTGTCGTAGTTCCATGAGACCTGGTTGCCATTCGCGACGGTCGCGGTCTTTCCGCTGTTTATGTCGCTCCTGGTCCCGGCACGGCAGGCGAACTCCCACTGCGCCTCGGTCGGGAGGTCGAACGCAAGGCCCGTGCGGTCGCGGAGACGCTGGAGAATGCTCGCCGAACCGACCTCGTGCCCGTCCGACGGCCAACGTTTGCCCAGACCGCGCATCGCGGAGAAGGAGACCATCGCGAGCGGCAGTTCGTCCTCGTTCTCGCCTTCCGGCAACCAGCTGATCGTTTCGGAATGGGCCGTGCCGTCATTGAGCGCCTTGTATTGTCCGCGCGTGAATTCGTAGATGGACATGTAGTAGTCCTTGGAGAGCGCGACGGCGTGGGCCGGGCCGTTGGCCGCAAGCGAGGAGAATCTCCGGGACTCATCGACCGACATGCCCATCGTCCACTCGACGCCGGCCGCGTCGATGCGGCGCATGGGGATGTAGCGCGTCTTGTAGAGGTCGTTCTCGAGGCCGCCGAGCGGGATGAGCGACTCGTCGGCGTAGTAGGCGACGGCGCCCGGCTCGCCCGGATCGACGACGCACCAAGGCGGCGGCGCGGAGAGCGGCCAGGCCGTGAGCTTCACGCGGAAGGAGTCCGACGGGAACGAGACGCCGTCGAGGTAGTTCCGGACGGGCCACGCAATCGTCCCGGCGGCCTTGTCGACGAGCTTGTTCGCGTCGCCGGAAAGCCCCTCGATGCGGCCAAACGGGAGCGAAACGTTTCCGGTCGCGTTCGTGAAGAACTCGACCGTGACGATCGCGGGGCCGCCCGCGAGCGTGTATTCGATCTTCAGCGTCCGGGCCGAGTCGCCCTTCTGCGAAACGGATGCGATTGACGCGGTCGGCTTCGCGGCGAAAGCGGTGCCTGCAACGGCGAACGCGGCGACGCAGGGAAGAATTCGTTTCATGGGTTGCGGTCCTCCTCCGGGGCTACCTGAAATACATCACCGTCCCCGGGGACGTGGTGGAGAACTGCATCCAGACCGACCAGACGGCTTGCGGCGGCCAGGCGAACAGGCCTGCGGCCGCCGCCTTCGACGCCGTTGCGGCCGTCGGTGCGGCGGCGGCGGTCATCTTCCAGTCAAGTTTGAGTTCTGCGGCCGTCGCGGCGTTCGTGGCGATCGGAGCGGCCAACGCCAAAAGCGCCAGGGCCGGAAAAAGGCATCGTTTCATGCGGGATCCTCATGGTTGGTGGCTTTTCGGGGCGGGGGAAGGGTTCCCCTGCAACGCCGCCCATTCTACCCGACCTTCCCCAAAGGGAAAAGTACACGCTTTCGGCAAAATGTCGCTTTTGTGGAAAGCACATTTCTGGTATCATCCCGCCCGCCATGCCCACCACATCCCATATTCCCCGCCGCCGCGTAATCGCGGCCGTCGCGCTCGACACGCATTCCGGTCAGCGGAAGCTCGACGGAATGATGCGGTTCTTCAACGAGACACTCGTCCCGGCGGGGCGTCCATGGGACTTCGAGGTCCAGCCCAACAGCTTCTTCGTTACGCCGACGTGGGCCGCGCGGGCGCGGGATGCGGGCGTGGCCGGGGTGATTTTGCTCGACTATCCGACACCGGAACGCATCCGGCTCGCGGTGTCGACGGGGCTTCCGTGCGTCATCGAGCTTTCGGAGCGAGCCGGGGGAGGCGTCCCGGAGGGGGCGCGGGTCGCGCAGATCGCCTGCGATGCGCGGGCGCTCGCCCGCGAGGCCGCGATGAACCTCGTCGTGCGCCAGAGCTTCGCCTCGTTCGGTTTCGTCCACGCCGCCGGAGCGCAGGAGTGGACGCGCGACCGCTGCGCGTTCTTCCGCGAGACGCTGGCCGGACGCGGGCGCGACTGCGCCGTGTTCACCCCAGGGCGCCGCAGCCTCGGCGCGTGGCTCGCCGCGCTCCCAAAGCCCGCCGCCGTGTGCGCCGCCAACGACGAGACAGCGCGCCGCGTTGCGGACGCCTGCCTCGCGCAGGGCATCGCCATCCCCGCCGAGGCGGCCGTGCTGGGGTTCGACGACGATCCGCGCTTCTGCCTCTCGTCCGCGCCCTCGCTCTCCTCCGTGGTGCAGGACTTCGAGCGTTGTGGACGGCTCGTCGCCGAGACCCTGGAGCGCATGATGGACGGTGACGAGGCCGCGCCGCACTTCCTGCAATACGGCGCACGGGGCGTCGCCATCCGAGAATCGACGCTCTCCGACTCCCCGCATGCCGCCCTCGTGCAGCGTGCGCTGGAGGTGATCGACGCCAACGCGCACGACCCGGCATTTGGCGTGGAGGAAGTAGCGCGGAGGCTCGGCGTCTCGCGGCGGCTCCTGGATTTGCGATTTCGGGAAATTGGGCGCAAGAGCGTCCACGAGGTCATCCGCGAACGACGGCTGGAACAAGCCAGGAGACTCCTCGTCGAAACCGCCCGCCCCATTGAGGCGATCACGCATGACTGCGGCTTCACGAACCGCACCCACCTCAAGAAACTATTCCTCCGCACCTTCGGTTGCTCCATGCGCGAGTGGCGCAACCGTTCCGCCAGGGGTTGACCGCCACCCGCTGAACTCCAGGTTACTGGCATGCGCCGGCCGTTGCCGGTGGCGGAATCAACGGGCACCTACAGCGGCTCGACAATTGGGATGTCGATGTTGCGCTTGCGGGAGGAAAAGTTGATGCCGACGAGGGTGACGGGGCGCCTGCCGCCCTTCCACTTGTCGGCGTAGCCGCGCTCGCGGATCTGCCGCATCGCCGCCTTGGAGGACTTGTTGTACTTGAACTCGAAGACGTAGACGGCATCCGGACGCTGGACAACGGCGTCGGCGTAGCCGCGCGCAGAGGGGAACTCCGGCGCGGGATCGGCCCCGAGCATCGCGAAGAAGAGCTGGAAGTAGCGCTTCGCCTCCGCCTCGTTCGCGATCCGCCAGTCCGGCGGCACCTGCGCGTAAAGCGAGAAGAGCATCGTCTCCACCACTTCCCGGATGTCGCCGGAGGCAATCTGCCGCTTCGCCCTGTCCACGAGCGTGTCGAACGGTCCCTCCTTCATGCCGAGGACGCGGGAAATGTAGCCGCGCTTCAGGGACGCCCGGATTTCGAGGTTCGGCGGCCCGAGGACGTAGGATTCCGTCTTCGGGTCGCGCTCCGCCTCCTCCGGCGTCTGCTCCGGCGCCGGGACCACCTCCTTGATCGTGAGATAGCCGCTCTGGTAGAGAAGGGCCTCGATGGGCAGCGTCTCCGCGTCGCAGACGTCGAGCGTCATCGAATCGGCCGGGACGTGCTCGAGGTCTTCCGGGAGCTTGCCCGAGGCCCGGATGCGGTTGAAGACGAGCGTCGAGCTGCCCGTCGTCTCCCAGTAGCTTTTCAGCACCCCTCCGTCCT
>CAMNCG010000094.1 GCA_946534105.1 uncultured Verrucomicrobiota bacterium
GCGGAACCGGGCAAGGCGGGCGCGACGTCGGCGCCGACAACGTTTGGTCACACCCCCGCCGGCGTTTGCAGACGGGCGGCGGTTCTGGTATGATGCGGGGCCGTGCCAACACCGAAGCCTTTCCGCACATGACGAAAACGAATTCCGCTTCCGTTTCCGGCGACGCCGGGCAGGGCGGCGCGCCGCGCCGCCGGTCCGGTTTTCCGGGACCTTCCCTTCTTCCGCATCTGGCCGCGGGCGCGGCCTTTTCCATCCTCGCCTTCCTCCTCTACTTCGCGACGCGTCCGGAGGGGCCGGTTCCCGGCGTTCCCGCGGACACGCTGGAGCGCATCGCCGGGCTGCGGCCGGACCTCATGCCGCGGTTCTTCGTCTGGCGTCGCGCGTTTTCCACCTTCCTCTCGCTGTGTCCGCTTCCGCTCTCGGCCGCGTCGGCCGCGTTCTGCGCGGCGTTTTCCGCCCTCGGCGTCGGGGCCGCGTACCTCGCGGTGTCGCAGTTTGTGCTGATGCTGTTCGACCGCGGGCTGTGGTCGCACGAGCTGCGGCGCGATCCGTCCGGCGCCGCCACGGCGCTCGCGGCGATCGGCGGCTCCGGCGCGGCCGTGGCGCTCGCCACGTCCGCCCCGTACTGGACGACGGCGACGCAGGCGTATCCGTACGCCTTCCACCTCGCCTGGTTCCTCACCTCCCTCTTTTTCCTCTTCCGCTTCGCGATGTCGCGCTCCTTCGCGTCACGGTTCGCCTTCGCGCTGCTGTACGGGGCGGGCCTCGGGCAGATGAGCGTGTTCCTCGGCTGCTTTCCGCTCGCGTTCGGGCTTTTCGGTCTCGTCGTGCTGACCGCCGAAAAGCGCCCGGCGCTGCGCCTCGCCGGAACGCTCGCGCTTGCGGGCGCCGCCGCCGCGGTCGTCCTGCTCGTCAACGCGGCGGACCATGCGGCGGCCGTCTCGGCGTACGGGACGCGCGAAACGGTTCTCCATGTCGCGAAAAACCTGGCGAACGCGCTCGCGAATGGCGTTTCCGGGTCGATTCCCCGCGCGTGGTGGCTCATCCTCCTCGGCCTCACGGTGCTGCCGTGGCTCGCCTGCCTCGTCGTGGCGAAGCGCGGCGTGAACGCGGAGCGCGGCGTGGCCCTTTCCTGCCTTCATGCCGCGGCGGCGCTCACCGTCACGTGCGTGCTGCTGGACCTGCGCTTTTCGCCCTGGAAGTTCTACAACGTCGAGTCGCTCCAGATTGTGCCGTACGCCATGACGGCGATGTCGTTCGGATACCTCGTCGTCGTGCTCGCGGCGCGGGCCCTCCGGCGCGCCGGCGACGAAAACCCCTCCGTCGCCCGCAAGGCGCGTTCCGCGGCGGTCGCGGCGGCGTGTCTCGTGCCGCTCTGCGGCGCCGTGGCGCTCCTGCGCAACGCGGACGACGCCGATCCCCGCAGCGCCGCCGCGGTCTTCCGGTACGTCGACGCCGTGCTCGACGGGATGAAGGGCCGCGAGTGGCTTGTCACGCCCGGAATTCTCGACTCCAACCTCCGCATCCGCGCCGCGGAGCGCGGCCTTTCCCTCAAGGCCGTGAGCGTCGCCCCCGATTCCTCGCGTGGCGCGGCGGTCGAACTTTCGCGGCTGCTGCCGGACGTCGCGCTGCGCAACGCCGCGAACATCGGCCCGGTGGCGCTTCTGCGCGAATGGATCGCGCGCCGTCCCGACGCCGCTTCCGAGATCGCGCTTTCGATTTTGCCGGACTTCTGGCACCTCGGGCCGTTCGAGGACGTTCCGTCGGGTCCGGTTTTTCTCGGCACGCCGGCGGATTCGGCCGAAGGCCCGGATCTCAACGCGGCCGCGGCGTCGGAGTTCGCGCTTCTCGACGCGCTGGAGCCGGAACTCGCCCGTGTCGACGACGACGCGACGCCCCGCCTCCGCTTCTACGCGGCGTTCGTCCGCCAGCGGGCGTCCCATGCCGCCAACAACGCCGCCTTCCTGCTGGAGCGCGCCAAGCGTCCCGAGGAGGCCTGGGATCTCTACGCGCGGACGGTGGCCTTCGATCCGGACAACGTTTCCTGCATCCTCAACCGCGCCGCGCTCTTCCGCAAGGGCCTCCACCCCGAGGCGGCCGCCGAAATCGAGGCCGAGATGGCGGGGCTTCAGTCCAAGCTCGCGTCCTCCAAGATTGACATTCGCAGCAACCTCGCCTCGTCCTTCGGCTACGTGTCGTCGCCGTCGGCGTTTCTCGATCTCGGGTGGCGCTGGGCCATGTCCGGGATGTCCACGCTCGCCCTCAACTCCCTTCACCGCGCGGCCGAAACGGCCGCCGTGGAGCATCAGGGCTCGATCCGCAACCTCATCGCCGACATCTACCGCCAGAGCGGCGACCTCGAAGCCTCCGAATCGGCCTACCTTTCCGTCCTCGCGGAAGATCCCGGCGTGCCGGACGCGCTCATCGGCCTTGTCCGCATCTGCGTGATGCGCGGCGACTTCGAGGGCGCGCGCCGCCACCTCGACCAGGCGCGCGCCGCCGGCGTTCCGCAGGAGCGTCTCCTTTTCGAGACCGCCGCGATGGACCTCGCCGCGGGCGACGTGGAGCACGCCACGATCGCCGTGCAGCGCCTGATGGACTTCCACCCGGACGGCCGCGAGGCGCTTGCGCTCATGGCGCTCGTCCACACCGCGGCGTTCGAGAAGGCGAAGGACGACAAGGCGGAGCGCAAGTCCGCGCTTGACGCGTTGCACGGCGTCGTCGCCGAGCTCTCGCGCGTCGCCGGCGAGGACGATTTCCTCACGCGTTTTGTCCGCGGCCGCGCCGAGGCGCTGGAGGGCAAGTACGCGGACGCGCGCGACGATTTCGTCTTCGCGCTGCGCACCGCCAAGGGCGGCGACCGCCTGACCGTGCTCGGCGCGATCATGCAGCTCGATTTCGCGCTTGCGGACCGCGCGTCCGCCGAGGTGCACGCCAAGTCGGCGCTCACGATCGACCCCGACCACCCGTTCGCGAACTACATCCTCGGTTCGATCATGCTTGGCCGCGAACAGTTTGCGTCGGCCGAGGCCTACCTTGCGCGCGCGCTTTCCGGTAGCGAAGACTACATTCCGGCGCTCAACGACATCGCCATGGCGCAGCTTTCGCTCGGCAAGTTCGACAAGGCCGAGGAGAACGCCCGGCGCGCGCTTTCGCTCCGGCGCGACTTTTACGGCGCCTGGGACACGCTCGGGCTCGTGCTTCTCGCGAGGGGCGACGTTTCGGCCGCGAGTTCCGCGTTCGAGACCGCGCTGCAGCTTGACGAAACCGATCCGCGCGTCGTTCTCCACGCCGCGATGGCGCTTGCCGAACTCGGCGACGTGCAGTCCGCCCGCGCCCGCGTGGGCGAACTGTACGCCGCGGCGAAGACGTTCTCCGGGCAGGACGCGCGGGACTTCGAGGCGCTGCGACGCAAGATCGGGAAGTGACGGCCCGGGCCGGCTCCTCCGGCGCGGCGGACGCCCCGCCCGTCGGAATGTTCGACAGCGGCGTGGGCGGCGTCTCGGTGGCCCGCGCGTTCCTGCGGATGCGGCCGCGGGCCGTCGTCCGCTACGTGGCCGACTGGACGTTCTGCCCGTACGGCGGGCGGCCGGACGCGGTCGTGCGCGAACGCGCGCTCGGCATCGCGCGCGATCTCGCGGCGGCCGGATGCGCCCCGGTCGTCGTCGCGTGCAACACCGCCTCCGCGGTGGCGCTTTCCGACATTCGGCGCGCGCTTCCGGACGTGCCGGTCGTCGGCATGGAGCCCGCCGTGAAGCCGGCCGCGGCGATTTCGAAGAGCGGTGTCGTCGGCGTGCTCGCGACGGAGCACACGCTTCGCGGCGACTTGTTCCGAGTCACCGCCGGGCGGTACGCCCGCGGGGTGCGGGTCGTGACGGCCGAGGGCAGGGGATTCGTCGAACTCGTGGAAAGCGGCGACGTCTCGTCCGACCGCGCCCGAGAGACCGTCGCGCGCGCCCTTGCGCCGCTCCTCGCGGCGGGGTGCGACGCGGTGGCGCTCGCCTGCACGCACTATCCCGCGCTTCTGCCGATCCTGCGCGAACTCGCGCCCGGCGTCGTTTTCGTCGATCCGGCGGAGGCGGTCGCGAGGCGCACGGCGTCGCTCTGGGACGGCCTCGCCGGGGCGTGACCCCGTTCCCTTCCCCCCCCGCGATTCCGCGATTCAAAGGCGGGTGGACAAAGCGCGGCCGATGGGGTATCATGCGTCCCGGTATGCGCGCACGGCGGGTTCGCGCCGCGCGGGCCGTTTTCCGCCCGCCGCGAGGCCGGGGTTCCCGCTTCCTTCCTTCACGAACGAAATTCCATGATCGGCAATACGAAAAAGTGTCTCATCACCGGCGGCGCCGGCTTCATCGGCTCGCACCTCGCGCGCAGGCTCCTCGCGCAGGGCGCGGAGGTGACGGTGCTCGACAACCTCTTCACCGGTTCGAAGTCCAACCTGTACGACCTCATGGACGACCCGCGCTTCACGTTCCTCGTCCATGACGTGACGCAGCCGTTCTGGGGCCAGTTCGACGAAATCTACAACCTCGCCTGCCCGGCTTCGCCGATCCACTACCAGCACAATCCCGTGGAGACGACGAAGACCTCCATTCTCGGCGTAATGAACGCGCTGGAGCTCGCGCTCAAGACGAAGGCGAGGGTCTTCCACACCTCCACGTCCGAATGCTACGGGGACCCGGACGTCCACCCGCAGCCGGAATCCTACTGGGGCAACGTGAACACGATCGGCCTCCGCAGCTGCTACGACGAGGGCAAGCGCGCGGCCGAGACGCTTTGCGCGGACTACCGCCGCCAGTACGGCGTCGACGTCCGCATGATCCGCATCTTCAATACCTACGGCCCGCGCATGCACCCGCACGACGGGCGCGTGGTGAGCAATTTCGCCATGCAGGCGCTGCAGAACCGCGACATCACGGTTTTCGGCACGGGCCGGCAGACGCGGTCGTTCCAGTACGTCGACGACCTCGTGCGCGCGATCGAGCTGTTCATGGCGAAGCCGCGCGCCGAGACGGACCGCTTCTTCGCGGCGAAGGGGTTTGGCGTTCCGGTCCTCAACATCGGGAACCCCGGTGAATTCACGATGCTGGAACTGGCGGAAATGACGCTGAAGCTCATCCCAGAATCCAAGAGCCGGATCGTGTTCCACGAGCTTCCGAAGGACGACCCGAAGCGCCGCCGCCCGGATATTTCGCTCGCGAAGGAGTTTCTCGGCTGGGAGCCGTCCGTGCCGCTTTCCGAAGGTCTCCCGAAGACGATTGAGTATTTCCGCTCCATCGTCGAAGGCCGCTAGTCCCGCTTTCACGGGCATGCCGGCCGAATCCCCCGCCGCCGCGTACGCGCGGCGAATGGGCGCCGTGACGGCGGGCGCCGACGTCCTGCTCGCCGTGTCGCTCGACGCCGCGCCGGAGCCGGACGCCGCCGCATGGGACGCCGTGCAGTCCACGCTCGCGGACGACCTCCTGCACCCGCGCGAAATCGCCGAAGGCGATCCCGGCGCGCGGGAGGCGCTCTACGCCTCCCTCGCGCGCGCCGACCGCGCCGCGGCCGCGCTTCCCGGGGCCGCCGCGCTCGCCGAGGGGACCGAGGGCGCCATCGCGCGCGTCCTCGCCATGTCGGGGGTGCGCGCCGAGGCCGGGTTCCTGCGCGGATTCGGGGCCCTCTGCGCCCTCGCGGCCCAGACGGCGCTTTTTTCCCGCCCGTTCACGGCAGGGGATGCCGAGGCGGCGGCCGGCGCGGCTGCGGCGCCGGGGCGCGAGGGCGTCGCCGAAGCCCTCTTTCCCGCCGGCCCCGTCCGCGACGCCGCGCTCGCCGCCCTCCGCGCGAAGGCCTCCTCCCCGGAGGGGGTCCGGCGCCGGCTCTCGCTTGCGGCGGCGCGCTGGCCGCGCATCGCCGAGGCGCTCGACGCCCAGCTCATGCACTGGCCGCGGATGCGCGCGATGCTCGCGGCCGCCGGGGCGCCCGACTCCCCGGAGGCGCTCGGAATCCCCGCCGCCCGCGCCGCGGCCGCCGTCCTCGCCGCGCCGCTGCTCATGCCGCGCTACGGCGTGCTCGACCTCGCCTGGGAGACCGGACGGCTCGAAACGTGCGCCGAGGCGGTCGCCGCCAGGTGGTCATGCCCCACGTGATCCCGCCTTGCGCCGCGGGCGGCTTTGTGGCAGAATCCGGGCCGTCAACGACAAGGGGCGGCGCGCCGAAGGCGATGCAACCGGTTCCGACGATCCTCTACCTCTTCTTCCGGGAAACGCCGGTCCAGATCATGAAACTGGCGGGCGTGCGGCGCTACGCCGAGGCGCGCGGATGGGAGGCGGTGGCCGCCCCAAGGGCGGATTCCACGAGGGAGAGGCTGCCGGCGCTGCTGGCGCGGCACAAGCCCGTCGGCTGCGTCGTCGACTGCTGCGGCAGCAAAATTCCGCTTGAGCCGCATCTCTTCGGGAATCTCCCCGCCGTGTGGCTCGACGTTCCGTCGGAACAGCTTGGGGGCATCGCCGGCCATTCGTGCGTATGCGGGGACGAAGAGGCCGTCGCCCGCACCGCGCTGCGCGAACTGTCGTCGAACTTCCCGAAGTCGCTCGCCGCGGTGGAGTTCCAGTTCGAGCCGTACCAGGAGCGGATGGCGTGGTCGCGCGACCGGGCGCTGGCTTTCAAAGAGCTGGCCGCTGCGGACGGGTTCGCATGCGACATTTTCGAGACTCGCGAGAGCGAGCCGCCGGAAAGGCGCACCGCGCGGCTTGCCGATTTCCTTTCGCGCCAACCCCGCCCATGCGGAGTCTTCGCCGTGAACGACGGCACGGCCTGGCAGGTCCGCGACGCCTGCCGCGCCGCGCGGCTTGCCATCCCGCGCGACATCGCCGTCGTCGGCGTGGACAACGATCCCGAACTCTGCGAGACGGACGTTCCCGCGCTTACGAGCATCCAGATGGATTTCGAGCGGGCGGGCTTCGTCGCCGCAAGGATGATCGGGGGCACGCCTCCGTCCGTCGCCTCCATGCAGCCGCTTCTGGTCGTGCGGCGCCGCTCCACCAGCGGACGGGGACGGCACGACCCGCACATCCTCGAGGCGGTGGAGATCATCCGGCGCGAGTCGGCGGGCGGACTCACGGCCGCCGGCCTGGCCGCCCGCTTCAAGGGAAGCCGCCGCAACTTCGAGCGGCGCTTCCGCGAGGCGGTCGGGCGGTCGGTGTTCGAGGAAATCCTGAACGTCCGCATCGAAAAGGCAAAGGCGCTGCTATCGCGTCCCGACGTGGCCATCGGCACGATCTACTTCCAGTGCGGCTTCGGCTCCGAATCGAAGCTGCGGATGCATTTCCGCCGCCTCACCGGAATGTCCCCCCGCCAGTGGCGCAAGGTGCACACGGACTAGTTTCATAATTTTGTCGCAAAGCGGGCGATTTCCCGCTTGGCGGGGCTGTATAATGGATACCGTTCCCGTGGGGCGTGTCCCGTGGCCGGGACGCGCCGTCGCGCAAAACTACACGCCAGCAAGACAGCAAAACAAAGGAACAGCATATGAGCACACTCAAACTGACCATGATCGTCGCCGTGGTGGCGGCGTTGGATCTGGCCGCCCCGTTTGCAGCCAAAGCCGCCGCCGATTGGCGAAACGAGTCGTACTGCCCGCAGCCGGCCGCATCGTCGTCGGCTATTCCGCTCGACACTCGCCTTGGCACGATGGCCGAGTCCGATGTCTGCAAAATAACCGCAACGGTCATCTATTTTAGATAAAACTAGGTGACAATCACACCGCACTAACTCAAACAGGAAGGAATCCATCAATGAAAAAAGCACTCTTCGCAACATCACTCCTCGCCGCCGCCACAGCGGCCATGGCCGACATCGCCGTCCCGGAAGTCTCCGACGTGACGATCCGCCAGTCTGCTGAAACCCGCCGTGTCACCGTGACCTACACGCTCGCGAACGCCCCGGCGATCGTAATCGTGGACATCTGCACGAACGGCGTCTCCATCGGCGACGCGAACCTCCACTACTTCACGGGCGACTGCAACAAGGTCGTCCAGCCGGGCGCGAACAAGCGTGTCTCCTGGCAGTCCGACTTGTCGTGGCCCGGCCACGAAATCGTCGGCAACGACGTCACCGCCAAGGTCTATGCGTGGGCGCTGGACAATCCGCCCGATTACATGGTCGCGGACCTCACGGCGCAGAACGCGGTGAATTACTACACCTCCACGAACGCACTTCCCGACGGCGGCCTCACGAACGACGTCTATCGCACCGACCGTATCGTGATGCGCCGCATCCACGCCGCCGGCGTGACCTTCACGATGGGCGCGGAAGAACTGGCGACGACCGACCCCGAATATCCCCGCGAGGTTGCTCACCAAGCGCAGATCGACCACGACTACTACATGTCCGTTTTCGAATTGACCGGCGGGCAGTATAAAGGCGCTTACGGCTCTTACCGCAACTCGGCGTGGGTTTACGTCAATGGCAGCATGTTCCCGGATGGGGAGGTCCGTTCGATGATCAATCTCACCTACAATGTCCTTCGCGGTGAGAGCGCCCATTATCCGAATGCGCCGACGGCGTCATCGGTGCTTGGAAAGCTTCGCTCGAAGACTGGCGCCGCATTCGACCTTCCGGGCGACGCGGAATGGGAATACGCCTGCCGCGCAGGAACGACGAGCGGCTACTGGAACGACGGAAGCGCGGAGCTGGAACTCCAGAGTTACAAGACGTATGGCACCACGGCAGACGCTTTGCGGTGGACTAGCGACGAAAATCTCTCCAACTTGGCCCGATACACGAAAAACTATGGAATGAATATTACTTCTTCAGGTGTCTATCGTTGGGACTGGTCCATAGGCGCTTCCAACGCAACGGCCCGCGCTGGAACCTATGCCCCCAATGCGTGGGGGCTCTACGACATGCACGGCAATGCAATGGAGATATGCCTCGACTTCTACAAGGAGGACATCACGGGCGACAACGGCGCCATCAACACGACACCCAACGAAGACAATACGCATGTGGCGCGCGGCGGTTCTTACAAGACTGGACCGATTTCGTGCCGGTCCGCTTCGCGTCAACCGCGTGTCGCCAATTACAGCGAAAAGGAACTGCGTGATCAGGACAACGGATGCAGATTGGTTGTTCGCATTGGGGGCGAAGGATGAAACCGCGAAACGGGAAGGCTGCAAGCCACACGGCATGGGCTTGCGGGCTGGTCGCCTTTGCCGCGTCTGTGACCGCGATCGCGAATGAAATGGCGCTATGGCCAAGCCCCGACGCCTCCACAAAGGCAACGGACGGGGCCATCCTTTCGCCATGCGGTGATGCGCTGCACGTCCGCGTGGGCGAGGAAAAGGGGAGGTATCCGGGGGTGTTCATCGGCTTCCCGGAGGGCGAGCGCGACTTGGGCGCGCTCGCCCGCATCGACGCCGTCGTGACGAACCTCTCGGACGAGACCGTCAGGATTTCCTTATCCGTGAAAACCTCCGGCGGCAACCAGCGAAACAGGGACATCCGCCTTGCGCCCCGCGGCTGCGGGAAAATCCGCGCCCACATCGACTGGACGACGCTGCTGGATTCTGACATCGAATTGTCGGGTCTGCGCAACAAACCGCCTGCCGTGGACGCGAAAAGTCGTTTCGACGCTTCGCGCACCGCGGGGTGCCACATTTTCGTGTCAAGCCCGACGCACCCGCTTGACTTCGGCGTGCTGTCCGTCACGGCACGCGGCGACGCCGACAGGACGGAGCTGCTTTCGGCCGACAGTCTGCTTCCGCTCGTGGACGAATACGGGCAACTGCGCGTTCGCGACTGGCCCGGCAAGGTCAAGTGCGACGTTGACCTGGAGAAGGCGCGAGTCGAGGAGGAGGCGTGGCTTGCCGCCAACGCAGACCCCTTCCCCGACCGAGACAAGTGGGGCGGCTGGAAGGACGGCCCGCAGCTCCAAGCCACCGGCGCCTTCCGCACCGAGAAGGTCGATGGCAAGTGGTGGTTCGTCGATCCAGATGGGCATCTCTTCTGGTCGCACGGCGTGAACTGCGTCGGCCATTTTCCGATGACCCGCTTCGCCGGGCGCGACAACATGTTCCAGCCGTTCCGTGACGGCTGGAATAGCCCCTTCGCCGATTGCAGGAAAGACGGCTCGTTCTGCTTCATCCGCGCGAACATCCGCAGGAAGAACGTCCCGGCATGGCGCGGCTCCTGGAGATACGCCGACCTCGCCCACGCCCGGCTCCACGCATGGGGCCTCAACACCATCGGCGACTGGCCCGACATTGACGTCTGCCTTGCCCGCAGAACTCCCTACACCACCGATTGCACGATCGCGCACAGGACAATCGCCGGAAACAAGGGCTTCATCCCCGATCCGTTCGCGGAGGACTTCGACGACAAGCTCGCGGGGGCGATCGGCGTTTTGCGCAAGGCGGGCGTGGCGGACGATCCGTGGTGCATCGGTTTTTTCGTCAACAACGAAATGGCGTGGGGCGACGACGACATGCATCTCGCCCGCTCCGCTTTGGCATCCCCGGCGGAGCAGCCGGTCAAGCGCGAATTCTTCCGGCGGCTGGAGGCGAAATACAAGACGGTCGAGGCGCTCGACGAAGCCTGGGGGACAGACTACGCCTCGTGGGAGGCGGCGCTCGAATCGACGGCTCTCCCAGACGATGCGAAAGCCGGCGACGACCTCGCCGAGTTCCATAGCGCCGTTGCGGAGGAGTATTTCCGGCGCGTGGCGAAGGTAATCCACCGCGAGGCGCCGGGACGCCTCTACCTCGGATGTCGCTTCTACGACGGCGGCGGCGAATCGGTTTACCGCGCGGCGGCGAAGTTCTGCGACGTGCTGAGCATGAACATCTACTATCCGCTGCCCGTGCCAAGGCATGGCCATGAGGCTGGCTTCCCGGACTGCCCGATGCTGGTCGGGGAGTTCTTCTTCCTTTCTCGCGGAAGAGGACATTTCGCCTCGCCACTCGGATTCACGCCGGAGGAAAGGATCGTCGCCTACCGCGAATACGTCGAACACGCCTTGCGCGATCCGCGTTTCGTGGGTGCGCACTGGTTCGCGTGGGCGGACCAGATGGTGACGGGACGGGCCGATGGCGAGGACTTCCCGTGCGGATTCGTCGATGTCTGCGACATGCCGCATCAGGAACTCGTCGAGGCGGCACGCGGCATTGCAGCTGAAATGTATCCCCTGCGGTATGAACATGGCAGGAAATAAACTGATTGCCGAAGGCTCCTGCCTGCCCCTCGAAGGCGGAATCGCCGTCCGCGCCTGGCAGACGACGGCGGCGAAGCCGTTCCGCGAAATCTTCACGACGCCGTTCACGCGCCACGCCTACGGCGACAAGGCGCCGCTCGACGTTGATGCCGCCGTCGAAGACCAGCCGTTCCTCGGCGTGGGGGCTTCGATGACCGATTCCTCCGCGTGGCTTCTCTCACGGATGACGCCGGAGAGCCGCCGCGTGCTGCTCGAAGCGGTCTTCTCGCCAGACCCGACGAAGGGCGCGGGGTTGTCGGCCCTGCGCCTCAACATCGGGGCGAGCGACTATTCGACCGCGCTCTACACCTGCGACGACGTCGCTGGCGACACGCGGATGGAACATTTCTCCGCGGCGCGCGACGACCGCTGGCTCTTCCCGATGACGAAGGAGGCCATTGCCGCCAACCCGGCGATGTTCCTCTTCGCGGCGCCGTGGAGTCCACCCGGATGGATGAAGGACGGCGGCCGCATCTGCGGGGGGCGCTTCAAAGACGGTTTCGAGGATGCGATTGCGAATTACGTCACGGCCTACGTCAAGGCGTGCCGCGAACGCGGGCTCGACATCGGCGCCGTGAACGTCCAGAACGAGCCATTTCTTGAGCGCGGCGACTACCCGACCTGCGCCTACACGATGGAGCAGTTGTCCCGCGCCACCATCGCGCTTGCGCGGCGCCTCCGCGAGGAAGGGCTTGCGACCGAGACCTGGTTCTGGGATTTCAACTACGATGGCTCCGATGCCGTAGCCGCCGCGCTTGCCGACCCCGCGTTGCGCGAGGCAATCCAGGGAGTCGCATGGCACTCCTACGATCCTTCGGCCGAAAAGATGGGCCGTGTCCACCGCAACTTCCCCGACATCCCTTTCTACCACACCGAGCATGGGCCGATCGTCAATTCCGCCGAACGCACCGAGCGCTGGTGGTGCGACCGTGTCTTCGACGCCTTCGACAACGGCTGCCGCCTGTTCACCGCGTGGAACCTCTGCCTCACCGACGACGGACAGCCGGTCACCGGGCCGTTTACATGCGGCGGACTCGTTGATGTCGATCCGGACACGGGCGAATTCGTTCCAAGCGCCCTCTACCGGGTGCTTAGGCACATCGGACCTTTCGTGAAGCGAGGAGCCCGGCTGCTGCGTGTCGAAGGCGACCGCGACGGCGCGGCGACAGTCCTCTTCCGCAACCCGGACGGCTCGCACGCGCTCGTCATCGGCTGCGCCGGGCGGGCCGAAGGGAGGGAGGGGCCGCCCCGCGCCCGCGTCCACGTGAAGTTCCGCGACGAATGGCTCTCCGTGCCGCTGCCCATCGACGTCTGGTCGATCACCACCGTCGTATTCTCGGCATAGTAAAGGGTCAGACCCAGCAAACTGTTGGACCGTCACCTTGAACTGGTCTTCCTCGTCGAGAATCGGATTGGCCAAATTTCTTTTCAAATAGTTCGTATTTCGGCGGCGGGCAGATGATAGAATTG
>CAMNCG010000095.1 GCA_946534105.1 uncultured Verrucomicrobiota bacterium
GAGCTTTCCGCCCGTCTCGACGACGTTTCCGGCGAGGTGGAAACGCTCCAGGGCATGGCCGAAGCGAACGCCGACGCCGTTTCCGCCGCCGAGCGCCGCCTCTCCGACGGCCGCGCGGCGCTCGCCGAGGCACAAGCCGCCCGGGCGTCCATCCGCGCCGACACCGCGGCATGCGAAGCGCGCCTCAAGGTCCTCGAAGAAGCCGGCAAATCGAAGGACGGCCTTCCGGCCGGCGCGGCCGCGCTGCTCGACCCCGGAAACCCCCTCGGCGTTCCCGCCGGCGCCGTCGCCGGCCCGCTCGCCGACGCCTTTTCCGCGCCGAAAGACGTCCGGACGGCGCTCCAGGCCGTGCTCCGCGCGTGGCTCGACGCCGTGGCGGTCCGCACCGGCGCCGACGCCGCGACGGTCGCGTCGCTCCTCCTTTCCGCCGACGGCCCCATGCCCGCGCGCGTCGTCGCCGCGGACGCCGCGGGGTCCGCGGCCGCCGGCGCGCCGGACGCCCCGCCGCCCGTGCCGGGCGCGCGGGCGCTCCTTCCGCTCGTCAAGGTCGCGCCCGGCTTCGAACCCGCCGCCCGGCGCCTCCTCGCCGGCGCCTGGCTCGTCCCCACGCTCCCGGGCGACCTTTCGCAGGTGCCGGACGGCGTGACGCTCGCGACCCCGCTCGGCGCCGTCGCGCGCGGCGGCGGCCTCCTCGAAATCTGGAGCCCCGAAGGCCAGGCCTCCAACCCCTTTTCGCGCCACGCCGCGCTCGAAGACGCCCGCGCGGACCTGGAAAAACTCTCCGCCGCCGCCGAGGAGGCGGAAGAGGCGGAATCGCGCGCCGCGGAGTCGGTTCGCGTCTGCGAAGACGCCATTTCCCGCGCCCGCGCCACGCTCGAACAGGCGCGCCGCACCGCCGCGCAGAAGGAAGGCGAAGAGCGCTCGCTTTCGCGCGAACTCGCCGACGCCCGGGCGCGCCGCAAGGCGGTCGCCGCGGAAATCGCAGCCCTCGCGGAAACCTCCCGCGCCGCGACGCAGCGCTCCCGGGACCTCGCCGGCCGCATCCGCGACATGGGGCAGTCCCGCACGCGCCTCGCCGACGCCGTCGCGGCCCAGTCCGAAGCGGCCCGCAAGGCCGAATCCGGTTTCATGGAGGCGCAGGGCGCCCTCACCGACGCCCGTCTCGCGCACGCCGCCGCGGCCCAGGCCGAGCGCGACGCCCGCAACCAGGCCGCCGCCGCCGCCGCCCGCGTCCGCGAACTCGACGCCATGATCGAAACCCGCGCCCGCGCGATCGCGTCGTACGACGAAGCGATCGCCCGCATCGAGGCCGAGCGGGAGGAGATCCAGGCCTCCGTCCCGGCGCTCGACGCCGCCTCCCGCGAAGCCGACGCCCGGGTCGCGGTGCTCCGCTCCGAACGCGCCGCGCGCCAGGCCGAAACCGCCGAGGGCGAACGCGGCCTCCAGAAGGCGCGTGCCGCGCTCGACGAGGCGACGGCCCGCCGCACGCAGGCCGAAGTCGCCCTCGCCGAAGCCCGCGTCCAGATGCAGACGCTCGCCGACAACCTCCAGCGCGACTGGAAACTCTCCCCCGACGAACTCCGGCGCGAGCCCGAGCCCGAATGGGGCGAAGAAGGCGCGCCGGACGAGCGGACGGCGGCGGAAAACGTCGCCGAACTCCGCCGCAAGATGGAATCGATGGGACCGGTGAACCTCGTCGCCATCGAAGACTGCCAGAAGAGCGAAGAGCGCCTCGAATTCCTCACGAACCAGGAGGCCGACCTCGTGGACGCGAAGGAAAAGCTCCTCGCGCTGATCAAGGACATCGACCGCCAGTCCGTCGCGCGCTTCCAGGACACGTTCACGAAGGCGAACGAGAACTTCCAGAAGATGTACACCCGCCTCTTCGGCGGCGGCACCGCAGAGCTCCGGCTCCTCGACGCGGAGAACATCCTGGAATGCGGCATCGACATCGTCGCCCGCCCCCCGGGCAAGAAGCCGACGAGCGTCTCCCTCCTGTCCGGCGGCGAGCGCACGATGACGGCCGTGGCGCTTCTCTTCTCGATCTACGAGATCAAGCCCTCCCCGTTCGCGATCCTCGACGAACTCGACGCCGCGCTCGACGACAGCAACATCGGCCGCTTCGTGGACGTGCTCAAGGACTTCCTCTCGCTTTCCCAGTTCCTCATCATCACGCACAACCAGCACACGATCGCCGGTTCCGACATCGTGTACGGCGTGACGCAGCAGGACAAGGGCGTCTCCACCATCATCTCCATGCGCCTCAAGCGCATGGGCGTCGAAGCCCCGAAGGGCGAGGAGCTCCCCGAACTCGCCGCGCCGAAGGGCCCCTCCGAGCGCAAGCTCCGCAACGCCGAAAACTACGTCCGCAAACCCCGCGCGAAGGGCGGCCGCGCCGCCCCGCCTCCGGAAACCGGCCCCGAAAGTCCCACGCCATGACCGCCCGCAAAACGGCCGCAAGCCGGTTTTTCCGCGCCGCGTTCGCCGCGGCGGCGGTTTCCCTCGCCCTCCACGCCGCGTTCCTCGGCCCGGTGCTGCGGCACTTTTCCTCGTCGATCCCGTTCGGGATGTACGCGCGGGACAGCGAGCCGCTGGAACTCGTCCAGGGCGACCACCTGCAGCTGCTCTACCACTTCGACCTCTTCGACGCGTACCTGCACGACGACCTGCCGTGGTTCCGCAACCTCTGGGAGTTCAACACGTCGGACGACGCGCGTCCGCGCCGCTTCGATCCCTGCTACGCGCCGTTCGCCCTCCCCTATTCGCTCCTGCGCCGCGCCGGCGCGACCGACGCGGCCGCGTGGAACGCCTGCCAGGCGCTGTCGGTTTTTCTCGGCGTCTTCTTCTGCGCCGCCCTCGCGCGGCGGTTCGGCGCCGGCCCCCGCGCCGCGCTCGCCGTCGCCGCGCTCGCGACGTGCGTGCCCTACCGCTGGGTCGTCCTCGCCGGCGGCTCGCCGACGGGATTCGGCATGGGACTGCTACCCGCGGTCGCGCTCGGCGCTGACATGGCGGCGCGCGACCGCAGCCTCCGCGGCGGCACGCTCTGCGCGCTGGCGCTCGCGGCCTGCTACGCGATCGACCTGCACTGCTACCTCTTTTCCGCGCTCGCCCTCCCGTTCTGGTGCGCGCTCGGACTCGTGCGGGCGCGGGAGAATCCGTTCGCCCCGCGCCGCCGCTTCGGGCGCCTCGCGCTCGCCCTGTCGCCGGTCGCCGTCTCCGGCGCCGCGACGGCGGCCCTCGGCGCCTGGGCCAAGCGGGCGTACGCCTCGACGGACGTTTCCGCCGGCCGCTCGCTCGCGGAAATACGGGTGCATTCCCCGGATTGGCACGCGTTCTTCGACCCGTTCTACTTCAGCCACTCGCCCGAGCAGTTCCACATGGGAGCGATTCTCCCCGCGCTCCTCGCCGCGGCCGGCGTCGCCGTCGTCGCCGCCGGCGCGCTCGCGCTCCTGCGCGCGCTGCGCCCGAGGCGGGGCGCGGCGTTCGCCTCGCCGGCGATCGTGTTCCATCCCGCGTTTTCGTCGCGTTCCTCAAAGGCGGACCGCCCGTCCGACCCCGCGGCCCGCGCCGAGCTCGGCCGCGCGGCCGCCGCGCTGGCGCTCGCCGCCGCGATCCTGTTCGTGTTTCTCCTCGCGCTCGGGGTGAACGGGCCGCTCGAAGGCGCGCCGCTGCGGCTCGTCCGCAAGCTCGTCCCGCCTTTCCGCATGGTGCGGCAGCCCCTGAAGGCGTTCTGCCTCCTGCCGGCGTTCTATTCGGCGTTTCTCGCGGCCGGGCTCTCCGCCCTCGCGTACCTGCGGCGCGACGCGCGACGCCGCCGCGCCGGGGAAGCCGGCCTTTCGCGCCTCGCGGCGGCAAAGGCGGCGTCCGGCGCCGTCGCGACCGCGCGCCGCGACCGCGCGGCGCGCGCGGCGCGGCTCCGGCGCGCGGCCGGCGCGGCGACGTGCGTCGCGGTGCCGCTCGCGGCGTACCTCTCGGTCTCGCGCGGCATGCAACCCGGGCTTTGCCGGCTGCCGGGCCCGAACCGGGCGTACGGGCTCGCGGTCGAGGACGCCAGGGCGCACGGATTCGAGCAGCCCCGCGCGATCGCGCTGCCGATCTGGCCGGGCGATTCGTCGTGGAGTTCGCTCTACCAGTACTCCGCCGCGCGCGCCGGCATGCGGATGGTCAACGGTTACGCCGCCGTGACGGAACGGCGCTACGTCGAACGCGTCTTCCTCGAATTCGAGACCATGACCGAGGGCGAACTCACGCCGCGACAGCTCCGCAAGCTTCTCCACACCGGCGTTTCGACCGTGATTCTCCACGAGAACGCCTTCCCGCCGAAGGTCTCCCCGTTCCCGTTCGGCGCCACGCTGCGGCGGCTCCTCGCGAATCCGCACCTGCGCTTTCTCGGCGAGGACGGCGGGGCGTGGGCGTTCGCGATCGACTACGACGCGCCGGACGCCCCGCCCGGCGGCGCGCCGTTCGCGGAGCCGGACTTCCACGCGCCGGTCGTCCGGTCGGACCTCTGGCCGCCCGCGGAAACGACACGCCTCGCGGTCCGCTCGCGCCCCGCGTTCCGCGAAGGGCGCTTCGGATGGCTCGTCCGCGCCGAGGCGGGCCGCGACCTCGCCGTCGAGACGGAACGGAAGGTGGGCACGGGCACGTACGAACGGACGGGAGAACCGGCCGTCTTTCCGGCGATTCCCGGCGGTCCCCCGCATCGCCTTGCATGGATCGCCGCCGGAGCCGCGGGGCCGGATGGCAAGACGCGCGTCGCGACTTTCGGTCCCGCGCATGTGACGCACCTCGCCTACACGTGCGCGACGAACTTCACGGCGCCGCCCCGCCCCGACGGATCGGTTTTCCTGCCCGCGCCAGACCTTGAGCACACGGCCGGCACCACGGTGCTTTCCGGCGCGGCGGACACGCCCCAGCGCCTCCGGCGCCCCGTGGCGCTCGCCTTCGAAAAGGGACGGTTTTCCGAGGGCGAGGTTCTCGCCGGGCCGTCGCTGCCGCTCCCGCAGGGCGCGGGACGTTTCGTGGCGAAACTCGAAACCGGCTCCGGGGAAGCGGACGGAACCGCCGATGCCGGGGACGAACCGGCGATCTGGATTTCGGCGTTCGAGGGCGCGATCCGCGCCAAGACGCTTCCCGAGGGCGCGGAGTGCCCGCAGGCGGTCGAATTCGACTACGACGGCACGACGCCGGTGCGCATCCGCGTCTCGGCCGCGCCCTCGCGCTGCCCCGCCACGCTCCGCGGCATCGCGATCGCCCCCCTCCCCTGACCCCGCTCTCTCGACCTTTCGACCCGCGACCTTCGACCTTTCACCAGAACCACGATGAACATCACCGTCACCGAATACACAGGCGCCGCCGTGCAAGGCGCCATCGACAAAGCCGCCGCGGCCGGCGGCGGCCGCGTTTCGCTTGAACCGGGCGTGTACCCCTGCGGCACGATCTGGCTCCGGAGCCATGTCGAGCTGCACCTCCCGGCCGGCGCGACGCTCCGCGGCTCGGCGAGGCCGGACGACTACGACGACTTTCTCGACCCCCGGCTGGACGCCGTGGCGCCGGAAGGCTCGCGCAAGTGCCTCCTCGCGTGCCGCGACGCCGAAAACGTCGCGATCACCGGCGACGGCGAAATCGACGGCCAGGGACCGGAATTCTACGACCGGAACGTCCCGCCCGGAGCGCCGTTCGCCAAGCCGCCGCACCCGCGCCCGCGCATGGTGCAGTTCTTCAAGTGCCGGGGCGTCCGCTTCGAGGGCGTCACGTTCCGAGACTCGCCCGGATGGACGATCTGGCTCGTCGACTGCGAAGACGTGCACGTGAGCCGCATCCGCGTCGACGGCTGCCAGCAGATGATCAACAACGACGGCATCGACATCGACTCCTGCCGCCGCGTGACCGTGAGCGACAGCTTCTTCCGCACGGGCGACGACAGCATCGTCCTGCGCGCGATCCGCCGTCTGCCGGACGAACCAAGCGTGTGCGAAAACGTCGTCGTCTCGAACTGCGTGCTCGACAGCCGGTGCCAGGCGGTGCGCGTCGGGTGCCCGAGCGACGACACGATCCGGCACTGCCTCTTCACGAACGTCGTCTGCCGCGGCCGCAACGGGATCTATTTCGAAAACCCGGTGCGCTACCTCCGCAAGGACGACCGGGGCTTCCTCCACGCCAGCGACGTCCGGTTCGAACACTTCGACGTCGATTGCACCGGCGAACCGCTCCGCGTCAACGTGGAGCCCGGCATCGCGCTTCGCGGCATCGAACGGATCGAAGTCCGCGACCTCCGCTTCCGGTCCGGTCGTCCGCCCTTCCTCTGCGGAAACGCCGAAACGCCCCTCCGGGACATCGTGCTGCGCGACGTCTCCGGATCCGTCGCCTCGGACACCCCGCTCGTCGCGCGCTGCACGGAACGCCTCAAGATCGGCGACTTCGAGGTGACGACCGGCCCCGGCGAAGCGTCAAGCCTCGACCGCAAGCCGAGCGCGTCCTGGGAAACGAAGTTCTGACCCCGCGAACGCGGATTGCGCGCACGGTGCGGTCCGTGCATTCCTCCCGGGCCGCGTTGCAGGCGGTGGCGGTCAGCTGTCGAAGCGGCGCTTCACTTCGGCCATCGTGGAAAGCCGCACCTCGGTTTTGCCGTCGGGAAGGGTCCGCCAGGCGGCGTCCGGAAAAGCGGCGCGAACCCGAAGAACTCCGGAACGTCCGCGACGGAGCGGAGCACCGGCGCGCCGCGGGAAGCGAGCCTCGCGGAAGATTCGTAGCCGGACGAAACGAGGAGGCACCGGATGCCGAGGGCGTCGGCGACCTCCTTGTCGTGTCCGGTGTCGCCGATCATCCACGTGCGCGCCGGATCGGCGCCGATCCGCGCGAAAAGGGCCCGCGCGGCGGCGACTTTCGATCCGGCGGCCGCGCCTTCCTGCCCGCAGACTTCGGCGAAACAGTCGCGGATGCCGTATTTCACGAGCGCGCTTTCGAGCGCGTTGCGCTCCGAAGAGGAAACCACGGCCTGCACGGCGCCGGCCGCGCGCAGCGCGCGGAGCGCCGCCTCCGCGCCGGGAAACAGCCGCACGGACGGATCGGACGAAAACACGCGGAAGAACCGGTCGCAGAGCGCGGCCCAGTTGCGTTCCGTCACCTCGATCCCAAGCGCTTCGTAGCAGCCGCGCGCCGGAAACGAAAACACGGCGCGGTAGCGCGCCGCGTCGACCGGCGCCTTGCCCTGGTCGGAGAGGATCGCGTTCGTCCCCGCGACGGCGGCGTGGAGGTCGTCCTGGAGCGTCCCGTTCCAGTCCCAGAACACGCACTGCGGCGGAGGATTGCCTGCATTTCCGTTCATCGTCGTTCCCTTTCCCGTCCGTCGCCCTCAAATGCCCAGCCGGAATCCCCGAATCGCGGCTTCCCGCGGAAGCGTCGCTTCGAAAACGGGCGGTTCGGTGACCTTCCGGGTCCACCAGACCGTCCGGACAGCCTCCCCGCAGGAGACGGACCGGAAGAGTTTCGCGTACGGATCGCGCCGGACGCTTTCCGGCGCGAGGCGGAGCGCCGCGCCGGGCACCTCGCGGTCGAAAACGAGTTCCGCCAGGCCGTCCCGCCGGTCGGTCGCCGGGGCGATGCGGACGACCGCGCCCGCCGGCAGGACCTCCCCCGCCGCGACCGCGGCGCCGGTGTCAGCGCGCGTCAGGACGGACGGAACGTCCGAAAACGCCGGAAACGCTTCGGAGAGCGTGCGGCCGAGCCGGTGGTTCGCGACCGTCGCGACGGGGACGAACGGGGCCGGGGGACGGACCTCGCGCGGTCCGGACAAAAACGAAAAATGGAGATCGCCCGGCGCCGGACCTCGAAGCGCGGGGCGCTGCACCGCGTAGACGCCCTTCCCTTTCCAGAGCCGCACGTCGCGGGAAAACGCGACCAGGCGCCGCGCCCTCGCCGCCCACGGCGCCTCGCGCCAGAAATCGTGGAAGAACTTGACGTCCGAAACGTCCGCCGCGCGGTCGCCGGGCGTCTTGCGGAAGCGCCCGGGCAGACCGCCGACGCCGAGCCGCACCTCCCGGCCGGCTTCGCCGAAGGCGGCCGCGAGGACGAGCGCGGCGGCGACGAATGCCGGAAGCGCGCCGGCGAAACGCCGGGCGCGCGGGACCCGGCGGAGGAGCGCCGTCGCCGACGCGGCGGCGGAACCCGCGCAAAGCGCGAGGAGAAAATCCGCCACGAGCGCGTTCCTGCCGTCGTACGACCCCGTGAAGAACCAGATCGCGCCGAACGACGCCGCCAGAACGCCGAGCGGCGCGCTCCTGCGCCGCGACAGCGGCAGGGCGCATGCGGCCGCAAGCGCAAGCGAAAACGAGGCGACGCCGGCGCGGGATGCGGCCAGTCGCGGCGCCGCCGAAGCGCACGCGGAGCGGAGAAGGCGGGAAAGATGGGCGAGACCGGGAGAGAACAGGCGCGTGTGCGCGGCATGGAACTCCATGTTGTGCATGAGGGGGTCGGCGCCCGGCATGTCCAGATGCACGCCGTACCACCACTGATGAATCCAGAACGGTGCGGCAAGCGCGAGCGCGGCGGCCGCCGCGCGGACGATGCGGAAAGCCTCCCCCCGGCCGCGGGCGAAAGAAGCGGCCGCCACCACGAACGGGAGATACGCAAGTCCGTTTCCCTTGGAGAAGACCATCCCGAAAAACGCGGCCGCGAGAGCCGCGAATGAAGCGGGAGCCGATGCGACGGCGAGCGCGCCGAGCGTCGCCGCCGCGACCGGAAGGTCGGCAAGACCGCACTGCGCCGGATCGAAAAGGACGCCGCGGATCCGGGGAACCAGCGCGAGGCACGCCAGCGAAACCGCGGCGCTCGCGCCATGGAGTTTCGCCAAGGCGGCGACCGAAAACAGCGCGGCCGACGCGAACAAGGCGTGAAGCGCCCCGGCCGCGGCGAGGTGCGGCGCCGAAAGCGGATCCAGCGCCTCCGGCCCGGCCGCCTGCAGCGCGGCGGAAAGCAGGAGCGGGACGCCTTGCGGGTAACCGCCGCAGACGTGCCGGACGAGCCCGGTGCGCGCGGCGGCGTCGGTCGCCCACTTGTCCCACGAAAGAACGGCGTCCCAGTGCGTGAACGGGGCGCCGGCGACCGCAAGCGCCGCAAGCGCGCCAAGCGCGGCCGCGAAAGCGAAAGCGGCCGCTCCCGCGGCGTCGGATTTCGCGGCGGCGGATTTCGCGGCGGCGGCGAGACCGGCGAGCCGGGAGGGGGACGCACGGTCCGGCGCGCGCGAACGCGAGACGCGGACCGCGGCGCGGGCGGCCATGGCCGCCGCGGCGACCGCGTTGGCAGCGAAAACGCAGCGCTGCACGGGCACGGAACGCACGGCAAGCGCGTAAAGGACCCATTGCAACGCCATCGCGGCGCCGATGCCGCAAACGAGAAAAGACGCCGCCGCGTGGCACGGATCGGTGTTCCGCGCCACGCGGCGAAGAGCGGCGCCGGGCACCGCGACGGCGAGCGCCAGGAAAACGATGGGCGCCGCGACCGCCGTCATGGCCGGCCTACTTCAACGGCTCGAAATCGGCCGCGCCGTGCTTGCAGAGCGGGCAGACGAAATCGGCGGGCAGTTCGTCGCCCTCGTAGACGTAGCCGCAGACCTTGCAGACCCAGCCCTTCTTCTTGCCGTCCGCCGCCGGGGGCTTGGGCTTCACGTTCTTCTGGTAGAAGTCGTACGTCATCGTGGGGCGGGAGGACAGCACGCGGGACTCCTCGACGGAGCAGACGAACATGCCGTGCGTGCCGAGATCGACGTACTGCTCCACCTTGAGCGAAAGAAGCGCGTTCACGTGCGCGGGAAGGACGGCGAGGCCGTTCGCGGAGCGCTGCACCTCTTCGCCCGCGAACTTGTCGACCGTGCGGCCGCTCTGGAAGCCGAACTTCTTGAACACGTCGAACGGGGCGTCCTCGGAGAGGCAGTTCACGTTCATCTTCCCCGTCTGCTTCACGACGTGGTGCGTGTAGTTCTGCTTGTTGACCGTCACCGCGACGCGGTTCGGCGCGTTCGTGACCTGCGTCACGGTGTTCACGATGCAGCCGTTGTCGCGGCCGGATTCGTCGCGGCTCGTGACGACGTAGAGCCCGTAGCCGATGGCGAAGAGCGCGGCGGGATCGACGGCCGGGGCGGTCGCCGCCTCGCGGCGCGCGATCCAGCCCTGGCAGAGTTCGTCGGCAAGCGCGTCGATTTCTGCGCGCGATTCGTCGGAAAGGGCGGACCGCACGTGCACCGTCGTTTCGGCGAAGCGGATGTTCTTCTGCTTCTCCAGCATCGCGCGCATGGTCTTCGCGGCGAGCGGAGCCCAGGAGCCGTTCTCTACCAGCGCGACGTCGCGGTTCTGGAACGCGCGCTCCGTCAGATGCTCGATGAACGTCTGCATGAACGGGAAGATGCCGGCGTTGTAGGTAGTCGTCGCGAGGACGAGCTTTGAGTACCGGAAGGCGTCCTCCACCGCTTCCGCCATGTCGTCGCGGGCGAGGTCGGCGATCGCGACCTTCGGGCAGCCCCGGGCGCGGAGCTTCTCGGCGAGCAGTTCGGCGGCGGCCTTCGTGTGGCCGTAGACCGACGTGTAGGCGATGAAGACGCCGTCGGTTTCGGGCTCGTACTTCGACCACGTGTCGTACAGGCCGAGGTAGGTGCCGAGATTTTCGGAAAGGACCGGACCGTGCAGCGGGCAGATCGCCTTGATTTCGAGGCCGGCGGCCTTCTTCAGGACCGCCTGGACCTGCGCGCCGTACTTGCCGACGATGCCGAAATAGTAGCGGCGGGCCTCGCACGCCCAGCCCTCGGGGTCCTCGACGTCGTTGGCGCCGAACTTGCCGAAGCCGTCCGCCGAAAAGAGGACCTTGTCCGCGTCGTCCCAGGTCATGACCACCTCGGGCCAGTGCACCATCGGCGCCGCGACGAAATGCAGCGTGTGGCGCCCGAGCGCGAGCGTCGATCCCTCGCCGACGACGACCTGGCGCTCCGCCCAGTCGGTGCCGTAGAAGTTCTTCATCATCGCGAACGCCTTCGCGGACGAGACGATCTTCGCCTCCGGAAACGCGTCCATGAAGGCCGCGATGTTCGCGGAGTGGTCCGGCTCCATGTGCTGCACGACGAGGAAATCGGGCTTGCGCCCCGCGAGGGCGCGCTGGAGGTTGTCGAGCCACTCGTGGCGGAAGCGCGCGTCCACGGTGTCCATCACGGCGACCTTGCCGTCGAGAATCGCGTAGGAGTTGTAGGCCATGCCGCGCGGCACGACGTACTGGCCTTCGAAAAGATCGACGGCGTGGTCGTCCACGCCGACGTACCGGATGTCGTTCGAAAAGGGGATTTCCATGTCTTCTAGACCCTGCGGAGGGCGACGACGGCGTTGTGGCCGCCGAAGCCGAGGGAGTTGTTGAGGGCGAAATCGACCTTGCGTTCGCGCGCAACGTTCGGCGTGTAGTCGAGGTCGCAGTCGGGATCCGGGGTCGTGTAGTTGATCGTCGGCGGAATGATTCCCGTCTCGATCACCTTGGCGCAGACCACGGTTTCAAGCGCTCCGGTGCCGCCGAGAAGGTGGCCGGTCATCGACTTCGTGCTCGAGATCGAGACCTTGCGCGCGGCGTCCTCGCCGAGCGCCTTCTTGATGACGAGCGTTTCGACCTTGTCGTTCATCGGGGTCGAGGTGCCGTGGGCGTTCACGTAGCCCACGTCGGAGCCGTTCGCGCCGGCCTCGGCGAGCGCGAGGGACGCGGCGCGCGCGCCGGCCTCGCCGTCGGGCATCGGGGCGGTCATGTGGTACGCGTCGCACGTCTGGCCGAAACCGGCGACTTCGGCGTAGACGCGGGCGCCGCGCTTCTTCGCGCGCTCGTACTCTTCCATGACGAGCACGGCGCCGCCTTCGGCCATGATGAAGCCGTTGCGCTCCTTGTCGAACGGGCGGCAGGCGTGCTCCGGGTCGTCATTGCGCGTGGAAAGCGCGTGGAGGGCGGCGAACCCCGCCACCGCCACGGGACAGAGCGGGGCCTCGCAGCCGCCGGCGAGGACGACGTCGGCCTCGCCGTGCTGGATGGCGCGGAGAGCCGCGCCGACGCTGTGGAGCCCGGTCGCGCAGGCGGAAACGACGCCGTAGTTGAGGCCCCGGAGCCCGTGCTGCAGGGCCACCATCCCGGCCGCCATGTTGGCGATCATTTCGGGAATGGCGAACGGGGAAATCTTCGACGTGTTGTTGCGCACCATGCGCAGCACTTCGTTCTCGGTGATGTCGATGCCGCCGACGCCCGAACCGATCGTGCATCCGCACCGGAACGGATCGGGTTCGGAAGCGAAGTCGACGCCCGAATCGGCGACCGCCATCTTCGCGGCGGCGAGTGCGTACTGCGTGAAGAGGGCGCAGCGGCGGGCGAGCTTGGCGTCGACGCCGAACGAGGTTGCGTCGAAGTCCTTCACTTCGCCGGCGATGGTCACGGGAAAACCGCCGGAAACGTCGAACTTCGTGATGGTTCCGATCCCGTTCACGCCGTGGACGGCGTTTTCCCAGAAAGTTTCGAGGTTGTTGCCGATGGGCGAAACGACGCCCATGCCCGTGATGACGACTCTGCGCATGAATGAGGGCGCGGCGGAATGCCGCGCGTTCCGTTGCTGCGTGTGGAAAAAAGGGCCCGGCCGCCGGGGCCGGGCCCGGAAAGGAAAACCGGCGCGG
>CAMNCG010000096.1 GCA_946534105.1 uncultured Verrucomicrobiota bacterium
GGCCGATCCGCCGTCGCGCACGTGGGCCCGGCTCGTCGAGCTGCTGCGCACGCGCCGCTTCTGGCTCTACTTCGCCGCGATGTTCTTCGCGGGGGGCGGCGAATACTGCCTCACGTTCTGGTCGACGACATTCGTCCGCCTGAACTTCGGGACGGGCGCGTTCGTCGGCGCGCTCGGGACGGCCGCCTTCTCGGCCGGCATGTTCCTCGGGCGCACCGGCTTCGGGAGCTTCGTCCCCCAGCGCCGCCTCAAGCGGCTCGTCGTGACCGTCGGGCTCTTCGGCGCGGCCGTCTCCGCGCTCGTCGTCCCCTTCGCGCTCCACGCCGGCGCCCTCCCCCCGGGCGCGGTGAAGCCCCTGCTCTTTCTCCTCCTCTTCCTCTGCGGCGTCGGCTCGTCGCCCTTCTGGCCGAGCATCCAGAGCCTCTGCGTGGACCGGCTCCCGCGGCTCGACTCGACGCTCGCCTTCATCGTCCTTTCCTGCGCCGGCGTGCCGGGGTGCGGTTTCTTCACCTGGCTGATGGGCCTCGCGGGAGATCGTTTCGGCCTCGCGCGGTCCTTCGCGCTCGTGCCGCTCTCCTACCTGGCGATGGTCGCGCTCGTCCTCGCGGCCGCGCCGCCCCGCCGCCCGCAGGCCGGCTCCCCGTCCGAAAGTGCCGGGGAAGGGGCATGAAGGCGGGGAAACCGGCAGGCGCATTCGGCCGCGTCCTCGCGGCCTGTGCCGTTCTCGCCCTGTGCGGCTGCGCGTCGCCGCCGCACCGCGGGGGCGACTCCGCGCCGCGGCCGGCGCTCGCGCGCATCGAATCGCGGGGCGTGCTGCTCGTGGGCAGCACGGGGGACTACCGTCCGCTCACGTGGCGCGACCCGGACACCGGGGAATGGGAAGGCTTCGGCGTCGACGTGGCGCGGCATCTCGCCGCGGAGCTGGGCGTCCGCGCCGGATTCGTGCAGACCTCGTGGCCGACGCTCGCCGCGGACGTGCAGGCCGACCCGCCCGCCTTCGACCTGGCCATCGGAGGCATCACCGTCACCGACGCCCGGCGCGAGGCGATGGCGATGTCGCGCGGCTACCTCGCCAACGGCAAGACCATCCTCTGCCGCACCGGGGACGCCGAACGCTTCCGCTCGCTCGCGGACCTCGACCGTCCGGATGTCCGCGTCATGGTCAACCCCGGCGGCCTCAACGAGGCGTTCGCCCGGGCGAAACTCCCGCACGCCGGGCTCGCCGTCCATCCGCGCAACGAGGAGATTCCCTCGCTCGTGGCCGAAGGGGCGGCCGATGTGATGATCACGGAGATCGTCGAGGCGCCGTGGTACGTCCGGAACGATCCGCGTCTCGCGGCGCCGCTCCTCGACCGTCCCTTCACCCGGGGCGAGATCGGCGTCCTCATGCGCAAAGGACAGGACGACCTGCTCGCCTTTGTGGACGCCACTCTCGAGAAGATGGCCGCCGACGGTACGCTCGACGCCCTCAAGGCCGCCTACGGCCTCCTCCCCGCCGGCGACTGACGCCATCCCCGCGCCCTCGCTTTTCGCGGAACCGGCTTGCCGCGGCAGGCCGGTTCTGCTATGCTATCCCCCGTCGCGCGGCGCTTCGCCGCGCATCCCCCCCCCCCGGAATCCCCCGCCACCCAGAAGTCCCCGCCACATACTTTGCTTTCTGCAAGTCGTCGTTTGTTGCGAATCGTGAGAAAATTCGATTGAACGGCACGTGCAAGAGAGAACGCGCGCATGCGCGCGAGCCTCTTTCCGTGTTTTCAATCAAGGCACTTCTCACGAGCCTGCAACAAGGACACGGGAAGAGGCCGCATTGACCACCGGACTGTTCCCCGCAGAGATGCGAGAAACGGGCGAACCGCTTTCACCCCAAAACCCACAAGGAACAGTCCTCAATGAACAAGAACACCATCATCGCCGTCCTCGGCCTCGCCGTGGTCGTGCTGCTCGCCGTGGTTGCGTTTTTGGCTGGAAGAACAGACGGACCGACGACAAAGGAGAAGCCGGATGTTGAAGAGGTCAAGCCCGACAATTCCAAGCCCGAGTCCGATTCTGTCGAGACTCCACCTTCCGAGAAACCTGACGAGCCGGAACAGGAAAAACCTATTCCACCTCCCCCTCCACCGCCCCTTCCCGTTTCGGTTGAACGCGAACTCCCGCCAGTCAAGAAAGGCGATGTCGAACGATTGCCGCGCGAGGACGAGCCCCAGGATATTACCTCCGTCTTCGAGGCGAAGGCAAAGGGGACATACGCCGCATGGGGGGCGGCCGTCGATGCGAATATCTACTACCTTCTGAAAACCGTCGCAACGTCCAAGGTGGAGTCCAAGGAGGAGCCGACTCCAGGCAGAATTCGCGTTGAAGAAATCCGGACTTTCCACGAGGCAACCGAAATCATCAAGCCTGCCAAGGTCAATCCTCGAATTGATCTGAGCACCGTTCCTCTCGACGAAATCGAAGCGACCGGACTCTTGCTCGGCGGCCTTGTGTCCGTTCTGGGCGCACCCGACATGGGACTTGAGATTTCAAATACGGTACGAGACTTTCGCGATCAGATTGACGCGCTCGACGGTCTGGAGGGCAAGCCGGTCGTCGAGTTGCTCAGGCAATTCGGCATCGATGTCGAGAAGATCATCACCGAGCCGGTGGAGGAATACCTCAACGGACTTCTGGAAGAGGTTCATTCGCATGTGAACGCCGTTCAGGGGAAGTCCTACCGGTTCGTCTACTGGACAGACAAGGAAGGAGAGCCGCTCCGCGTCCGTTACGAGAACGTGGACCACAGTCCGATTTCTCTGGAGGAGCAAAACGTTCTCAACTACGTCAATCTCTTTATCGACTGCCATGTCCTGCCCGACAAGGATTGCCGCCCGGGTACCCCTTGGAACGTTGAAGCCTCGGCCGTAGCCTCCATGTTCGGCGCCGTGGCCGACGGAACATGCGCCGGTAACGTGACCGTTACGCGCGGTAACGATCGCCCCGATGGCAACTGGGATTTGACGATTTCGCCTTCAACCATCACTCTTTACGACGACCATCGTCCGATCGGCCATGTGAAGCTGAACGGAGGCAAAGCCGTCGGAGACGCCCGAAAAGCCGTTCTCCGCGAATTGCAGCTCGACGGGACGGGGAAACTCCGCAAGCGCGATTCCGAGACCAAGCTGTGGTTCTACGATTTCATCACGAAAATCGATGGCGATTGTGAGTTTCGTTCGACGCTCCTGCCCCGACGCGAAGACTAACGCCCGTTCCCGGGGCATGCCACCATGCAAGACGCCACGAACACCGCCATCTGCCCGCTCTGCCGTCATCCGGTTGGCTCGGATCGCCGCTGCTTGAATTCCCGTTGCGGCGAAACTCTCGATACGGGCAACTGGGCGCTTTCCGCCGCCTACGGAACGGAAGGGCTCCTGCCTCCGGATGTCCCGGACGGGCCGTGGCGTCTGCCCGAACTGTCTGCGCGGACAACGGACGCCGCACGGATCGTCTCGCCGCTTCCGCTTTCGCTTCGACCGGAAAATGGCGTCCACGACATCGGTGCGTCCATCGAATGCCATGTCCGGCTCGCCGGGCTGGCGACGGATCGAGCCGTTTCCCTGCACTTTCACCGCCCGACCCAAACATGGTGGGCGTTTGACTGGTGCCGAGATTCCGGCGCAACGATCAACGGCGAGCGGTTCCGAAACCGCAGGCTGAAGGACAACGACATCCTCGGCGTCGCCGGCGCCAAGTTACGCTACCGTTCCGGAGTTCTCAGCGCCGAATACGGCACGACGGACGGCGTCGACATTTCGATCTCGGGATTGACCGACGCACGACAGTCCCGTTCCGACCCGCCCCGTCCGCTGCTCGACAGGATTTCCTTCGTGATTCCGGACGGGGAATTCGTCGGGATCATCGGTCCCAGCGGATGCGGAAAATCCACGCTGCTCAAAACGCTAGCAGGTCTCGTTAGGCCCGCTTCCGGCGACATCCTCTTCAACGGCGTCTCACGGGAATCATCCGCCTCCGCCATTCGCGCCTGCACGGCGTATCTGCCCCAGAACGTCGATGCGACGCTCCACGACGAACTCACGCTGGCAGAGGAGATGGCGTCCTACTCCGCCATCCACCGCGCCTCGCGCGACACGGCGCGCGAGACGGAGCTTCTCAAGGAACTGAAACTGCTCCCCGATTCCCGCGTCGGCGACTTGAGCGGCGGAGAGCGCCGCCGCGCCGCGTTCCTTCTTGCGCTCCTGCGCGATCCGGCCGTCCTCTTCCTCGACGAACCAGCCGCCGGACTGGACAGGGCCTCCGAGACGGATCTCATGGAACACCTCCGGCAACAGGCCCATTCCGGAGCCCGGAAGACCATTCTTTGCTCTACGCACGAACTTGCGAACATCCGGCTCTTCGACCGCGTTCTCGTCATGGCGGCGGGGGCCCTTGCCTACAACGGGTCGCCGGAAGATCTGTTTTCCTCCCTTCGCATTCCGGGTTCGGGAGACGAACGCTTCAAACTTCTCTACGAACACTTGGACCAACCATCGGCGCACGAGGCCGTTCTCGACGGCATTCGTCGCAACCAGGCCGCTCCGGTGGCGCCTCCTCTCGCAACCTCTCTCCCCCATCCGGTTCGCCCCCCATCGTGGTTCGGCACGGTCTTCGGATATCTGGGTCGGTTCCGCGATTCCTTTCTTTCCTTCGTCCGAAGCGGAGAAGGGGCCACCCGAGATCGAACGTTTCTGTCGCGGACCGTTGCCCTGCTGAAATGGACCAGGCGCTGGATATTCAATCCGCCCCTCGTTCTTTTCGTCTGGCAGCCGCTCCTTGTCGCCTTTTGCATTTCGATCGCGCTGAAATCAAGTTTCACCGACAATCTTTTGGAACGGAAAACCATTTTCTTCTGCGCCGCCATTGCGTCTTTCTGGCTGGGCATGGGCGGTTCCGTCCGCAGCCTTGTCGCAACACGCGTAAACCGTTCCCTTGAAAGGCTGGAAGGCGTGCGGCGCAGTGCCTACCTTGCCGCCGTTTCTCTTGCGACGCTCGCGAAGGGCGCCGCACAGGGAATTGTCCTGACGGCATTTCTCATACTCCTTCCGAGTTGGATTGGGTGCGAAGTTCCATTGGAATCAGTTCCGTCAACCGTTTTTTCCCTCGCCGGTTGCCTCGTCGCCGTCGAATGGATGGGTGGATTCGTAGGGCTTGCGCTTTCGGCTCTTTCCGCCACGGAGGCGTTTGCCGTGGCGATGGTTCCGAATCTGGCCGTCTTCGCGCTGTTCTTCAGCCAGCCGTTGATGGATTTCAAGGAGGACGATGCCTCCTTGGGAGCGCGCTTCGCCCGCGTCCTCCCCGCGCACTATGCCCATCTTGCCATGAGGGACAGGGAATCGTTGGACAATCCGCTGGTTGTTGTCGACGAGAAGAATACACGCAAGAATCTGGATGACGAAAACGGATCTTTGGCGAAATCAACGTTCTCCTGGATTTGCCTTTGCATTCTTCTTTCCCTCGCCGCCCAAACCATCCACGAAAAGAACTGGAAAGGATGACATCAATGAACCCGAAAGACGCACCGAACAACCTCGCCATCATCGGAGCATCCGGCACAGGCAAGACGACGCTTGCCGTCGGCCTTTACGCCACGTCAACCAAGACCTTCACCGTATCGCCCATCGGAGACGAGACGCGAAGGTATCTGGAAATCCGCAAGACCTCCATCGAGGAGGGATTCTGGCCCGCCGCGACGAACGAGTCGGAGAATTTCGACCTTCGGATTCGACTTCATGCGGTCGGGAGACAGACGGACATCGTCTTCCGTGACTACATGGGTGAACGGATGGAAAAGGACCCGAACTACCTAAAAGAGGTGATTGGGAAGCCAAAATCCGCCATGATTCTCTTCAATCCTGGTATGCCGGGAGGAACTTGCAAGAAAGCGGCGGAAGCATTTCGATCCATATCGAAACCTCTTGAAAACGCAAAGGGAGCGGCAGAGGGGGGATTTGATCCCAGAATTGTCGCCGAGCAAATCAAAAACATCAAGTCTTCGCTGAACAGACTGGTGTTTCTCAACGACAAAAAAGGGGAATCGTCCCGCGATGAGTTGGTTTCGGAGTGCGATTCGACAAGTTCTGAGTTGGAGGCTTGGGGACGATCGGCGGAGTCCGTTTCGGATTCGGAATTTGAACGGATGGCCAATCGTCTTCAAAGCATGGCATCAAGAATAGATGTTTTGAAGCCCATTGGCCTTGCCGAGCCGGAACCGCGCAACCGGATGATTGGCAACCTGAAGAAAATCGCCCAGCATCTCAAGGACAACGGCTGCATCGCCGTCGCCTTCGTCGTCACGGCGACCGACCGCCTCGCATCCGATCTGGCCGGCTTCCGCGAGGATTTCGAGTCATACGCCGCCGAAATCACGAACCATCTGACGAACCTCGGGCTCAAGTGGAAGCGCTTCGAAGTGACGGTTTCCGGCCCGCTCGACGACCAGAACAAGCCGAAACTCGCCCGTGGCGAGAACAACACGACGCACGAGCCGTTCCTATGGCTCCTTGACTGCATCAAACGAGATGCGTCCCGGAAACGCGTCAAGGCCGCCGCCGCAACGGCCGCGGCCGCTCTCGCCATTGCGGGCGCAACCTTCGGCGGACTTCTCTGGCAGAGCCGTACCGCGCTCGACAAGGCGGAAAAGGAACTTGCCGCGTGCCTCGCCGCGCTTGACAAGGCATACGCCGTCTCCGACGAATCAGCCGTCAGGACAAACGCGGCATTTCTCACGACAAACGGCTTTGAACGCATTCGCGTTTATCTTTCGTCCGACAAGGTTCGCAAGGATGCCTTGTCTGGAAGGGCAGCCGAGCAAAACGACCTCTGGGGCGTTCGTCAGCTCGCGATGGAGTTTTCCGCCCGGTCGAACTCCCTTGCGTCAACACCCCTGAACGTCCCGCTCGACTGGTTCGCTGCGTTCGACAAGAAACTGATCTCGTCGTCCCCGTCTTTTGCCGATGCTGTGGGCGAACGGGACGAACTCGCCAACGCATGGGCGTCAACGAGGCGATCGCTTGAAACCCACTGCCAGACGGCGCATTTCCGCGATAATGCGGAAAGGGAATCCAAGAATCTTGCCGCCGCCAAGCCGGATGCCATCGTAGAGCCGCTCAAAAAGGCGCTCGATCTCATGACGGACAAGGACCGCAAGTACGCGCTCGTCACCAACCGCACCGAATTGTCCGCCGGACTTCGAGTCGAAAGGACGAACGCCGTCGCCCGCTACATTGATTCGCAAACCGACTGGAAGCCGACGGATGACAATCCGCCGCCCGATGCGAAAGACATCGTCCAGCGAATCCGGCGCGACCTAAAGTCGGCCTTGACCTCCGACGAGTTCGCCGGTCTTGAAACAGCCATCGGTCAGCGCCGCGCCGAGGCCCGGCTCGGTTGGGAGAAACACCAGTTTCCTCTGCGCCGAAGGGCGCAACTTGACGAACTCAAGCCGACGTCGGACTCCCCGGCGACCGCGCTGAAGGGTTCCCTCACCTTCCTCAATGGCATGGATGGCCTGTTCCCGTCCATCCCGGAAGCCGAGCGCATTTCCGCGCGGACGGCCATCACGAACGAACGCGCCGCCGCCATCGCCCGCTACATCGACGCCAAGGCCGATTGGAAACCCGAGGACGACGATCCGCCCGGCAAGATCGACGAGCTCCATCGGCAGGTCAGGACGGAACTCAAGGGGGCCCTGACGGATGCCGAGTTCGCATCCCTTTCGACTGCGCTCAAAGAGCGTTGCACGAACGCCCGCAAGTCATGGGACGCTTGGCATTTCCCGCGCCGGTCAGACGAACTCGAAACCGCCCTCAAGAACGCCGGCGCGAACCCTGCCCTGCCGCTCAAGGAATCTCTGGCCTTCCTCGGCTCCATGACGAACGACTATCCGACCATCTCGCAAGCCGAATTTATAAGGACGCGGAGATCCATCGAACAGGCGAGAAAAGATGCTCTTGCAGCCTACGCGGACTCCATCGATAAGTGGAATCCTAAAAGCAGGATGCCACCCGAATTAGATTGGGACAAAATACACCAGACCGTTCACATTGACGAGACCGTAACCGATGGTGAAAATAACGTCTTTGAACGCGATATCCGAGTGCGATTTGACAAGGCAAAATCCACTTGGAATACAGAGCAAATGTCCTTGGTTGAAAAATTCAAAGTTGATCGTGACATACAAACAGTTGTTCGCGAATATGGTGAGTTCATTGACGAGAACAATCGAAACCCCTATTTGAACAATCTCCATGATCGCATGAGAAATCGTCTCAGGGAGTATTACGTCGATTATATCAACGAGTATTTGAACGAATTCATCGGTGAACAACGCGTTAGCCGGGCCACATATCCTGCGTACAGGATGAAAGCTGCGCAGGATAAATTCAATGAATTCCGTGCTGTTTGTTTGCAAGTCGATAGCCAGTCTTGGAGCAACAGTCCCATACAGAAAGAAACATTGGGAAAGTTTGTCCATGACTGCGTCTCTCGCGGAAAACTCCAATCTGAGGGGTTGTATAGTTGTTTCCCGCAACAATTCATAATCACGTCCATTGAAGCGAAGTTTGAACCGACCGTAATAGGGGAAAGCTACACAGGTCTTTCCATGGGATGCTGGTTTAAAGCATTTCAATGGGATTTCAGCAGCAGTTCGGAACGGCAGATCACCGATGAGCCAATTGTGCGGAATGCGTTCATCTCACGGTACAATCAGGGCTGGGTCACGGTTTGGTCTGGCAACTATACTTCGCGGAGCAATCCGTGGACATTTGCTAAGTTGTATGTCGAGTATGCGGACAATTCGGACGCGATAACGAAAGGCTCGGTTTCCGCCTATGGAAGATGTCTGCTAGATTATTTCGCGAACGAAGACAAAGCAGAATACTCATTCCATGTCCAATTAGAGCACATGGCTATTTTTTTGAACGAAAACACGGAAGGGACCCTGTCCATTCGGATTACTTATAGGTGCGAAGGCCCAGACTTACTTTCCATGTGGAAGGCCAGAAATCCATGATCACTATGACTTTGGAGACGTAAACATGTTTAAACTTGGTCAAATCTTCTACGGACGTGGGCCTGACGGTTACGGCGTTCTTGGTGCATCACCCGCCGGACGGTCGTTTCTCGGCGCTGTTGCTTCGCTTTGCCGGGCCGTCGGCAGTCCCGACCGGCCCGGTGAAATCCCAACCTTCCTTCTCGGCAAACGGGAAGGCGATGCCGCGATCATGGTCCGGGCCTGCCGCGGCGCGGCAGACCCGACGGGCCGCGCAACAATCTTCTTTCATGCGCTCGTTGCCGATGCGGCTTCCCTTCGCTCGGCTGGGCTGGACGCCTTCGCATTCGCGGAGAATGGGACTTTTGCGTCCGTCTGTCCTTCCCATGAACTGAGTGACCTTGTCTTCCCGGATATGCGGACTCAGCCTTCCGTGCAGACCTCCGTCAGGTCACTTGAATTGCCCGCGACGATTTCGTCCGACCGGCCTCTTGATACGCTTGTCCGTCGGGAGCTAGGTGCGGATGCGCTTGACAAAAACTGGGCAACCTTCTCCTACAACCCGCTTCCCGGTTTCGACCTGTGTGTCCTGAGTTCCTATAGCCCCCGCACTGGAGGAGGGACGGAGTACGCATTCGACGGAGCGGGAGTGCATCGCCTTTCTTCAGAAACGACATCAGGCAGGAAAGCCGCAACCGCGTCTTCGGAAGGACGGAACCCGCCGAAAAGGTCGGGTTTGCCCCTTTATGTCTCACTTGCCGCAAACGCGCTTCTCGTTTTCGCGTTGCTTGCCCGTGGCGGCAATGGCGAGGCGGGCAAGCCTGTCGAAACGCCACTAGTTGGCGAGATGACGGAATCCGATGCCCGCGAAAAATGGGAAGCAGAATGGAAATCCGAATGGGAAAAGACTCTTCCTCCAGCGGCTCCTGCCATGACCGAATATGAAGCAAAGGTCAAATGGGAGGCACAATGGAAATCCGAATGGGAAAAGGCTCTTCCTCCTCCAACTCCTGACATGACCGAAGAAAAAGCAAAGGCCGAATGGGAGGAAAAGTGGCGAAAGGAGTGGATGAAGTCACTTCGTTCCGACTTTGACAGCACCCTAAAGGCTTTACAAGGCAAATGGCCTGTGCCCTTTGATGACAAAGACAGCCCGTTTCGATCAGATCTTCAATCCCTCAAATCGGAGCCTAACGACGACCCTGTGAAGGCTACGAGGTGGAAGATCTACCGCTCCTGCAAGGCTTGCGCCGATTTCATCGAGGACCATTTTCACCCCCTTCCCTTCAACCCTTAACCAAAGGAGACCTCACCATGAACATGAACTCAAAATCCGGTAGCGGAAGCGCTTCCATTTTCTTCGTCATCCTCTTTCTCGCATCCGTTGCGCTCAATGTGGCATTTCTAACCGGATGCGTCACGCTTGACGATCTTCGCGGCAATGCAGGGCAGTCGGAGCGTGGGGGGCCACTTCCCCCGCCCTCGCCGCCGCCTTCTTCGGAAGCCGTCTATCTTCGCGAGATTGCGGGGAGCCTTGGATTGACTCCGTCTCCCGACAAGACGCCTGGCGACATCGCTTTCGACATCAAGCAAGCGCTGGGGACTTCGCTGAAATATCGCAATGACACCCTTTCCGATGAGGCCTTCGACGAATGCAAGGCGGACATTTCGACGTCGAAGGACAGGGAGACTTTCGAGCAATACCACCGCTTCATTAAGAAGGTTGCAGGAAAACGAATTCTGGTTCTCGACAAATGATAGGCGGAGCGACATGAAAGGTAAGTTCTTTTTTGCATGCTGTGCCGCTGCGGCATCGTCGGTTTTGCTGGTCGGGATAACACCCGCCCAGGAATACCCTTTTTCACCTGCGAAAGACGCGATAGAGAAAACATCGCGTTCGGAAGAAGATGCGCCTAGGCGATCCAAAGGCGGCTTTTTACGTGGACTCTTCCATGGAAGACGGCAACCGGACGACGTCTCGCAAATGGAACCGGAGGACTTGCCAGCCGAACCTCAAGACACCACTTTTTCTTCTCCACCGCAATCGGAATCGACATACCTGAAGGAACTGGCGGAATGGCTCTCCGTCCCCATCCCCAAAGAGGCGACGCCAGGCGACATCGCCTTCGCAATCCGGCAGGCACTTTCGGAAACGGTTACCTATCCCGGCACTGTTCTCTCTGACAAGGCTTTCGAGGAGTGCAAAGCGGACATTTCGACATCGAAAGACAGGGAGACATTTGAGCAATATCACCGCTTCATCAAGGAGGTCGCTGGGAAGAAAGTGATACTAATTAACCATGAAAACCTCTAATACACACCGCGCTACAATGGAACTGAGAAAGCTCCTAATTAACGAATGTGTTGTCGCCTTGGATACTAACGTACTTAGTGCGCTTGAAAATCCATGCGAACCGGGCTGGTTAAACCAGTTTTCTGAAATGAAAGATAGCGGCATTCGGTTTTCGATTCCAGATATTTGCATAGGAGAGCACATAAATAGTTTCGAAAATATTGGTTCAGCCTGTCGTGAAAAACTCGCTGAAAAATGGGAAAGAATGTCCTCTCGGCTGGATACTATTATTTGGAAAGACTTGCCGTGCCTGCCGTTGCGCGGAGATCTTTATGACTTGGTGGGCATTCGAGAAAAAAGGGCCATCCGATCTCGGAACAATTTATTTACTATTGATATTTCACAACAGCTTTATCAATTTTTCAAACAATATGGACATAGCCCGTATAATTGCCAAGAACATCGACAATGTTTTATCGATGATATTGCAAACGAACGCTGTAATTGGAGAAAGCTCATTCAAGGCTTACGTGAAGAACGCAAAGATAAATCAGAGTCAGATTTGTTTTTAGACTCGCTAGCAAGTCATAAAGAAGATTTTTACAGCGAAGCAGACATTTCTGAACTTCTGGAAGTTCCAGTTCAATTTGCTGTTGTTCATGCGTGTAATCCCAACTATAACCCATCATGTATTAAAAAAGTGCAAAAATGCAAAATTGAGTATAATAACGATGGGTTAGACTATTTAATTTTGCATTTGACAATGGCATCTATCAACATCTGCTCTTGCGATCATTTCTTCGAGGATGTTCGCAAGTTGAATCTCGCTAGGAGCAATTGTTGTCATAAGCCTATGGCTCTTTATGATGATTGGAAATCCAATGTGCTTACAAAAGTTAAGATTGGACACCCATTATGAAACTCATCGGCATAGTGATAATGGCCTTATTGGGGATCACGACTCATGCGATCCCTCTTGCTCTCGTTCTCTCCGGCGGCGGAGCAAAAGGATCCTACGAAGTCGGCGTGTGGCAAGCCCTGCACGAGGCGGGGCTTGCCGGTGACGTCGCCGCCGTTTCTGGCACATCCATCGGCGCGGTGAACGCATCGCTCTTTGCCTCCTGGC
>CAMNCG010000097.1 GCA_946534105.1 uncultured Verrucomicrobiota bacterium
GTGGCGAAGAAGCGCACGCGGTCGCCGGAGAGCGTTTCGCGCTCGATGGGGAAGGCGCGGGTCCGGCCGGTCGCCGTGTCGGTGAAGGCCGCGTTCGCGCCAAGCGCCGTGGCGATGGAGGCCGCCATCGACGCGAGGACGTTCAGGATGCCGCACTTCACGGAAGCGCCGTTCGCCGGAATCTCGCCGCGGATCGTCGCGGGAAGCGACGAGCCGGAGAGCGTGAGGTGCGAGACGTCCTCGACGTGGGAGCGAAGCCGCAACGTGCCGGTGGAAAACGTGCCGGGGGGAACGACGACGCGGGATGGGATCCCGCGCTCCCGGGCTTCGTCGATCGCCCGCTGGATTGCGGCGGCGTTCTCCGCCGCCGTATTTCCCTCCGCAGCGCCGAAGTCGCGTATGGAAACTGTTTTCACCGCATCGGGCATTCGAACGTCCCCTCCCCCTTGGCAACCACGGGCGAAGCCCCTTCCACGCCACTCAGCCGCAATTCGGGAGTGCCGTTCCACGTGCGGACGAGCGGCGCCGACACCCCTGATACCGTCACATCCGCAAGGGAGAGGGTGCGCACGTTGGCCACCGAGAACACCTCCGGCTGGGGCTTTGCGAAACCGAGCGAGCATTCCGACATCGTGATGTCGATGGGCGCGTCCCCGTCCTTGGAGGAGCCGCCGTTGAACGCCACCGGCAGCCACATGCCAGTCGCCTTCACCCCTTCGAGCCGAATGTCGGCGAGAGGGCGGGCGCGCTGCCACGTTTCGCCTCCGAAATTGTACCGCACCAGCCGCGCCGCGTTTTCGACAGCGCAGTTGCGCACCACGACATTCCCCGGCTGCTGCCGGACGGGCATCGTGTAGTCGCAATAGTAGAGGAAGAACGTCGCCATGCTGTGCCGCCCGGGAACCGTCGCCGCATCCCAGAGGCCGTCCCGCTTCGCCTGTTGCGGGAGCGCACCGCGGAAAAGGTATTCGCAAGGCCCGTGCGCATGGCAGTCCTCGATCAGGATGTCGCGCCCCCCGAGCCGAAACGCGCTGCACGCGCTTGAAATGTCGCATCCGCGCACGATCATGCCGCAGTTGTCGAAGCCGGCGACGGCGTCGTCCCCCGTGTGGAGGAAGCAGCCCTCCACGCGGACATTGTCGCATCCCCGCGCATGGACGCCGTCGTGGCCTCCAAGCGCCGTGACCTTCTCGCAAACCACATCCTTGCATCCGTGCAGCCGAATGGCAAAGTTTCCGGTGTGCCGCACCGTAAAGCCGCGCAAGACGAGATGGGTGGCGAAGAACGCGCTGATGCCATGCACCCCGCGGTAGTTTTCCTCGCCGTTCATGTTGAAGCCGTTGGCTCCGTCGATGACCGACCCTTTCTCGCCCACGATTGCGACATCGTGTGCGCCGAGGATGCGTATGATTCCGTCGTTCCACGGCGAGAACGGATCGCTGATGTGAAGCCTTGGCGACGTTCGCTCGTCTTCGCCGCGCGGAGGCGTCCAGAGCCGCGCCCGTCCCAGCCTGTAGTCCTCGGCGCCCACCGGTTCAACGGCGTCCCGGCCGAGAATGTCGAAATCGGCCGAATCGCGGCTCGCCTGAAGGACTGCTCCGCTTTCAAGGTGGAGCGTCACGCCGCTGCGCAGACGGATGCCCTTTATCGGATAGAACCCCTTCCCGACATCTACGCGGCCGCCGCCGGCCCTGAACACTTCGTCGATCGCCGCCTGAATCAGCTGCGTTGCATCATTGAAGTCGCGCAAGGGATCGATGTCCCAGTCGGAACTGCGTTTAGGCGCATCGACGCGCCGCTCGGTTTTCATGGAGCGTCAAAACTCGTGTTGGTGTAAGTAAACCCTTCAAACGGCTATGGATGCCATTCGCCGAACCGCGTCACCTTGAAGTGCCCTGCGCCGTTCACGGGGAAGTCGGGGTTTCCGAAGCCGGCATGGTGGACGAGCGAGCCGCGGAGGCGGTTTTCCGGGTCGCTCACGCCCCAGACGAGGCGCGAGACCTCTGGCAGCGTCCCTTCCCCGCACTCGAAATCGACGGAGCCGACGATTACGTTGCAAGGGCCTGCCGCATGGCCGAAGAGACCGTCTGGCGCAGTGGAAAGAATGACGCGGTCGTGCTGGGCCACGACATGGTTCAGCATGGAAAGATGCGAGGCGTCGTGGAAGACGATCCCCTCCTCGCAGTTGTGGACGTAGAGGTAGTCGGCCACGACGTGTTCGCCGAGGACGAACCCGTAGCGGAAGCCCTGCACCGCGACATTGGAAAGCACCTGGTTGTCGTTCTGGTCGCCGGACATCATCAGGCCCACGGTGTGGCAGGGGTTGGGCTGGAGCGACTTTCCCAGAAGCGTGTCGCCCACGTTGTCGTCCAGGCAGAACTGCGAGTCGCGGACGATGGCGCGCGATGCGTTCTGGAGGTTCACGCATCCGCCCCTTGGGAACATCTGCCCCTTGTCGAGGTGGGCACGGAATTCGAGGTTCACGATGGAGACGAGGCCCGTCGAGAACTTCCCCTTCGCCGCCGTCCCCTCCACCGTGGCGAGGATCGTCCACGGACGGGCCGTCGGGTCGTGTTCCTCCGGCGGTGTCCAGTCAGAGAAGAGACAGGTGTTTGGCATTCCCATCGTGCCGAATCGAGTCGGGGTGAAACCGCTCTTCACCGCCTCCTGCGGACGCACCTGGTAGGAGTAGAGGAGCTTGCAGGGCATCTCTCCCTCAAACGCGAGGTTCATCCCTGGCGCGGCCGGTATGACGAGCTGGCCGCGACACGGCTTGCCATCGACGAACTCGCGCCCCGGTCCCGCGATGCGGTAGCCCTTCGGCGAATAGGGGACGAAAATCTTGCCACCGCCGCGCGCGGCAACGGCGTCAATCGCGGCCTGGAATGCGGCGGTGTCGTCGGCCACGCCGTCTCCCTTGGCTCCGAAGTCGAGAACATTCACGTGGCCGGGAGCAACGCCACGGGCTGAAAGGGCCGCCAATGCCATTACCATCGCCAAAATCTCTCTCATCGTCATCTGATTGAAATCACAGTCGCATGGTCAGCGCAGACCGTCGTGGCCTTGACCGCTCGTTGTCCCGACTTCAGCTTGATCGCTCCCGTGAGGAACGTCCCGCCGACGAGAAGTACCCTGCCGCCTCCAGCGGAGCTGGCTGCGTCGATGGCCGCCTGAATGGCCGCTGTGTCATTCGTAGCGCCGTCGCCCTTCGCGCCGAAGTCGCGCACGTCAAACGCGCCGTGAGCCGCAAGCGCGACCGCCGACGCCACAAGAGTTGTCCCGCATGTTTTTCCATTCATGGCTGTTTTTCCACGAAGAAAGGCTGCATTGAGGGGAGTGTGAGTTTGCGCGGCACGAGCAATTAAAGGGACAGGTAATTTGTAATAATCACTAGAGTTTTTCAAGAATGTGTTTATGGAGTTGTCCCCTCCACGTCCGGGAACATGGAGACGCGCAACTTGGCGCAGCCGTAGGGGATGAGCTCGAGCGGGGCGCCGGCGGCGTCGCGGACGGTCAGGCGCACGGGCGAGGCAAATGGCCAGTCCCATTTTTCCGGCATAGCACCGCGTTCGAGGCGCGCGCCGTCGAGGGCGTGCGCCGAGTCAAGCCGCCATCCATCCGTCTGCGCGCCCGGCGCGGGCGTGTTCTCGTCCTCCTCCGGGATGCCGCGCGCGAAGAGAAGCGGTCCGCAGGAAACGGAACAATAGGGCTTGCCGCCATCGTTGAAGTCGCGCATCGTCTCGACGCGCGGATTCATCGGGAACGTGATCGACACGCGGTCGCCCGCCTCCCATTCGCGGTCGATGACGGTGTAGCCGTCGTTTCCCGTGGCAATGGCGACGGGGAAACCGTTCAGGGAAATGCGCATCTCTTCGCACCAGCGCGGAACGCGGAGGCGGAGCGGGAATCGCAGCGGCCGCGCCGGATCGACGCGCATCTCCAGCGCGTCGCCAAAGGGATAGTCCGTTTGCGTCTCGATCCTCACCGCTACGCCGTCCAGCGTCGTTTCCAGCGTGTTCGGGCCGTAGAACGAGGCGGCGAGGCCGCCTTCCTTCGGCTTCATCCACATCCACTGCACGAAGGATGGCAGGATGCGCGTGAGGGCGGCGGTGCAGCACAGCGGCCAGTGCTTGGTCTCGAACGAGCCGCCGTGCGTGTGCGGCCCGGCGTGGAAGACCACGTCGCCGTTGGGGCGGTTCGGCGTCTGGAAGTAGACGTGGTGCATGAAGTCGCGCGAGACGCAAGCCGGGGCGGCGTTGAAGAAGCTTCGCTCAACGTGGTCGGCCCAGCGGCCCTCGCCCGTAACGGACGCAAGCGTCGCGTAGGCGAGGATGTCGTCCGCCACGTCGCACGTCTCGGTGCCGCGGTTCGGCCCCGCCCATCCGTACTGCTCGTCGGAAACGGTCACCCCGTGCGGCTGGAGCGTCTTAGCCTCCATCATGCCGAGCCATTCCCGGACATTGGAGAGATATGACTTGTCGCCCGTGTAGAGTGTGGCTTTTGCAAACGAGACGAGGCTTTCGAAGGCGACGACGCCGTGCTGTAGTTTCCAGTCCCAGTCGGGGTTCGGGTCGTCGTTGCGGCGTTGCTGGAAGCGGAGCGCGTCGTGCGGGACGGGCAGTCCGTATCGCATCGGAATCCACTGGGAAGGGGTCGGCTTGTTGGCGAAGAACGAGTCGAGCGCCGCGGCGAGCTTCGGGTCGCCGCAGCGGCGCCATGCCTCCACGGCCCCAGCGGGCATGGTGAGAATGTCCCCCCACGAATAGAATCGCGGGTCGTCGAGCGACCAGCGGAGCGCGTCCATGGCGCGCGCGTCGCCCGTCGCCTCCCAGTAGGCGACGAGGGCGCGCGCCGTGCCTCCGCTCGCGGACATCACCCAGCCGTGTCCATCGACCTGCACCTCGCGCAGCTGCGCGGGGTCGTTGCGGTCCAACCAGTAGATGAGGCCGATGGCATCGGGGTTCATGCCGTCGAGAAGGGTGGAGAGGCGGCGGTGAGCCAGGACCTTCAGGTCGGGGTCGTCGAGCGACCACGCGAGGCGCACAAGCCCCTCGAGCCAATAGCTGCCGCCCTCGACGCACCATGCGCCCTGGCTGGCGTCTTCCCAGTGCAGGTATTTGCCGCGCGGGTGGAAGTCGGCGCTCCAGACGCGCTGGAACGCGATGTCCACCTCGTCCATGCGCGAGACGTAGCCGTTGCGGGCCGTCACGCACCAGTCTCGCAGCCAGCCGCGCGGCCTGACTTCGCCCGGACGCAGCATTTCCATTTTTGCTGGCGACTTGAAGGCATGGGTCCGTTCAGGCAAACCGCAACGTCGGCCGACAGGCTCCATCGCGGTCGAGAGACTTTTTCCGCAGAGATTTTCGTCGTTCATTTTGACTTTTCATTTATGTGTGCGTTTGCCATGGCGTTTCCTTTTTGGGTTTCTCATTGGGGCATGAGGGTGCAGCCCTCAAAGTAGATCGGTTCGCCGGAGAGCGGGACGACATATTCGCCGGGCGCGGTGCGGACGGGCTTCACTGTGCGCCCCGTGTAGTCGCGGAAGCGGATGGGGTCGCCGTCGAAGCGCAGTTTGCGGCGTTCGGGTTCGCCCGTCTTCCAGAGCATGCCGGCCTTGACGCCATCGGGGCGCGTCCACTGCGGAAAGTGGAAGTCGTGCGCGTCGTCCCGCCACGGCCCCGATGCCTGAACCGAACCTGCCGGACGGGCCAGCGTGAAGTTGCGGTAGGCGCCCCAGGCGGGTTTGGGCGTGAAGTTGCGGTGCGTCAATCCGAAGTGGTGCTCGCTGTATTGCGGGTCTTCTTCCGGCGAGCGGAACTCGTACCAGAAGTATTCGTCGATTCCCATGGCGAAGGCCATCGCCATCGCACGGGGGAGAAAGCGCGCCTGTCCGTCCTCTCCGGCGCTCCCCCTGCCGGCGAAGGCCCCGCAGCAGATGACGCAGCCATTCGTTCCGCCCGCGAGGCGCGTGACGCTTGCCGCCGCGATTTCGCCGCCCTTTTTGTCGCGGGCGGCGAGAAGCGGGATGAACTCGTCCCCCTCCCGCAGGAGTTCGGCCGTCTGGAAGCGCTCGGCCCGCATTCCCGCGGGGTCGCCCTTGAAGCCTGCGGCGACAGCCGCATCCGACGGGAGCGCGGAAGCGGACTGCGGGATGCGGCTGTCCTGCCAATGGGCGACCGCCCTGACGCGAAACTGCCCCGGAAACACGCCGCTGGAGTCTTGTACGTCCTTGCGGAAGACTCCCGGCGCCGTTTCCCTGACGCCGTAATACATCGGGACTCCGCCAAGTGCGGCCAGCACCCCGCCGCCCTCGACAAAGGCGCGGACATCGTCGAAGGTGTCGGCGGGGAATGTCTCGTCAAAGGGATAGACGACGAGATCGACGTCGCCAGCGGCGAGCCTTTCACGGAGCCGCGCCCCGAAACACGATTCCACGGACGAGCCGGACGGAAGGGCCGCTTCGATGGCTTCGGCGGGGCGGCGGGGCGGCTTGCCGTCCTTGTCCGCGGAGGTGGCGGCATACACGGTGCGCCACGTCTTCTGCCCGGGCCGTGCGACTTTGAGGCCGGCGCACAGGACGGAGACGAGATCCCCCGCGAAGGTGTGCGTCGGCCAGCCGTGCTCCGTGATGACGATGGGCTTGTTCGCGTCACCGAACTCGGCCATCAGCTCGCGCAGGGCGTCAATCCTCGTGTCGAGGTTCCCTTCGGGCGCGTACGGGTGGTTGTAGGGGTGGATGTTCATCGCGTCGAAGAACGGCCCTCCACCGGCCTCGTACACGCTGCGGATGTAGTCGATAGGGACGCCGGACGTGCCGCCGAAGAGGACGCGGACGCGCGGGTTCGCCCGCTTGGCCGCCGCGTAGGCGGCGCGGAGGACTTCGGCGTATTTTGCGCCGTTGGGCTCCTCCCCCCAGAAGTGCCTCAGGTTCTCCTCGTTCCAGATTTCGACTTCCGGGAAGTGGTCGCCGTAATGCGCGACGACCGCTTCGATGTAGCGGCCCCACTCGTCCAGATGCTCCCATGCGGGCGAAGCCCACTTCGGCGGACGGAAGAGAATCGGAAGGACTGTCAGCCCGCAGCCTTCCGCATCGGCGACAACGGCGTCGATGCGCGAGAAGTCGAAGGGGCCGCCGGGTTCTTTCTGCAATTGCGACCACTCCATGTCGAACCGCACCCGCCCGATGCCTGTTGCCGCAATCAGGCGGCATTCCAGCGCCCGCTCGGCGGGGTCGGCGACCCCATGCAGATGGGCGCAGACACCGTAGGGGTTTGCCTCCTGCGCCGCCGTCTGGGTGGCAAGCGGGAGCGCAAGCAGAAAGAGCGTCCGCATCATGGATCGGCCTTCCATCCGCTACCTCACGTACAGGACGGTGCCGCTCGGCAGGTTTTCGACCTGCGCCTCGGCGGAGAGGCCGTAGCCGAAGAGGGTGTAGTGCGAGACGCACTGGTAGGTGTCCGTGCCCGCGCCGCGCGCCCACGGGACGACGAGCGTGCGCCCCGACTCGCCTTCGACGATTTCGCCGTTCTTCAGCCACAGGTAACCCACCGCGCCGGGGGCGAAGGCCGTCAGCGTGATGCTTTCACCCTCCGAAACGTGGCCGCCCAGCGGCTGCTCCGTGAAGGCCATCCCGCCTCCGTTCGCGCCGGCGCCGCCCAGCGTGAATCCCGAACCGTCCGCGCTTCGGGCGTTCGCGAAAAAGACCCGGTCCACCGTGTCCCAGAGGCCGGCCACCCCGTTCTGCGCGCAGGGCACGTAGTCGTGCGCCAGCGCGTCGCCTTCGTAGAGCCTGAATCCATAGAGCCGCATGTATGCTGCCGAACTGTAGCCGCTCGCTGTGCGCTGGGCCATGAGCGCCAGCGTCGTCGCGGACGGCAGATTGTTGCCGAGTTTGGTCGCATTCAGCGTCGAAGCTGCCGTTGTCCCGTCGGGACGCGTGCATACGAGGCTGCCGGTGCCGAAGTCGATGTCGTGCCTGTAGCGTCCAAGCTCGGCGGTCGTGGTGCCGGCGCCCGCCCAGTAGTTGCCCATAGCCAAAGTCCGCTCGCCGTTGTTCCTTTGGAAGTAGAGGTAGTTGGCGGACGTTCCGTAGAGGTTTATCGTCCCGTAAAGGTAGTTGAGCGCAAGGTCGCTTTCGATTCGCGACGAGCGCGTCAACGTGACGCCCGTCTCGATGGCGGCGGAACCGCCCATGGCCTGGAGGTAGGCGTCGGAGTTGGCCAGCGGGTTGCCGGAAGCCGATGCGCATTCGATGTCGCCACCGGCTGTGAGCCGGGCGTTGTAGGTGTCGGACGAGAGCGACAGGATCGGCGTGTTGAACGTGTCGTTCACGGTGTCGTAAAGGCCCTCGACATTGTCGATGACGCGGGGTTCGTAGTTGCGCGCGAGTGTGTCGCCGTTCCAGATTTTCATCCCGTAGATGCGGACCGAGAGGGTGCTGTCCACGGAGACGGAGCCGTTCGCCTTCCTCACGGCGCCGAAAAGGCGGAGCGGGACGTCGGAGGTGTTGGTGCGGGTCGATGTCATGGTCGCCGTGTACTGGACGGTTCCGTCCTCGCCCTTCAGCGTCACCGTCGAGTTCGGGCCGTCCAGCGTGATCGTGTGGCGGGCGGTGTCCCTTGCGATGCCCGTGCGCACCCAGCTTCCGTCGCCGTCCGCGAAAGACCACATGAAATCGCCTGAGGAGACGCCCAATCCGCAGGCAAGCCCCGCGCCCGCCAGCGCGCCGAAAACGGACGACCACGCGGTTGTCGGATCCGCAAGCGCGAAGTCGAGTTCAATCTTCGTCTGCGGCGTCATGCAATAGCCCGTATCGACAATCTGCCCGTTCGCCCATCCCCTGTGGCTGCGGACAGTACCATCGTCCGTCCCCAGGACAAAGGGGTTGCCGCGCGCCGAGACGTACACCTTGCTTGAGCAGCGGTCCAGCATTCCCGTCACGGCACCGCGCCCGTAGGGGACCATGTCGCGGACGAGGACGCCCTTGTCGTAGATTTTGAAGGAATAGACCCTGCCCTTGAAGGATGGCGACGCGGACGAGCCGCTCCGGGAGCCGAAGAGGACGACGGAGGTTCCGGCCGACTCGAAGCCGGGGTCCTTGGTCGTGTCGGTGAACACCTTGGCGTCCCCCGACCATGTTTCGATCGTCCGGTTCGGATAGTCGAAGACCGTCTTGAAGCGCGAGCGGGTCGCGGGGTAGTCGCCGCCCTGCCAGCCGACGTTCCCGTCGGCCCCGCTGGAAAAGGAGACGACGCCGTTGCGGGAAGAGGCATTGTTGCACTGGATGTAGTTTCCATAGCGCATCCCGGATGCGAACGAGCCCCACAGATAGTCCGTGTAGGCCGTGAACTCGGCGTGTTCCGGCGTGAACTCCACCTCGACGCGCATGTTCGTCGATGCGATGTAGCCGGTGTCGATGAGCTGCGTGCCGTCGCTACGCAGGTAGGTGTCCGCCAAATGGCGAATGCGGGTCGTGTCGGCGTTGGCGGCGAACGGAACGGCTGCGCAAAGCGCCGCGAAAGCAATCGCGGCCGTTGCAACGGGACGGGATTCTACTGATTTTTTCATGAATGACTCATTCATTGTGGCGTTTGTTTCGTGGAGAAGTGCAAGGTTGGCGGTTTGCTCGCAAAAGATGCAATGCCCCCCGGACACATGAAATCCTAGCATGGAACCAGGGTGTCATGTGTGCAGTTTTACTACAAAAAGATACGCTGAATTGCTATTACTTCAAATGAGAGGCGACGGGAGTCCTGTCGCATCTTGCACGTTTTGACAAGGACTTTTGCCTATTGGTCGCACGTTTTGGCAAGGAGTTTCCTACCGCGCGTGGCGGGCGGCCCAGGCGCCGACGGGGACGCCGACGCGGTTGCGGAAGGCGCGCCGGAGGTTTGCGACGGAGCCGAAGCCGCAGCGGTCGGCAAGCAGGGCCACGGGAACGTGCCGCAGGAGCAGTTCCCGCACTTTTCCGACGCGCGTGTCGAGGATCTCGTCCTGGATCGTGTGCCCGGTCGCGCGGCGGAAGACGCGGTCGGCCATGGCGTGGCGGAGTCCCATCTCGCGCATGGCGTCCGCGGCGGTGGCGCCCTCGCAGGCGTGGCGGCGGATGAACTCCAGCGCCCTCCGCACACGGCGGTCGCCGTTGCGGACGAGGAGCGTCGAGGCGCGTCGGACCAGCCGGGAAACCCCGAACGTGAGCGGCAGGGCCGGAACGGGGCGCTTCGCCATGAGGTCCGCAAGCGTCCGCGCGGCGGCCCGGCCCGCGCCGTAGAGGTCCTTTTCGACGCTGCTCAGCGTCGGACGGGTGTTCTCGCAGATCGACTCCGAGTTGTCCACGCCCACGATGGCGACCTCGTCCGGGACGTAAAGGCCGAGATTTTCGCAAGCCACCGCGACGGCCTCGCCGACGCGGTCGTCGGACGTGAAGACGCCGCACGGGCGCGGCAGCGCCCGCATCCACGGGGCGATCTCGCCGAGCATCTCGTCGATCCGGTCCGTGCGGGAACTGAAGTGGAAGAGGTGGAAGCGCCTGCCGCCCTGCTCCACGATGCGCCGGAACGCCTCGCCGCGCTCGACGCTCCAGGGCCGGTTGTGGGGACAGGAGACGAAGGCGTAGTCCGGGAAGTCGGCGAGCAGGAGTTCGCGAGCGGCGGAGGCGGCGACGGCGGCGTTGTCGCAGACGAGGCACACGCCCTCCGGTCCTGCATCGGCAGGGGAGCGGTCCACGAAGACGGCGGGGACGCCGGGAAACGCGTCCAGCGGGACGACCTCCACGGAGCCGTCGCACTCCACGATGCATCCGTCCGGCTGCCAGAAATCGAGCAGCGACGGGATGTCGGAGCCTCCATGGGCGCGAAGGAAACTGTATCCGCCACCGGAGGTGGGGGTGTACTCGACGACCTGGACGGCCCAGCCGGCGCGGTCGGCCTCCAGCCGGAAGCCCTCCAGCATCCGGCGCGAGGTGTAATCGGCTTTGTAGAGGAAGACGAGGATGGTCACGGCGCTAACCTTGCATGGACGCCGCCATCATGCCACAACGCCCTGCATGGCGCAAATCGCGAGAATTCGGCGGGTGTGACCAGAGCGGGGGCGGGGAGAGGGACCGCAAGGGCGGGATTCGGGATCAAGGGACAGACCCCGGGGAATTATCTGCGGAATGTGCGCGCTTTCGGTGTTGAGGTAGAGGATCGTGGCGACCATCGCGTTTTCACTCCGGTCGAACTGGCGCCAATCGTCACAACGGCTCTATGACGGGTATGTCGATGTTGCGCTTGCGGGAATTGAAATTGATGCCGATGAGGGTGACGGGGCGCTTGCCGCCCTTCCACTTGTCGGCGTAGCCTCGCTCGCGGATCTGGCGAATCGCCGCCTTGGAGGACTTGTTGCACTTGAACTCGAAAACGTAAACGGTTTTTGGCGTCTCGATCACCGCATCGGCGTAGCCGAGCAGGGACGGGACTTCGGGCTGCGGATTCGCGCCGCACATGGCCGTGAAGAGCTGGAAGTAGCGCTTTGCATCGGCCTCGTTCTTTATCTGCCAGTCCGGTGGAATCTGCGCGTAAAGCCCGAAAAGAGACTCGTAAAGGAGTCCCTGGATGTCGCCGTCGCGAATCTGCCGCTTGGCTCGATCAATGAGCACTTCCCAAGAATCGTCCGGGAATCCGAGAATCCGGGAAACGTAGCCATCGCGCAGCGAATGGCGGATTTCCTCGTTCGGTGGGGCGAGACGGTAGGTGTCGGTGGCGGCGACGCCCTTGTCCTCCGGCTTGTCGGAGTGGAAAACCTCCTTTATCGTCAAGTAGCCGCTCTGATAGAGTAGAGCCTCGATGGGTAGCGTCTCGGCGTCGCACACGTCGAGTTGAATCGGGCGGACACGGACATTCTCCAGATCGTCCGGCATCTTGCCGACGGCCTTGATGCGGTTGAAGATGAGGGTCGAGCCGCCGGTAGTCTCCCAGTAACTCTTGAACACACCACCGCCGGGTGAGAAGAGTTTGCCGAGCGAGACTGGATTCACGACACGCGCTTCTGTTTGCGGTGAAAAGCGATAGCCGTCGAACCATTTGAGAATCTTGTCTCTGGTTGACTCAAAGTCCTGACCTAGTTTTTTCGCAAGAGCCTCGACATTCTCGCGGAGCGCACCGTCAATTTCGGAATGCGTGTAGCCGAGGAGTGTTGCGAAGCGAGCATCGTCCGACAAGTCCGTGAGGTGCGTAAGACCCGAGAAGACCGAGAGTTTCGTGAGCTTTGTCACGCCCGTCATCATTAGGAAGCGGATGACGTCGGAATTGATCTTCAGTTTCTCGTAGAAGTCGTGTAGAAGTTTACGAACGCGCTTCAATTCCCCGATGTCATCCAGAAACCCTGCCACCGGCTCGTCATACTCATCGACAAGAACAACGATTTTCTTCGTCGGCGAGAGTTCTGCGGCAGCCTTCAG
>CAMNCG010000098.1 GCA_946534105.1 uncultured Verrucomicrobiota bacterium
TCTTGTTGTCAGCGTCGATCGCCGCGGCGATGTCGGAGACCGAAAGTCCGTGGGCGGAAAGCTTCGCCGGATCAAGGTGGACGTTGATCTGGCGCGTGAGGCTGCCGAAGGCTTCGGCCGTGCCGACGCCGGGGACGCGCTTGAGGACGTCCACGATGTCGTCGTCCACGGTATTTTCGAGCGATTCGACGTTTTCCGTCGCCGTCACCGCGAACCCGAGGATCGGCATGTTCGCGGTGTTGAACTTGAACATGATCGGATCGTCGGCGTCGTCCGGGAGCCGCCGCTTGGCCCGTTCGAGGAGGTCGCGCATGTCGTTCGCCGCCTCGCCGAGTTCCGTTCCCCATTTGAACTTGCACGTCACGCGCGAGACGCCCTCGCTCGTGGATGACGTGATTTCGTCGAGGTCGGTCACCGAACCGAGCGCGCTTTCGACGACGCGCGTGATCTGCCGTTCGACGTCTTCCGTGGAGGCGCCGTCCCACCGGGTGACCACGGAAATCGACGGACTCTCGATTTCCGGCATCATGTCAACCGCGAGCCGGGTCCACGCGATGCAGCCGAGCACGAGCAGGGCGAGAAACGCCATCAGCGTCGCGACGGGACGCTTCACGCCGAATTCGGAGAGGAACATCGCCGTCCGTCCTCCTATCCGAACACGCCGTCCGGTCCGTCGACCAGCGCCGCGGCGATTTCGTCCGGCGTGCCGGAGGCGTCGGTCGGCACCGCGCCGCGCACGAGCCGACTTTGCAGCATGGCGCGCTGGTACGCCTCGATTTCCGCGGTTTCGAGCTCCGGCTTGCGGCGCCGCACGATTTGCGGATCGGCGTGCAGGAGGATGGCGCGGTCGGGTCGCGGCAGCGTCCGCACGAAGAGGGCGAGGACCCACCGCGGCAGGCGGATCCGGAACCGACGCGGGTCGAACGCCACGTCGTACGCGCTGCGGTCGGCCACGACGAGCTGCCCCGCCTTCGCGGCGGGGCGCACATGGCGCAGGTATCCGGTCCAGAACCCGATCCAGTGGTACGCGAGAAACGCCAGGCTGGCGGGAGGCGGCCGCGGCGACCGGGCCCGGGGGTCGTGCGGATCGTCGCCGGGGATCCGGTCCTGGAAAACGCCGCCGCGGACCGGTTTCCAGTGGAAAAACGCGTATCCCGCGTACCCGCCGCGCTTCACGAGGCGCGGCACGGCGAGCCGCATCACGGTGCTTTTGCCGACGCCGTCCGCGCCTTCGAACGCGATGAAACGGGGTTTCGTCTTCATGTCATGCCCTTGCGTTGCCGGTACGCCGCGACGAGGGCGACCAGCGTTTCGAGTCCGAGTCCGCATCCGGCGACGGACTCCCGCGCCGCGCGCGGCAGGTCGCGCAGGTTTCGCTCCACCGCGGCGGAAAGACGGGCGGGGGGGGTCTTGCGGACGAGAAGTTCCGTCTGCACGGCCCAGTACGCGGCGTCGAAGCCCGCAAACCCGTCGTCCCGCGCCCATTCCCAGTCGATGCAGACGGGTCGTCCCGCTTCGTCGGCGCGCCAGTTCCACGGCGCGAAATCGCCATGCACGAGCGCGCGGCGCACGGTTGCGCCGCGCAGCGCCCTGCGGTGCGCCTCTCCGAGCAGCGGCCGCAATTCCGCGACGAGGCCGTTTTCCTCGGCCGGCTCCTCCGGTCCCGTCGCCCACAGCGGCAGGAGCTCGGCGTGACCTGCCGCCCCCGCCGCGATTCCAAGAAGGGGCGTCGCGAACGAAACGGCGTCCGCCGCGCGCACGAGCGGACCCGCCGCCGGCACGCCGGGCCGGCCGGCGAAGCGCTCAAGCGCCTTTCGCTCGCGCTCGAGCGGCGCGCCGTCGGCCGCCCTCGCCGCCTTGACGACTTCGAGGACGCCGCCGGTCCCCGGCCGCACGGCCACGACGCGAACGCCGTGGCACGGGTTGCAGAGCAGCGCCCCGGTGCGGTCCGACGCGCCGGCGAGTCGCGGAAGGAGCGCGGTGTGCAGACCGGTGCGGCACAGCGCGCGCAGCGCGGCGGCCGCGGCCTTCGCCTTCCTCGATTGCGGCCGGTACGTTTCGGCCGTCGCCGCCGCGACGCGCCGGTCCGCCGGGAGCAGCAGCAGCGGCGTCCCGTTTCTCGAAAACACCACGTGCCCGTCCGCGCCGGCTCCGATCGCGCGGAGCAGCGTGTCGAACGCGGCGGGGAGGGTGGGGCGGAACATGGGGACCGGATCTCGTGCGGGTTTCGGGCGGGAGGCGCGGCGCGACGCCGCCCATCCTACCGCAAAATCCTCCCCGCCGCAACGCGGCGCCCGATTGCGGGGGGCGAGGGGGTCTGGTAGACTGGACGGCGTGGAAAACGTGCTCGTCATCGACCTGGAGCCGGAGTCGCCCGGCGCGCGCCTGACGCGCGCCGGGATGCGGCGTCACGCCCGGGCGTGCGGCTGGAATCTCGTTGAGCTTTCGCGGGAGGGGTTTTCCGGTCCGGCCATGGCCGACGCGCTGGCGCGGTACCGTCCGGTCGGGGGCGTCGTCAACGACAATCGAGGCGACGGTTACTGGCACGGTCGGTTTCCGGCGGGTTTTCCGGTGGTTTTCCTCGATTCGGTGTGCGATCGGGATCGCCGCGACGGGCCTTCCGTCGTGTGCGACAACGAGGCGGTCGCGCGCGCCGCGTTCGAGGAGCTGCAGGCGGGGCTTCCGGAGAGCTTCGCGTTCGCGACGAGCGAATCGGTCCGGAGCTGGAACGCCGAGAGGCTCGCCACGTTTCGCCGCCTGTGCGCCGGCGTTTCGCGTCCGTGCCGCGTCTTTCCGGGCCGGCCCGGCGAGAGCCGGCCGGAGCGGCTCGCCCGGCTCCGGGCGTGGGTGGCGCGCCTTCCGGTTCGCTGCGCGGTGTTCGCGGCGAACGACAATTGCGCCTGCGACGTCGCCGACGCGTTCGCGGCGGCGGGGCGCTCCCTGCCTCGCGACAACATGATCGTGGGGGCGGACGGCGGAAAAACCTCCTCGAACGGCGGCAACGTGTCCGCGATTTCCTCGGTCAAGATCGATTTCGAACTGTCCGGCTTCCTGGCCGCCCGGCTCCTGTCGGAAATTCTCTCGGATGGTTCCGGTTCCGGGGGGTCTCCTCCCCGGACGATCCGCAGCGTGATGTTCGGCCCTCTCATGGTCCTGCGCCGGGAATCGACCCGAGGCCACGGGCGCCGCGAGCCGCGCATCCTCGAAGCGGTGGAGATGATTCGCCGCGAAGCCTGCGAGGGACTTTCGGCGGCCGCGCTCGCCGCGCGCTTTCCCGGCAGCCGCAACCTGTTCGAGCGGCGCTTCCGCGAGGCCATGGGCCACAGCGTTCTCGACGAAATCCTCCACGTCCGCCTCCAGCGCGTCCTCGATCTGCTCTCCCGCCCCGACATGCCCATCTCCGCGATCGCGGCCTTTTCCGGCTTTTCGTCCGACCGTGAACTGCGCCAGCTCTTCCTTCGCCGCTTCCGCTGCTCCATGCGGCAGTGGCGCGTCAGGCACTCCCCCAGAGCGCGCTGATACAAGCCTAGTTGAAACTTTTTTTCATAAAAAGCGCCACTCATGGCGCTCTTTTCTTTGTATTACTGTTCCCGTTGGCCGCGACATGCCGCCAGCGCGGCGGCCCGCAATCGGTCGCCTGATTTTCGCGAACCCATGAAGTTCCACACGAAAATGAACACGCATTCCAACCTCTCCTCGCGCATTTCCCGTGCGCTGGGTGCCACCGCCATTCTGTGCTGCGCCGTTCTTTGCGCAGTTCCTTCCATGGCCGAAGACGCGTACATCGAGTCCGACGGCTCGCAGTTCATCAACACGGGGTACTAGGTCAACCCCTCGTCCAAGGTGGAAGTCGACTTCGCCTTCGTCGATTTCGCCGACACCAGCGCCTACGTCCAGACACGTGTCTTCGAAAACCACCCCACCGCATCCTTCCCGAATCTCGCCTGCACACTCTACGTGGCCGGCACCGCCGGGGAGGGCAACCACACCATCGCCTTCGCCCTCGGCGACCGCGAAACGGGCGAGGCGCTCACCGGAATCTGGGCGTCTTCGGAATGCGACAACTACGGGAACGCGGCCAAGGGGCAGTTCTGCGACAACGTGCGCCGCACCGCCGTCATCGACGAGGCGAACCACTACGCGGCGCTTCTGGATGGAAACGGCGCATACGTCTGGCGAAAGGCGAAGCCGACCACCTCGACAATCGGCAATCGCAAATACACCTACACGCACACAGCGCTACGCCCGCTCATCCTCCTTGGCCGCCCGACAAACGCCGCAGGCTCGGCGGCGGACAACCGCGGCAAGGCCCGCATCTACGGCTTCCGCATCTACGAGGACGGCACCCTTATCCGCAACTACGTGCCCGCGCTCAAGGGCGGCGAGGCCGGCCTTTACGACACGAAGGACGGAGGTTTCCTCCCCAGCGCCAGGGCCGAAGGCAACGCCCTCGCCCACGGCGGCGACATCCGCATCATTCCCGACGACGGCTACGTCTCCACGTTCGGAAACAATTCGAGTGCCGGCATCGGCGAACTGTATTTCGACACCCGTTATCCGGTGACGAAAAACACCCGCGCGGAATTGGACTACTCCCTGGCGATGAATTATCCAACGTCCGGATACGACGACAACCACAACTGGTATCTTTTCGCCGGCAGCGGTTCATCCGGGTATTCGCGCTTCAATGCGTATTTCAACAAGGTGGCATCCGCATCGTTCGGCATTTCCGGAGGCGGAATCCACTGGAAGAATCCGTCTCCGAGCATTCCGGCCCCCACCAATCAGGTCAACGTCCGGCATGTCGCATTCGTGGACAACTACAAGGGCGTTGCCGGGATGCTGACGGATGGCTTGACGAATTCCACCTACGCCATCGCCGCACAGGCCGATCTGAATTTCTCGGCCAATACGCTCAAAATCGCAAAATCGAGCAAGAGCGGCGAATCCGGATACGCCCCGCTTAAGATCTACGGCTTCAAACTCTACGAGGAGGACGCTCTCGTTCGCTCCTACAAGCCATACGTGAAAAACGGCATTCCAGGCCTTCTCGACACCTTCGGCACAGGCGGCTTCATTTCCGCAGCCGTCATCACCAACGCCCACAACATCGGCTGCGGCGGTCTCATCGACTCCGACTCGTTCTCCCGCGAGTCCTATGTGGAGACCGACGGCACCCAATACATCGACCTTGGCTACTACGCGCAGTCCGACACTCGCTTTGAGCTGGACTGCGCCGTCGTTGAGCCGGACAATACAAAAGACCTGTTCATCTTCGGAACGCATGGTGGAGCGAAGACCGGAAACTTCCCGTTCTCCATGTATGTGAAAGCAAACAGCGCGGGCCTTGGCTGGAACTGCAGGGTGGACAATTCCAATTACTCAACACTTACTTCTGCGAGAATCACCGCCGAACGCCAGAAGTTCGTCCTCGACGGCTACCGCAACGAGGTTTCGGTCCTGGCTGCCGACGGCTCGACGCTCCACACGGGGACGATTGGCACCGACCATGCCAACGCGAAGTCGCCGTATGAAATGGCCATCGGCTCCAGCCGTGGTAAGAACGGCGTACCGACAGTTCCCATCAAGTTGAAAATCTACACCGCCCGCATCTACGAGAGCGGAACCCTCATCCACGAATTCGTCCCGTATCTTCAGGACGGAGTCGCAGGCCTCTGGGACACCGTTGACAAGGTTTTCAAGACCGCGGCCAACAGCGGGGCCAACTCGCTTGCCCTCTCCGGCATGGGCGTCGATGGCGCCGAGAAGTGGGTGAAGGTCCTGCCCGCGACGGCGACGGTGCCGACCGAGGGATCGATCACGCTCACGGCCGCGGCGGCCGGCGCGAAGTCCTACAAGTGGACGAAAAACGGCGAGGTCGTCGCCGGCGCGACGGGCGAAACCTGCGCGGCCGCGTGGCGCAAGGGCGACTACAACACCCCGGACATCTACGCCTGCACCGCGATCTACGACGTGTTCGGCGTCGAGACCGAGGGCGAGCCCGTGACGTGCGAGGTTTCGCGCATCGCGCCGGCGTTCGTGATGGTGCTGAGGTAGGAATCCGGGCCGCAGGCGCGGCCCGGTGCAAAACCCTCCGGGCCGCAGGCGCGGGTGATCGCCGGTGTTTTCAAAGATTCCGTTTTTATGGTAGTTTTCGAGGCATGGGAAGGTTGCCGGGATTTGACTATTCGCGACCGTTTTTTTACATGGTCACGCTGAAGCGCTTGCCATCCGCCGCCTTGCGGGCGGGTGCGGCCCGGGTCTTGCAGGGTGCCGCGTCTGCGGCACCGTGGCCGGAGCTTTTCGCGGAGGGGTTCCACGATTGGATCGTCAAGCGCGAGGGGCAGCTTGCCGCCTTTCGCGCGTACATCCGCGACAACGGGCCGCGCGCGGCGTTGCGCTCCCGCAACCGGCAGTATTTTACAAAGGCGCGCAAGATTGCCTTCCAGGGGGCACGCTACTGGGCATACGGCAACGAGGCGCTGCTGTCGCTGACGGGCTTCGGCGAGCGGTGGCATCCTTCCGCCAAGCAGGAGAAGCTTTGCGCGGAAGGCCGGATGCTGTATCTCTGCCCATGGGAGCCGCAGGAAGCGCGGCTCGACAAGGCTACCATGTACAAACGCGCCCACCACCTGGTGGACTGGGCGCTCGAACACACGCAGGAAAGGCTGGAAGCATGGCCGATTTGAGGAACTTCCGGGCCGCGGACGCGGCCCGGTGCAAGACCCGCACTGCCGCAGACGCGGCCCGGTGCAAGACCCGCACTGCCGCGGACGCGGCCCGGTGCAAGACCCGCACTGCCGCCTTGGCGGCGCTGTGCGCCATGGGCGTGCAATGCGCCACAGCCGGGGCGCCGCTGTTCGATCTCGATCCGTATTCCTTCCGCGCCGAGGAGGGCGGCGTGTACCGGGCCTGCGGGGCGGCGTATTGCGCGGCGACGAACTGGCCGGCCGGGCAGACGCTCTCCATGCGGGCGCGGATACGGCCCGAGCGGAAGGAGGAGGACGAAACCGCCACGCTCGGCATCGCCTCCTACGAATCGCCGGAAAACTACTGGCAACTCGCCATCGTGAAGCCCCATGACAAGGGAAAAAGCGCCGGAAAGCGCAATTTCGAGTTCAAGGCGATGGTCGCTAGCGTCTGGGGCGGCGAAAAGGAGACGGCGCGCAAGATCGAGAAACGGCAGACCGGGCAGTGGGAATACGGCCGCGCCTACGACTTCGCGCTCGATGTCCGCCCGGATCGCGTCGAGGGCACGATCGCCGACGCCGAGACCGGAAAGGTCGTCTTCCGCGCGGCATACGAACCGGCCGAAGGCGCGGCGCCTTTCCGCGCCGCCCGCCCTGCGCTCGTGGCCGGCGGATGGCTGCGCGGCGCGTTTTCCGGCGTGGAGGCTTCTTCCGGCGGGGAAGGTCCTTTCCCGGACGGCGGCGAGTCCTCCGCGGACGGATCGCTTTCCTTTCCGCCTTACGTGCCGTCCGGCCCGGATACCGGCCTGCGCGGCACGGCCACCGGCTTTTTCCACATGGAGACCATCGACGGCCGCGACTGGCCGATCGATCCGACCGGCCGCGCGGTCATCCTCGCCGGAACGCAGCACATCAAGCCATGGGGCACCTTCTCCGACGCCGTCGGCTATTCGCCCTACGGGCGCTTCGTCGCCACCAACTACCCCTCCGTCGAAGCCTGGGCCGACGAAACGCTCGCGCGACTCGACGACTGGGGCTTCACGATGCTCGGCAACGCCTGCGCGCTCGGCGTCCTCGCGCGCAAGACCCTCCCGCACGTGCGCAACATCCAGCTCGGCCAGCGGGTCTCGCGCGGCGACCCGGACTGGTTCATCCGCGAGTGGCAGTTCCGCCCGTGCTCCGCGCTGCCCAACGTCTTCCACCCCGACTTCGCGGCGGCGTGCGAATGGCGCGCCCGCGAGCAGTGCGCGCCCTACAAGGACGACCCGTGGCTCATCGGATGGTTCATCGACAACGAACTGGCGTGGTGGGGCACCAGCAAGCGCATTCCCGGCACGGGCCTCTACGGCTGCGTCGCCGCGCTGCCCCCCTCGCACAGCGCGAGAAAGGTGCTCGACGCCTTCCTCGCCGAGCGCGGCCTCGAAGTCGGCCCCGACGTCCCGAGGAAGGCCAAGATCGATTTTCTGCGCCTCTATGCGCGCACCTACTACGAAAAGACCGTGTCCGCGATCCGCAAGGCCGATCCCAACCACATGGTCCTCGGCAGCCGCTACGCCGGAATCAATGGTGCCGCACCCGTCGTTTACGAGGAGGCCGGCAAGCTCTGCGACATCGTGACGTTCAACTGCTACCCGTGGGCCGACCTCGACCGCGGCATCGTCCTCGACGCCGAGGGCGGAGTCCCGATGACCGAGCGCCTGCGCGAATATCACGGCTACGCGAAGGCGCCGCTCATGATCACGGAGTGGAGCTTCCCGGCGATGGACCACGGGCATCCGTGCCTTGTTGGCGCCGGTCAGCGTTTCCGCACCCAGGAGGAGCGCGTCGAGGCGACGATGCTCTTCGCGCGCACCCTTCTCGCCGATCCGCACGTGGCGGGCTACGACTACTTCAAATGGAATGACCAGCCCAAGACCGGCTCTTCGCGGCACGCCCCCGAGGACTGCAACTACGGTCTCGTGAACGACGACGGCGTTCCGTACGAAGGCCTCACGCAGGCCTTCAAGGCCCTCCACGGCGACCTTGTGAAGTGGCGCACCTCGCCGCCGCCTGAGGGCGCGACCCCGCAGGTGGGCGCCAGGACGGGAATGGCTTCCGAACGGGATCGCTTCTTCGCGGAGGCGGCGGGGGGCGTGGCGCCCGTCTTCTTCCGGCGGGAGGAGGACGGCCGGTATGTCCTTTCCAACGGCTTGTTGCGGATTTCCGGCCGCGTGGGATCGAAATGGCTGGCCGACGAAGTCGCGTTTGCGGACGGCCGGCCCGTCGGCCGCCTGAACGCGCTGCTCGCCGCCGAGGACGGCGACCGCTACCTCTGGATCGACGCGTCCCGGCTCGCCGGCGTCGAGGTCGAGCGCGACGACACGACCGGCGCGGTCTCGGCGCTCTTGCGCGGTCTCGGCGGCCGTGCGGCCTCGACTCCCGTGCCGCAGGATCGACCATGCGCGGAACCCTTCCCTCCGGAAACCGGCGCCGACACGACGCTCTCCTTCGCGGTCTGCCTGCGCGTCACGCTTCTGCCCGGCCGACCCGACGCCCTGATGGAGATCGCCTCGCTCGAAAATCTCTCCGGCGAGCCGCTTGCCGCGAGCGCCGTCTACATGCGGGCCTTTTCGCGCGACAAGCAGGCCGTCCGGCCCACGAGCGCCCCGAACGTCTGGAATGCCCCGAAGGTCGGCACCTGGACGATTCCGGGCGGCGGCGAGTGGGGGCTCGTCTCGCACGACTCCTCCATCCGCAAGTTCCGCTTTTTCACCACGCCGAAGGACGGCGTCCAGCATCCCGACGCCGCCTTTTCCCCGGTCCTGGACGGCGAGACCTTCCCGGTCGCCCCCGGCGAAACGTGGCAACCGCCCGTCCCGATGGGCGCGACCCTGTTCCGCAAGTAGCCTTTCCATTTCCAACCGCGTTTCCCATGTTCTCCGTTTCCCGCCTTCGCCCGTTCTTCGCCGCCCTCCTTTTCGCCTCCGTGCCGGCCGCTTCCGCCGCTTCCGCGCCGGATTTCGACCTCGACCCGTATTCCTTCCGCGCCGAGGAGGGCGGCGCGTACCGGGCGTTCGGCTCCGCGCTGTGCGCCGCGCCCGCCCCGGCGGCGGAAACGCTGACCGTTCGGGCTCGCGTGGCGGTCGACCGGTGCGACGACCCGGACTGGGCCGCCCTCGGCGTGAACGCATACGTCTCGCCGAACGACTACTGGCAGCTGGCCGTCGTGAAGTCGCCGGACAACTCCGGTTCGAAGCACCGCTTCGAACTCAAGGCCATGGTGAAAAGCGTCTGGGGCGGAGAAAAGAACCTCGCGACGTCGCTCGGGCGGAAGAAAACCGCCGATTGGCAATACGGCCGCGAATACGACTTCGAGTTGCGCTGCTCGCCGGACCGGATCGAGGGCGAGATCCGCGACGCCGAAACGGGGAACCCCGTCTTCCGCGAAGCCTTTTCGATTCCGGAAGGGCACGCGCTGCCCTGGCGCCCGGCGCTCTACGTGAACGGGCGGATGGAAGGCACGTTTTCCGCCGTCGGGGCCGAAGCCGAAAACGCCTTCGAGGAGCCCGCCGCCCCGACGTTCCCGGAATTCGTGCCGTCCGGTCCAGATACCGGACTGCGCGGCACGGCGACAGGGTTCTTCCACGTCGAGACGATCGACGGCCGGGACTGGCCGATCGACCCGACCGGCCGCGCCGTCATCCTCGCCGCGACGCAGCACATCAAGCCGCAGGGCACGCACAGCGACGCGCTCGGCCATTCCCCGTATGGCCGCTATGTCGCCACGCACTACCCGTCGGCCGAGGCGTGGGCGGACGAGACGCTCGCCCGGCTTTCCGACTGGGGCTTCACGATGCTGGGCAACGCCTGCCCGCTCGGCCTTCTCGGCCACAAGACGCTTCCGCACGTGCGCAACATCCAGCTCGGACAGCGCGTATGCCGCGGCGATCCGGACTGGTACGTCCGCGAATGGAAATACGCCCCGTGCACGGCGCTCCCGAACGTTTTCCACCCGAAGTTCGCCGAGGCCTGCGAATGGCGCGCCCGCGAGCAGTGCGCCCCATTCAAGGACGACCCGTGGATCGTCGGCTGGTTCATCGACAACGAGCTGGCCTGGTGGGGCAACCGCACCTCGATGCCCGCGACGGGCCTCTTCGACGCCGTCGCCGCCCTTCCGGAGACCCATTCGGCCCGCCGGGAACTCGTGCGCTGGCTCGGGGAGAGGCGCGCCGCGCGGACCGGCGACCTCGGGAAGGTCCCTTCGGAAATCAAGACCGAGTTTCTCCGCCACTATGCCCGCACCTACTACGAGAAGACCGTTTCGGCCATCCGCAAGGCCGACCCGAACCACATGGTCATGGGATCCCGGTATGCCGGGATCTCGGGCGCGCATCCGGTTGTCTTCGAGGAGGCGGGGCGGCAGTGCGACGTCGTGACCTTCAACTGCTACCCCTGGGCCGATCTCGACCTCGGCATCGTGCTGGACGAAAAGGGGGGCGTTCCGATGACCGAGCGTTTCCGCGAATACCACAGCTACGCCCAAAAGCCGTTCCTGATCACCGAATGGAGCTTTCCGGCGATCGACAACGGCCACCCCTGCCTCGTCGGGGCGGGGCAGCGCATGAACACGCAGGCCGAGCGCACGGAAGCCACGATGCTCTTCGCCCGGACGATGCTCGCGGACCCGCACGTGATCGGGTACGACTACTTCAAATGGAACGACCAGCCGCGCCAGGGTGCGTCGCGCTGGAGTCCGGAGGATTGCAACTACGGCCTCGTGGACGACGAGAACCAGCCGTACGAAGGGATCGTCGGCGCCTTCAAGGCGCTCCACGGCGACCTCGTCCGGTGGCGCACCTCGCCGCCGCCGGAAGGCGCAACCCCGCATGGGGGGTGCGGCAGGGCGCCAGGGCCCTCCGAACGGGAGCGCTTCTTTACGGAGGCGGCCGGGGCGCCGGCGGGCGCGCCCGTCGCGGCCATCCGCGACGGCGACCGGTACGTCCTCTCCAACGGTTTCGTCCGCCTCTCCGGGCGCATCGGCTCCAAATGGCTGGCCGACGAGGTAGCCTTCGCCGGCGGGGCGGATTCGCCCGGTCCCGGGGTCGTCGGGCGTTGGGGCGCTCTCCTTTCGTGCCGCGACGGCGGCACCAACGTCTGGATCGACATTTCCCGCCTGGCGTCGGTTTCCTTCGAGCGCGACGAGGCGACCGGCGCCGTCACGGCGCTGCTTCGCGGGGAAGGCGCGCTTCCGGGCGGCGCGTTCGCGATCGAGCAGCGCCTGACGCTCGCGCCGGGCCTCCGGGACGTCCTCGCCGAAATCGCCGCCTTCGAGAACCGGGGCGGAAAACCCGTCGAGATGCGGTCGCTCTTCATGCGCCCCTTCCCGGTCGGCGGGAAGCCCGAGCCCGCGAAATTCACGCCGAAGCTCTGGAATGCGCCGGAGCGGGCGGCGTGGACGCTGCCCGGCGGCGGCTCGTGGGGGGTGGTCTCCCGGGATCCGTCCGCGCACGACGTCAGGTTCTGGGTGCAGAAGGAAAACGGGTCCGTCCATCCGGACGCCTCGTTCCGCCCGGCGGGGGCGAACGGGACGACGTCCGTCGCCCCCGGCGAAACCTGGCGCCCGCCGATTCCGATGGGAGCCCGGATCGTCCTGCGCTGAGCGTTCCGGCTTTCCGCTTCCGCGTCGCGCCGCCCCTCCGCCGGGGGTGTGACCAAACGTTGTCAGCGCCGACGTCGCGCCCGCCTTGCCCGGTTCCGCGC
>CAMNCG010000099.1 GCA_946534105.1 uncultured Verrucomicrobiota bacterium
GCCCTTTCCAGATCGGCGGCGCGACCGGCGGCGATCTGCAAAGCCTTCGCGGCGGCGGTCTGCGCGGCGACGACGGCGGAGCGGTCCGGGTCGAGAGCGCGCGCCCTGCGAGCCTCGACCGCCCTGGCGTCGTCGGACGCGAAGGCTTCGAGCGCCTGACTCAGCCGCGCGGCCTCGCGCGCCAGGCCGGCCCCCTCCTCTTCGAGCGCCAGCCGCTCCTCGTGCCACGCGGCCTCGATCCTCAGCGCGCGGACGGCGGCGTCCAGCGTCTTCTCCTCCTCCGCCATCCGGTCGCGCTCGGCCTCCTTCCCGGCGCGGTCCTCGTCGGAGAGAAGGAGGCTGCGGGCGCCTTCGTCCGATTGGAGAAGCTTGTCGCGTTCGTTCCGCGCGGCCGACGCCCGGCGGAAGATTTCCGCGCCGATGTTCGAGTAGATTTCCGTGCCGGTGGCCTGTTCGAGGATCCGGCTGCGCTCGTCCGTGTCCTTGGCGCCTCTGGCGGAAAGAAACTGGTCGAACTTCCCCTGCGCGAGCATGGCGGTCCGGAGAAACTGGTCGAAGCTCTCGGCGCCGACGAGCTTCTTCGTCTTTTCGGCAAGATCGGACGGCGTGCCCGGAAGGGCCGACCAGCCCGCGCCGTCGCGCCTTTCAAGCGCCCGTCTCACCCTGTCGAACGGCGATCGGGACTCGTCGCCGGCGCGGCGATGGCTCCACGTGGCGCGAAAGACGCCTTCCGCGCAGACGAATTCGACCTGCGCCTCGCAGAACCGGGCGCCGCGTGTCATGGTCTCGTCATGGGTGTTGGAGACGTCCACGCGCGGTGTCTCGCCGAACAGGGCGAGCGTGACGGCGTCGAGGATGGTCGTCTTGCCCGCGCCGGTTTCGCCGGAAATGAGGAAAATGCCGTCGCGGAAATCGGGGGCCGAGAGATCGATTTCCCACCGACCTGCAAGGGAGTTGAGGTTTTCGAAGACGATCCTGAGGATTTTCACGAGAGCGCCTCCTTCGCGGCCTCGTCGAATTTTTCCAGAAGCGCGGCGATCCGCTCCTCGGCGTGGTGCATGCCGCTGGTCCGGAGCTTGCGCTCGGCCACCTCGCGGGGGGAGACGCCCCGGAGGTCCCGCCCGGCGAAGACCCGGAGACCGGAGGCCGCGCCCGGGAACGGGCGCAGGTCGTGCTCTTCGAGCACGAGCGTTGCGGACTCCTTCGCGATGGCGCGTGTCTCCGCCCAGTGGGAATCCGCCCTGCCCGAGAAGTTTTCGAGCTGCAGCCGGACGAAGCGCCGTTTCGCCGGATCGGCGGCCACAAGCGCGGCAAGGCGTTTCTTCACGTCCTCGGGCGCGCCGCGGAGCGTGAGAAGCGGCACCGCACCGGGGACCTCGGCCGTGCGGACGGCGGGGGGCGCCCCGGCCGGACCGAACTCGACGACATGGACGGACTTGGCGCAACCGGCCTCGTCGAAACTCATCCGGAGCGGAGAGCCCGAATAGAACATCGCCGCTTCGGCCCCGCGGACCGCCTGCGGCACGTGCAAATGGCCGAGCGCGACGTAGTCGGCCCCGGCGAACGGAGCGGGATCGCAAGAATCGAGGCCGCCGACGCGGCGGCAGCGCTCGGAATCCGCGTCGGAGAAGCGGGCTCCGGGGAGCGTGCAGTGGGCGACGGCCACGACCGGAACGCCGGGAAAGGAGGTTTTCGCGGCCGCCACGGCGGCGCGGACGCGCAGGTCCCACCCGGCGCGGATCCGGTCGTCGCGCGGAGCGTCCTCGGGAACCGCGCCCCGCCCGAAGTTGGAAAGCTCGGCGTCGAAGAGAAACGGCAGCGCCGCGACGACGAGGCCGGGACGCCCGCTCTCGTCCGCGACGGGGACGACGCCCTCGCGCGGGTCGCCCGAGGCGGAGGACACGACGGCGATGCCAAGGTTCTCCAGCAGCTCCGACGGGGCCGCGAGGAACTTCGGGTTGTCGTGGTTCCCGGCGATGACGACGACCGTGCGGCAGAGCCGATCCCGGACGATCCGGGCGAGAAAACCGTAGTAGAGATTCTGCGCCTGCGGGGACGGCGCCTTCACGTCGAAGACGTCGCCGGCGACGACGAGGGCGTCCGGACGCTCCTCGGCCATCAGGGCGGCGAGCCAGTCCAGAAAGGCGCGATGTTCGTCCGCGCGATCCTCCTCCCGAAGGCGCGCTCCGAGATGCCAGTCGCTGGTGTGGACGATCTTCATTTTCCTCGCGGTTCAGGACGGCGAAGGAACCGCGACGGTCGCGGAAAAAACGTTGCGGTCGCCGGAACGGCGGTAGGAGACGGACGAGGACATCTTGCGGACCATCATGATGCCGAGACCGCCGATCGGGCGTTCCGCGGCGGGAAGCGTCGGATCGGGATCGGCATGGGCGAGAGGGTCGAAGGGCGCGCCGTCGTCGGAGAAGACGAGTTTCACGCCGGGCGGATCCGAGACGGGTTCGAATTCCAGTTCAAAGCCCGTCGCCCCGGAATGCTTGACGATGTTCGAGGCGATTTCGTCGAGAATGACGTGGAGCGAAGGCGAGAGGGATTCCGCGGAGGGTCCGTTTTCCGCCAGCGCCTCGTCCAGAAAATCGCCGGCGGCGGCGATGCCCGACTGCGTCGCGGGAAAGCGGCGGCGCGCGCCCTTCCCTCCCCCCCGGCCGGTGTAGCGCACCGCGAGGACGGTGATGTCGTCCGCCTGCGGCGTACCCGCCGCGAAGGCCGCCACGGCGGCGCGCACGACGTGGCAAATCGAGGCGGGCGATGCGTCGCCAGCCGCGAGGACCGCGTCCCGCAGCCGGTCTTCGCCGAAGAGCGCGCCCTTGGCGTCGAGCGCCTCGGTCACACCATCGGTGTAGAGGAAGAGCGTCTCGCCGGGCGCCAGGCGCAACGTAAACGACTTGTACCGGACGCCGTCCATGAACGCGAGCACCGGTCCCGATTTCGGCGTGACGAATCCGACCTCCCGGCCTCCGCCCTTCGGACCTTCGAGCTTCACCGGCGGGTTGTGGCCCGCGTTGGCGTAGGTCACGACGCCGGTTTCGAGATCCAGCACGCCGACCCACGCCGTGAGAAACATGTTGGCCGGATTGTTCGCGCAGAGTTCGGCGTTGACCTGCGTGAGGGCCTCCGCCGGATCGCGGACCGCCGCGAGCTTGTCCTTGATGAGCGTCTTGGAAGTCATCATGTAGAGCGCGGCGGTGACGCCCTTTCCGGAAACGTCCGCGACGAGGAAGGCGACATGCGTGGCGTCGAGCCGGAAGGAGTCGTAGAAGTCGCCGCCGACTTCGCGCGCCGGATGCATGGCCGCGGCGAGCGAGAAGGCGTCGTCGGGCGGAGGCGGGGCGGGAAGAGCGGAATTCTGGATCGTCGAGGCGATGGCGTATTCCTTCGCGCGGCGGTCCTCCTCCGCGGCGTAAAACGACCGCAGCCGGCCGGAATCGATGTCGATCCGGCGCACGAGCAGGACGAAGGCCAGCATGACGAGGCCGAGCACGGAGGCGATCAGCGCGGCGTAGAACGTTCGCGTCGAGTAGTATTCCGCCGGCGGGAGCGCGGCGACGATGCGATGTCCGCAGAAGACCACCGCGCGGCAGTCGTGCGGCACGCCGAAGAGCGTCGCCTGGAAGGTGGTGCGGCCGTCTTCCACGACGCCCGGCGCCGCCGGATCGTAGCCGGTTTCGGCGAGGAACTTCGCCTCGTCGCGGTGGCGGGCCGGATTGGAAATGAGATGGCCGTCGGACAGATCGGCGCAGAGGAAGAAGCCCTTCTCCCCGAGCAGCCACGCGTCGAAGATGAATCCCATGATCGAGGGGAACATCCCCGTGACGCGCACTTCGTCGATGCCGACCTGCACGAGCCCGTCGCCGCCCGGGAAGGCGACGCCGACGTACTTGCGGCGCACGTCGGGGTTGTGCGCGCCCGGGCGGAAATGGTGCGACAGCGCGTGCCGGACGCCGTTCGTGAGGACCAGGAACTCCGCGGACTTCGGCCGGTCGGCCATGCAGAGCCCGACGAGGCGTCCGTCGGTGGAAGCGAGGAACGTGCCGTCCCGCGCGACGACGTTCACTTCGTCGAGGTCGCGCTGCCTGGCGATGAGGGCGATCTCCTCCGTCGAAAGCCTCCGCGGCCGGCCCAGCTGCTCGGTGATCGAATCGGCCGCGTGCATGAGCATCGTGTCGATCGAGCCGTTGAGCGTCGCGTCGAGGTCGAGCATCGCGTAGTCGAGCATCGACTCCGTCTGGCGGAAGGCGCGCTGCGTGAGCGCGCTCCACGAAAAGAAGACGAGGACCGAGTAGAAGACGGCCGCCGCGCCCGCGAAGACGATCCAGCGCCGGTTCATGGAACGATTTCGAAAACCGAACTGAGGCCGGTCATCTCGAAGACGCCCCGCACCATCGCGTTGGGATGCGCGATCGTCATCCTGCCACCGCATGCCATCATCGCCTTCTGAGCCGTCATGAGGACGCGCAGTCCGGCGGAGGAGATGTATTCGAGGCCGGAGAAATCGAACGCGATCTCGCTCACGCCTTCAAGCTTGAGCTCGTCTTCGAGCTCGGGGGCGGTGTTGGTGTCGAGCCGGCCCGTGAGGGCGAGGGCGAGTTTTCCGTTTTCGTTTTTCGTGTTGATGGTCATTTCGTTTTCTCGTTTTCCGGGCGGCCTGAAGGGCCGCCCTGGCCATGTTGCATTGTTGGTAAATCGCCTTGCATTCGCTTTTCAACTTGATAAGTGCGGTCCTTTAGGCCGCACTTCCTCGCCGGACCAGCGGCCCGGCCCTTTAGGCCGCACTTCCTCTACTGCACCTCCACCCTGTAGAACATTGCGGGAGCGCCGCCATGCGGGATGGCCAGCGTCGCGGTGCCGTCGGCGTTGAGGGTGGCTTCCGGCGCAAGCAGCGCGTCGTCGCCGTCCGGTAGCGGCAGGGCCGGCGCGGCCCGCACTTTCAGAGTCACGGCGCCGGTCTCCATCCAGCCCTCCGGCTCCGCCGAGACTGTCAGCCTCACCACGTCGCCGTCGATTTCGATGGCTTCGATGCGAATGCTGTCGGGGGCTGTGCTTTCGACGATTGCGGCCGTGTTCGCCGCGCTACTGTCCCAAACCACCACGTTGTAGCGCACCCCGTTTGCGGCAAAGGCAATGCCGTCGGCCTCGTCATACACGGCCTTTAGGTAGAGATAGACCTTGCCCTCGGCGTTTGCGTAGATGTTGGAGGCGTTGTAATACTCGGGCAGCCCCGTGAACACGACGGGCGCGTTCGGCTCCAGCCCCGGCACTTCGACGCAGGCGGCGTTGTCGCCTTGCGGCGTAGTCGCGCCGGAATTCGCAAGCACGTGGTGGTCATAGTTCGGATGTCGGCCAATGAAGATGTTTCCGCCGGAGATAACCGGATCGTCGATTCCGCTCACAGTTCCAACCGCGCCGCTGAGCGCGACGATGTTGCCGCCGGTGATCGTGACGGACTGGTGCTGGAATTCATAATACATGCCGTCGCTGATGCCGATTGCCGGGCATCCCCAGTAGTCGCTTGTCGCGCCGCCATTGGCGAAAAGCCAGCCGTCGCCGCCGATCTCGAGATCCGAGACGCCGGGCACTTCGAGCGCGGCGCAGTAACGGCCGGCTTCGAGCGTATTCGTGCCGGTGAACCAGACGCGCGCCGCGAGATTAGAGACAATCGCGAACGGAGTGCTGCGGTTGGCCGTTGCCTTGAGACAGAGGTTGGAAAGCGTGACCGTGGCTTCGGTCTCGACCCTGACGCGCACCTTGCCCTGGGTGTTCGTGCCGGAGAGGACGAGCGGTCCGTCGCCCGTGAGCGTGAGCCGCGAGGAGACGGCGCTGTATCTCCAGCCGTCGCCTGTTCCGTGCGCGACTTCGACACCGTTCACAAAGACGCCGAGCGGATCTGCGGGCGACACGAGCTGCGCCACCGTATCGGCTTCGGCGACGGTCGCAGCCCAGCGCGTGTCGCCGATGGCGAATGCGTAGTCGCCGTCAGGAAGCCAGAGATAGAGGTCGCCGCTGGCGTCGGCGTAGAGGTCGCGCGTGCCGTAGCCCGCCAGACCGGAGATTTCGACTGGGGCGTCGGGCGTGCCGAGGGGGACGACGACGGCATGGAGGACGCGGCCGGCGGCGTCGTGCGGCAGGTTCTCCTCGTCCGTCCGGCTCTGCGTGAAGCCGCCCTTTTCGGAGCCGAAGTGCGCGAGCACGACGTTGCCGCCCGTGATGACGACGGCGTTCCTGTTGTCGTGCGCGTCGCGCTGGCTCGTGCCGTCGCCGATGTCGGCGCCGATGCGCTCGGCGCTCGCGGAGCCGCCGCGGGCATAGACGGTTCCGCCGGAGATCTCGATCAGACCGTTGGAATCGTCGTAGGGCTCGGCGCTGCCGCCGATGCCGGCGGAAGCCCCGCTGCCGTTCTGGGATCCGTAGGCGTAGACCCTGCCGCCCGTGATGCGGATGCGGCCGCTGTATCCGGCGTATCCGGCGCCGATGCCGGCGGCGTATCCTTCGCTCGTTTCGCTGGGGCGCGCCTCGACGATGCCTCCGGCGATGACGATGTCGCCGGGCCGGTCGCTCTGGCCGCTGTTGGCGCCGATGCCCGCGCCGTATCTGCCGCCGCACGCGTAGAGCCGCGCGTCGGCCGTGGCGTTCGTGATCGTCAGGGAGGCGCCATGCGGAACGAAGAGCCCGGCGTTGGAGGAATACGTTGAAACGAGCGCGTTGCCGGGGCCGGAGAGCAGGACGGTCGCCGCGACGCCGTCGCCGAGCGCGAACGGACGTTTGGAGCGGACCGAGACGCCGGAGAGCTCGACCGTCGCGTCCGCGGCGACGAGGATCTGGACGCCGCCGACCACGTTCGTGCCGTGGAGCGTGTAGTGCTCGATGCCGGCGAGGGTGAGGACGCCGTTCGCGTAGTTCCAGCCGTCGCCGGAGAACTCCGCGAGGTTCACGCCGTTCACGGTGAAGTCGTCGTTCCACGCGACGATGGTCGTCTGGCCCTCCGGCCCGATGCGGATCGTCCACTTGGCGCCGTCGACGGCGTTCGTGGCGACGTAGAGGCCCTCGGGCAGCCAGAGGTGGAGCGCGCCGTCGTCGTCCGCGAAGAGCTCGGTCGTGTCGTAGTCGTCCGGGAGCCCCTGGAGCGGGCCGACGGCCTTGCCGGGCGCGAAGCCGGGGATGTCTGCGGGATACACGGTCTGGCCGATGGCGTTCGTGGCGTTTTCGAGCCCGGACACCGAGCCGCCGAGGATGGCGAGCGTGCTGTAGCGGTAGAGGTTGAAATCGAATGTGCCGCCCGCGACGGCGAGGCCCGCGCCTTCCTCGAGGCAGGGGTTGGAGTAGGTGGAACGGAGGATGTTGCGGCCGATGCCGCGGACGACGGCGTTCGTGCCCGCCGCGACCTTGAGCCCCAAGCTGGAGCGGACGCAGGCGTTCGAGAAGACGATCGGCTCAGAAGTTTCGATCCGGACCGACAGGCCGTCGAGCGTGTTCGTGCCGGAGACGACGCAGGCGCCGGAGAGGACGATGCGCTTCTCGTCGTCCAGGACCCAATTCGGCCCCGAGCCGTGGCCGACATCCACGCCATCCACGGCGACGCCGAGCGGGATGAAGACGGACGAGCCGTCCACCACTTCGTGGACGGGGGTGCCGTCAACCTCGAAGTCGTAGGTGCCGTCGGGGAGCCAGAGGTGGATGTCGCCGTCCGCGTCGGGGTAGATGTCGGCGACGCCGTAGCCGTCGAGCCCGGTGACGCTGACGGGCCGCGCGGGGTCGGGGTTGTCGACGGCCACATCGATGCGCCACACCGCCGTACCGGCGGCGTTCTTCGCGGCCGGCTTCACCTTGGCCACGTCGGCGAGGATGGAGCCGCCGTCGAAGACAACGCTGCCGGCCACGCCGCTGGGGCCGATGATGCCGACGTCCATTCCGCCCTCGCCGCCTACGGCGGCCACGGTGCCTCCGGTGATCTCGACCGAGCCGCGGTCGGAGAGGTAGCCGCCGCCGATGCCGTGGGCGCCCTCGCCGGCGGTCGCCGAGACGATGCCGCCGGAGATGCGGACCGTGCCGGCGGAATACGTCACGCCGTAGCTGCCTTCGCCGCCGCCGATGCCGGCGCCGTGGTAGCCGCCGGTCGCCGTCACGTTGCCGCCGGAAATCGTCACGTCTGCCGATTCGCACTGGCCTCCGCCGATGCCCGCGCCAAGCTCGCCGCCCGTCGCCGTCACGACACCGCCGGAGATCGTCACAGGAACGGCCGGATAGTAGCTGCCGCCGATGCCGGACGCCCCGCGGCCACCTGTCGCCGTCACGACGCCGCCGGAGACGAGGATCGAACCGACGCCGTCGGAGGACCTTCCAGCTTGCCCGATGCCCGGGGCGCCGCCGCCACCGATGGCGGTCACGTCGCCGCTGGAAATGACGATCGTTCCGCAGCTGCCGTAGCTGTTGCTGGAGTTACCGCCGCCGATGCCCGCGCCGTTGCGGCCGCCCTGCGCGACGATGACGCCGCCCTCGATGGCAAGGCTTCCGCATGAGCCGCCACCGATGCCCGCGCCGTATTCGCCGCCGGTGGCGGCGAGCGAGCCCTCGCCGCGAATGGCGAGCGACGCGGTTTTCGCGATGCCGAGACCGGGGTGATACTGGCCGCTCGCGAGGGAGTTGGTGCCGACCAGCTCGAGCGTCGCCGTGACGCCGTCGCCGAAATGCAGGGCCGTGAGGCCGTTCTCGCCGGTCGCGAGCGTGACGTCCCTGAGGACGACGTCGCAGTCGCTCTCGACGGAGACGCTGGCGCCGGACTCCTCGCCGGAGAGCTCGAACGGCCCGGCGCCCATGAGGTGGACGGACATCGTCGCGAGGTCGAAGGTCCAGCCCTCGCCAGAAAATTCGGAGATGTTGACGCCGTTCACGGCGAGGCCCGAGTTCCACGGCCGGGCCCAGGAACGTTCGCTCCCGATCGAAATCTGGTAGTAGCGTCCGTCGATCTCCGCGAGGCTGTTGCCCTCGGGCAGCCAGAAGCGGACGACACCGTTCACGTCGGTGCGGACGTCCGTCATTCCGTAGTCCACGGTCGAATCGCCGCTGACGAGCGGGATCGACGCGGTCACGGGCGAGTCGGGACGGCCGATATCGACGTCCACCGGGAAGACGAGCGTGTGGTCGTAGCTGCGCGGATCAGGGGAGACCGTGTCGCGGCCGGCCCAGACGGAGCCGCCGCGAATATAGACCATGTGGTAGTTCGATGCCATCACATCGGGAATGGAGCCGATCGCGCGGTTGCGGAGGTTCGTCTCGAGGAAGACGGTGCCGCCGGAGATCGTGATGAAGCCGAAGTCGCTTTTCCACTCCCCGTTGCCGGCGCCGGAGCCGATGGCGTAGGCGTCCTCGCCGCCGGAGACGGCGGTGACGACGCCGCCCGAGATCTCGACGGAGCCGCCGCTGCCGTGGTCGCCGCTGCCGATGCCGGCGCCGCCGGCGCCGCCGGTCGCGACGACGGTCCCGCCCTGGATGCGGATGGTGCCGGCCGCGGAATTGTCGTCGCCGCCGATGCCGGCCGCGCCTTCGCCGCCGACGGCGAAGAGTGTGTCGTGTGCGTCGGCATTGATGCCGACGAGCGTCAGCGTGGTGCCGGCGGGGATGGAGAGACCCGCGCGGCCGACGCCGCCCGTCGCGGCGTTCTCGCCGACGAGCGAGAGCGTCGCGGTCACGCCGGAGGCGAGGTGGATCGCGCCCGCGTTCGTGACGGCCGAGGCGTCCACCACGGCGTTGGAGAGCGTGACGGCGCAATTGGCCGCGATGGCCACGGTGGCGTTCGTGAGCGTGCCGGAAAGCTCGAACGGGCCGACACCGGTGAGTGCCACAATGCCGCGGAGGGTGTCGTGGTGCCAGCCGTCGCCCATGACTTCGCCGACGTCCGTCCCGTTCACCGTGAAGCCGACGGGATCGGACGGCAGGTAGCGGAAGGTGACGACGTTGCTGGCGTTGACGTCCGCGACCCACCGTTCCGTGTCGCCGTCCTCCAGCTTCAGATCAAGGAGCCATGCGCCGTCGGGCAGCCAGAGACGCAGGATGCCGGCCGCGTCCGTGTAGAGGTCGTTCGCGCCGTAGGCGAGGGCCGGCTCGTCGATGACGAGCGACTCGACCTTGGCGTTGGGGACGCCCAGGTCGAAATCGGCCGGTCGGACTGCGGCCCCGGCGACGTCGTTGGTGGCGGCGGGGGAGACGCGCGCCGCAGGCGTGTAGATGGCGCCGCCGGTGAAGACGACGGAATCGACGGAGCCGGAGGTGCCGTATCCGATCGTGGGCGCGTCGTAGTTGTAGTCTTGCGTGACGGAGACGGTGCCGCCGCGGATCGCAACCGAGCCGCCCTGGCCATTCCGGCCGCCGCCGATGGCTGCGCCGCCGCTTATGCTTGTCGCCGCCACCCGGCCGCCGGCGATCTCGATCTCGCCGGCCGCGCCCTGGTAGCCGCCGCCGACGCCGGCGCCGAACTGTCCGCCGGTCGCCGTCACGACGCCGCCGGAGATCGTGACCGAGTCGCCGGAGCCGCTGAAGCCGCCGCCGATGCCGGCGGCTTCGTTGCCGCCCGTCGCCGCAACGTCGGCTCCGTCCGAAATCCGGATGGTGCCGCCGGCGCCCTGGTATCCACCGCCGATGCCGGCACCTCCTCCGCCGCCGGTCGCCGTCACGGCGCCGCCGGTGATGGCGATCCTGCCTCCGGCACCGCCGAAGCCGCCGCCGATGCCCGCGGCGGGGCCGCCGCCGGTCGCCGTCACGGTTCCGCCGGAGATGGTGATGTCCCCGCCGTCGGCATTGCCGCCGGCTCGGAGGGCGTAGCCGCCGCCGGTGCCCGCGCCGTAGTCGCCGCCGGGCGCCGCGACAGTGCCGCCCGAGATAGAGATCGTGCCGCCGAAGCCGATGTAGCCGCCGCCGATGCCGGTCGCGAATTGTCCGCCGGCCGCCGTCACGTCGCCGCCCGTGATCGTGATCGTGCCGCCGGAGGCCTCGTTGCCGCCGCCGATGCCGGCCGCTTTTTCGCCGCCCTGCGCGAACAGGGCGCCGCCGGCGGCCGCCTCGGCGAGGACGAGCGAAGCGCCGGGAACCGTGCGGATGCCGGGCGCGTTTTCGCCGGACGCGGCGAGGAGGTTCGTCCCGGAAAGGGTCATCGCGACGATGTGCGAGCCGCAGTCGAACGGAACGAGGCCCGCCACGTCATTGGTGATCGAGAGGTTGGCGAGCGTGACGGCGCAGTCCGCATCGGCGCGGATGCAGACATTCGTCCCTTCGCCGGAAATCGCGAACGGGCCGACGCCGGAGAGCGAGACGATGCGCGTGTCGGTCGAGAACGTCCAGCCGTCCCCGGAAAGCACCGCGATGTTGGTTCCGTTCACGGTGACGCCGCCGGTCGTGCTGGCGAAGACGTTGTTCGTCGAGCCGCCGCCGACGAATTCCTGCCCGTTGAGGCTCACCTTGCGCACACCGTTGGTGTAGGGGAGCCAGAGGCAGACGGAGCCGGTGGCGTCCGCGACGACGGCGTTCGTGCCGTAGTTTTCGGGAAGACCGCTCTCGAAGACCGGCGTTACGCCGGGCGCCATGCCGGTGAAGAGCCAGTAGCGCAGCGGCGTGCCGTCCGCGTCAACCGGATTCGGCTCCGCGTCGAGGTTCGTTCCGTGAACGCTGCCGCCGGTAATGCAAAGCGATCGGGCATAACCGGTTATCGGGATCGTGTTGCCGCTGGAAATCAGGTCCGACGATGCGTTTGCGCCCCTCGTCGCAAGCACCGTGCCGCCGGAAATCTTCACCGCGCCGTCGGCAAGCGTCTTGCCGCTCGTGCCGCCGCCCATGTAGCCGGAACCGATGCCGGCCGCGGACTTGCCACCCGTCGCGGTGACATTTCCGCCGGAGATGACGATGTTGCCCTCCATGGCAAGATTGGCCATCGATCCGCCGCCGATGCCGGCCGCCTTCTCGCCGCCCTGCGCGACGACGGTGCCGCCCTCGATCGCGATCTTGCCGGAAGGATTGTTCTTGTCGTAGCCGCTGGAGCCGATGCCGGCGCCGTATTGTCCGCCGGTGGCAAAGAGCGCCACGCCGTTCTGTGCGGCGGCATTGTTGCCGCCGTTTATCGTCAGCGTCGCCGCGCTTGCCACCTCGATGCCGGCGGAATACCTGCCGGTGCCGGTGATGACGTTCGTGCCGGAGAATGTGAGCGCTACGTTCCGCTCGAAATCCATTGCGGAGGCGTTCTGCTTGGCCGGCCCCGTAAGCGTGAGGTTCTTGAGCGTAACGCTCGACGCACGCGAGTTCGCCGGAACGACGATGCGGTATTCGCCGTTCGTCGAAAGTCCCTGTATTTCCGCATTGGCGGA
>CAMNCG010000100.1 GCA_946534105.1 uncultured Verrucomicrobiota bacterium
CGCCAATGCGGCGATTGCGAATGTGACGGCTGGTGTTATCTTGTTCATGGTGTCATTCCCGTGCAGTTCAGTAAATGGGGCCGGCCGGGGCTTGGACTTCCAGTTCGAATGGCCCGGCTGGCAGGGCCTCCCCGTTCACAAGGTTGCATTCCGGGTAGTCGTCCCAGGCGTAGCGGACGCGCACGGCGGAAAAGTCCGGCGGCACGGCAACGGCGACGCCTTCGCCGACGATCCGCGCCTCGGCCCAGACGGCCTTTCCGGCCGCGTCCACAATCTGGAAGCCCTTGACGGGGCCGCCGTCGGAGGTCGCCAGGCCGGCGGCGTTCTTGAAGGAGACGACCATGCCGTCCACGGTCTTCGCCGCGCGAACCGGAATCGGTCCCGACTCGGACATTCCGACTCTCCCGTAGGTCCTGACAAGCGCCAGCCGCGCCAGCCGCTCGCCGACGGTCTTCTTGTCCTTTGGATGAATGTTGGTGTGGTCGCCGATGTCGATTGCGACGGCCGTCCCGCTTTTTTCCACGTTTTCCCCCATCTTCATCTGCTCCCAGCGCATCATGGCCCAGCGGGAGTCGTATGGGGCGTTGTGCGTTTCGAGATACGCCGCCAGCTGTACGATGTAGACCGGCATTCCGTCCGGGTGCGTGAAGTGCGCCCGCCAGTCGTCTACCATGGCCCTGAAGAAGCCGCCGTAGCGCGGTGCCATGTTCACGTCGGTGCATCCCTGATACCAGATCGCGCCCTTGAGCGCCATCGGGAAGAGCGGGTGGAGCATCGCATTGTAGCAGGCCGTCGCCATCCAGCAGTCAACCTCGCCCGAGACGGGGCGCGGATCGAACTTGAATGCGCTCGCGCGCCATTTCCCCGCAAGCGGGACGGCCGCCGCGCCCTTTTCGCCGAACGAAAGCGCCATGCCTTCCGGCTTGCCCCAGAGGCCACCGCCTCCGCTGTAGTCCTTGGCGCGGATTGCGACGACGTTGCGCCCTTCGCGCAGGACTCCTTGCGGGATTTTGTATTGGCGTTCGACGGTCCATCCTTTCGTGGAGCCGACGGGCGCGCCGTTGACCCACGTTTCATCATCGTCGTCGATGGGGCCCAGCAGCAGGATGGCCGCCGGCGACCCCGCCTGACCCTGCGTGAGGTGGAATTCGCGGCGGTACCAGACGCACCCGTCGAATCCGCCGCCGAACTGGGATTCGAAGGAGGACGGGAGCATGACCTCGCGCCAGTCTCCGTCGTCGTAGTCAAGCCCTTCGGCGTGAATGTCGCCCTTGGTGCCGCATTCCTCCTCCCATAGCGCCATGCGCCTGCCGAATTCCGCCTTGCCGCCGCGCGCCTCGTAGTCGGCGACGTTGGCAAGCGCCGCGCGGTAGGCCGGCTCGCATCCGGGCTCCACACCGCAGTAGGCCTCCTTCGAGAGCCATGTCTTGATGGGCGAACCGGACCATGAGGCCTCGATGAGTCCGATCGGCACGTCGGGCATGGCCTTGCGCAGCGCCTGGCCGAAGAACCAGCCGCAGGCGGAGAACGTCTTGGAATGCCCGAAGTCGGAATGCGTCCATGACGCGGGTTTCGCGAGCGCGGAAAGCGGTTCGAGCGACGCGGCGTTGTGGTCGTCGAAGAGGCGCATCATCGGATCGTCGGCTTTCTCCATGTCCTCCTTGCCGCGCGTGAGGCCCCAGCCGTAGTTCATGTCCATGTTGGACTGCCCGGAGCAGAGCCACACGTCTCCGATCGCGATGTCTTCAAGCGTCGCGGCGGGGACGCCGCCAGAGGAAAGGGAAAGCGTGTGGCCGAGGCCCGGCTTGCGTTGCGCCGGGAATTCCACGTGCCACGCGCCGTTTTCATCGGCGACGGCGCGCTGGATCTGCGAATCAAGCGCGACCTCGACCTCCGCGCCTGGCGCGGCCGTGCCCCAGATCGGCAGCGAGCAGTCGCGCTGTAGCACGGCGTGCGACGTGAAAGGCGCGGCAAAAGCGGCGGCGGGCGGTTCTTCGGCAAACGCGCAATGCGAAATCGCAGCCGCGAAGGCCAGAATTGCGCAGGACAGAGCCTGCGCATCAGGATGTCGTGTTTTACTTGTCATGCCTTTCTCCTATGTCAAATCTCCATCCTGAAGCGCGGGCACAACATCCTGATGCGCGGGCTCTGCCGCGCGCAGAGGATCTCCGGCTCACCGCACGACCATCACGAAGGCCTTGGGGTTGAAGGTGACGTCGAACGCGACGGGCGCGCCAGTCACTTCGTTTCCGAAGACCTCGTAGATCGGAGTCACGGTGCCGGCGACGGGGAGGCCGCGCGTTCCGGTGCGCCAGACGACGGCGATCGAATCGTCCGTGTCCGTGAGCGTTTCGCCGCCGAGCGTCCAAACATAGCGCACCACCTTGCCGCAGGCTTTTGCCGTGACGGTGGCGGAGCCGTCCGCCGGGACGGCAGTGGTCGCCGCCGGTTCGACGAGCCATTTTTCCGCGCCGTCAACGCCCATGCCGCCAATGGCCGGATCGGCGACGGACGCGCTGTGCTTCAGGGCCAGATGGCCGGTTTTGGTGTCGTAGAGACCCACACCCTCTGTGCCTTCGTAGGGCAGAAACTCCGCAGCAAGTTCGTCCGCCTCGTAAATGCGGACGGAATAGACGCGCATCGGGATGCCGGCATTCGCCGCCGCGAGCGTTGTATCGACCACCGTGCCATCCGCGCTCTTGAGGCTACCGAAGACGCCCATCGGGTAGGCGCACGTGAGGGATCCGGGCGACATGACGCTCTTCTTTTCGCCTTCCACGCCGTTGCGCACGACCCAGCCCTGCGCGTTGTCCATGTCGTACACGAGCTTCATGCGCTCGGTGCCAGGCCATGGGCTCAGGATGTCGGTGTTGCTGCCGCCGTCGCCGCCGGAGAAGCGGAGCGGGCCGTTCGAGCCGTTGATCCACATGCTCCAGCGCAGGCCCGCCCCGGGCGCGAAGTTGCCGCAGATGAAGCCCTTCTTCGGACTCTTGAGCGCCACATCGACCTCTACGCGCGACTGGTTCCCGACCTTGTAGCCGGTGTTGAGCACCTGCGTGCCGTCGCTCTCGACGTAGGCGTCGCGAGCCGTGGGACTGGACAGCGTAACATTGCCGCCTGCGGCGAAGCTTGCTGTGCCGGCCGAAAGGAACGCGCCAGTAATCGTGTCGCGGAAGCCCGCCTCGCCATTGCGCACGTAGGGCACGAAGTTCGTCACCAGGACGCCGCTCTCGTAGATTTTGAGGCCATAGCATTTCATGCCGTAGGCCGGTTGCGAAAACGCGGAGCCGTTTGAGTCGGCGAAGATGGACAACTGGACGGACGCCACCGCGCCAGAGGCGGGCTTCGCGCCCGCGATGGTGGCCACGGGGGTGCATCCTGTGATGTATTCTCCCTTGTTGTTCGCTGCGTCGAAGACCCACGTGTGACGGTCCGTGTCGATCGCCGGGCCGGAACCCTGCGACGAACCGCTGTTGAGGAAGAACTGGTTCTTGTTGCTCGCCGTGTAAACAAGATAGCGCATGGTCGTCGAACTTCCGCCGTTCCAGCACCCCATCGGGCGGAATGTGCCGGAAGCACTTCCAAGTGCGCCGTCAAGTTCCACGCGGCTCGTCGCCTTCATCTTGTAGCCTGTGAAAAGGCCGACGGCGCCGCTGGTCGCCGAGAGTTGGATGTATCCGCCGCCGACTTCCTCGATGTCGCCACCGTAGTTGAGCACCGCCGCGCCCTTACGGGGGTCAAGCGCGAAAGTGCCGGTCACGGCGTCGCGGAGGCAGGGCTGGCCGTCGCGCAGGACGGGCGTGTAGTCGCGCACGAGGTCGTAGCCGGAGGCCGTCTCGTTCCATTCGTAGATCTTGCAGCCGTAAATGCGAGCCTTGGCAAACTGGCCTTCGTCCACGGCGGAGCCATCGGTGGATTTCGACGCGCCGAGCAGACTCACCGGCCAATTGGCAGTTTTGGAGAACGTCGTCCCGGATTCCACTTCATTCGTCGTGGCGGCGCCATGCGTTGCGATGTACAGTTTGCCGGTGTGGCAATCGATCGCTAGGAAACGGCGCGCCGTGGAGAGCGTGTGGCCCGATGCAACGGACTTATGCGAACCGTCATCGCCCACGATGAACTGCAGGCCGCCATTGCCGGCACCAGCGTTCCAGAGCGCGGTGCGCAGGCCGCTGCCGCCGTTCCACGGACCGACCACCATGCCGCCGCCAGTCGTGTACTGGAAATCCAGCTCGATGCGTGTCGTCGGATTGGCGTAATAGTCGGTGAAGATCGTGTTGGCGCCTTCCGAGCCAACGTAGGCGTCTGCAGCCATGGCCGGGTGGATTGCGATTGCCGCGAGTGCGAGGCCAACGGCGGCGGAAAGCGCCGCGCCGGGTCTGCGAATGAACCGCATTTCTGTCTTCATCGTTGTTTTCCCTTGATTTACGGTGAACGTTGAGGTTCGCCGCGGGAGTCCGGAATCCGGCCTTTCTCCACGCGACGCCTCTCATTCTAGCGCTTTGCGGCACCCAAAGTGGAACTTTTGGAGCAATAATTTGATCAGCGAAGGTGCCGTTTCCTCCACGCTCGCATGGAAGTGCCGAAGCGGGCGCGGAAGAGCTTGCGCAGCTCGCGATCCGACTCGAAACCGCAGAAATCAGCGATGGCGCCTATGGCGGTCTCCGGTCTGGAAAGCATGTCCAGGGCGGCCTGGAGGCGTATGTCCAGGATTTCGTCGAGGACCGAATGCCCCATCGCCTCGCGGAACCGGCGCTCGAAGTGCTTGCGGCTGCCCGGAACGCGCGCGGCCAGCGCGGCGGCGGTGAGGCCGTCGCACGCCTCGCGGCGGATGATCTCCACGGCCTGGAGAACGTGCGGCTCGCGGCGTCCGTGACCGCGGGTCGATTCGCGCCGGACGACGAGCAGCGGCCCGAACGCCATTGATTCGCGCTCGCGCGAAATTCTGCGTGTAATCAATTCCCCAAGCGCCTTGGCCGCGAGATACCCGGCCAGTTCAAAGTCCATCTTGACCGACGAAATGCCGGGAATTGGCGCATCCGTGTATTTCACCTGGACGTCGTCCACGCCGACGAGCGTCATGTCATGCGGAATGCGGCGGCCCGCTTCCAGTGCGGTCTCCGCGAACAACTGTCCCACATAGTCGTTGGCCGCGAAAACCGCGACATGATTGGGGAGCGACGAAATCCACTGGGAGATCCGGGTCTTCCAGCGCGCGGGTTTCTCGTCAGGTTTGCCGCTGAAGACGATGCACGGCCGCCCGTGCGCCGAACAAAGGCTCTGGAATTCGGATATCCGTCGTTCGTTCCACTGCGGCCGCGACATGGACGGAACGACCGCGTAGCATGGAGGGGCGCCCGCGGCAAGCTCTCGGAACGCGGCGTCCGCGACCGCCTCCTGGTCGCAGACGATGATGGCGTGCCCGCGCCGCTTCGCCGGATTGGTCGGATCCAGATACACGAAAGGAATCCCCTTGAACAAGGAGGACGGAAGTTTCTGCGAACGCGTCGTGTCCTCGACGACGCATCCGGCGGGGGCGATTTTTCGCAGCAGCGCCGGAACGTCGGCCGGCGTCACGTCGCGCCTCCGGAACACCTCCACGCGCCATCCGCGCGTCCGCGCGAATCGGCGAATCCCCGCGAGCTTGCCGGGATATTCGAGCTCGTGGTCGCCCGCGTTGAGATACAGGATGGTTGGAACCGGAGGCATTTTCACATCCGCTACCGCACGACCGCGTTGTTTTTCCGAGGTTGACATGGGAATGCTGACGTTCGCCGCGGAAGGCCGGATTCGGCCGTTCACCCCGCAGCGCCCCTCATTTTATCGCATTGGTCGCGAGAAAGGAGAACTTCGGGAGGAATCCAGCCATTCGGACACGACGGGCGATCCGAAACGGGGCCGACCGTGTTGTGGTATGATGAGACGCGTCTTCGTTCCGGCGCGCGCGGGATTTCGCGCGACGTTCGGGTCCGCGTCTCTTCAGCTCATCGGAAATCGACATGAAACGCATGACTTCCATTGGTTCCGCGGCGGCCGTTTTCTGCGCCGCTTCCTGCATCTGCGCGGCGGCGGACGGTCCGGCCAAGGCCGTCGTCTCCGCGGCCGAAATCGGCACCGCCGTCCAGGCGTCCGCGGCCACGGTCGTGTTCGGCGCCGGTCTCGCCACGCCGGTTTCGACGTTCGCGCCGCAGCTCTTCGAACGGACCTGGACGAGCCACGGCGCGTCCGGCGGCACGGAGGCGGACGAAGGCGGCTGGCGCGCCTTCACGATGCAGACTTCCAAACTGGCTGGCTCCCCGGTCGTCCGCGGGCGCGCGCGCTTTTCCGAAAACGGGGACGGAACGGTTCGCGGCGAGTGGCTCGCGGTGCCGGACGCCGACGCGCCGCTCGCGGAGCTCTGCGTCAGCGGCAATTTCGACCTCGTCCCGTTCGCGGGCGGCACGGCCGTCGTCGACGGAAAGGCGGTCGCCATCCCCGCCGACTGCAAGGACATGCATGTTTTCCGCGGTCCGGTCTCGACGCTCGTCCTGCGCGACCGCGCCGGCGAGGATCGACTGCGCGTCGCGTTCGACGGAACCACGCGCGTCCTCCTCCAGGACAACCGGGCGTGGGGCGGAAACAATTTCTCGCTCCGGTTCTTCTTCGCCGAAGGGCCGGTCTCCGGTGGCACCGAGTATGCGGTTCGCGCGACGTTCGCGACCCCGGCGGACGGCCTGCTCGTCCTGAACGACGGGCGGCCCGTGACGCTCGCCGCGGGCGCCGACTGGATTCCCGTCGCGAACGAACCGTGGATCGAAAGCGGTTCCGCCCTCGATTTCTCGAAGGTCGTGCCGCACCACGCGCCGGCCGGCAAGTACGGGCGCGTCGTCGCGGTCGGGGACCACTTCGAGTTCGAGAACCGCCCTGGCGTCCCGCAGCGCTTCTACGGCGTCAACATCTGCGGCGACGCCAACACGCCCTCCACGCCCGAAGCCGCCGAAAAATTCGCCGCGAACCTCGCGCGCATCGGCTACAACTCGCTGCGCATCCACCACCACGAGCGCGCGATCCTGGGCGGCAAAGGGCCCGCGCAGGGCGCGGGACCCGATTTCGACGACACCAAGCCCGATCCCGCCGCGCTCGACCGCTTCGACTCGCTCGTCGCCGCCTGCGCGAAGCACGGCGTGTACATCACGACCGACCTCTTCGTCTCGCGCTCGCACTTCACGACGTGGCGCGCGCTCGGCATCGACCGCGACGGCTGCCTTCCCGGCACCGAGAATTTCAAGATGCTCTGTGCCTTCTGGGAGCCGGCGTTCACGAACCTGTGCGAGTGGACCCGGAATTTCCTCGGCCACGTGAACCCCTACACCGGGCTGTCGCTCGCCGAGGACCCCGCGCTCTGCACGCTCGCGCTCGTGAACGAGGGCAACCTCGGCAACTGGGGCCCGGGGCCGCTGCGCGACCTTCCCGGCGTGAAAGAGGCCTGGGAAAAGTGGCTCGACGAAAAAATCGCGTCCTCCGACAAGGACGGGTTCGACTGGTCGTCGGTCCCGCGCACGATTCCGGACGAGCTCTACGCCGACGACGGCGCCACGCCCGGGCGGCGCCACGCCGCGGCGTTCGCGCAGTTCCTCGCCGATTCCGAAACGCGGCTCGCGAAGCGCCTGACGGCGTTCCTGCGCGACGAACTGCGTTGCAAGGCCCCGCTCACGTCGCTTTCCTGCTGGTACAATCCCGTCCAGTACCAGCTCCCGCGCGAAACGTTTGATTTCGTGGACGACCACTTCTACGTCGACCACCCCGCCTTCCTCGACAAGTCGTGGAAGCTGCCGTCGCGCTGCGCCAACGCGAACCCGATGAAGGGAAGCACCGCCGGGGCGCGCTCCGTCGCGTTTCGCCGCCTCTCCGGAAAGCCCTTCACCATCACGGAGTGGAACTACGCTGGGCCCGGCCGCTACCGCGGCGTCGGCGGCATCGCGACGGGCGTCCTCGGCGCGCTCCAGAACTGGAGCGGCATGTGGCGCTTCGCGTGGAGCCACGGCAAATCCGGCGTCGAGCATCCGGAAACGAAGACGATGACCTACTTTGACATGAGCGGCGACCCGCTCGGCCTCGCGGCCGAGCGCGCGGCGCTCTGTCTTTTCCTCCGCGGAGACATCGCCCCGCTCAAGGCCGCCTACCCGGTGGTTTTCTCCGAAGCCGACCTGCGCAATCCCGCCAACGGCGCGCCCAAGTGCCAGGCGACCGGCTGGCTCTGGGCCGCGTGGAACGCCCGCCTGTCGGTCGACGTGGCGTCCGGCGGCGCGGCGGCCGCGAAGAAAACGAAGAAGGGCGGGGAAGACGCCCCCGGCGCGTTCGCGGCGCTGACGCGTCCGTCCGAGGCCGTCAAGGCCGATCTCGACGCGATCGGAGCCTCCCGGCCCGGCGACGGCGCGGTCTCGATCGACCGCGACACCGGGACCTTCCTCATCGACACTCCGCGCACCGTCGGCGGATTCTCCGAATCGGGAGCGCACGAGACCGGATGCCTTTCGTTCGAACTGGTCGACGCCCCGGCCACCGTTTGGGCGTCCTCCCTCGACGGCGCGCCCGTCGCGGAGTCCGGCCACGTCCTCGTCACCCACCTCACCGACGTCCAGAACAGCGACATCAAGTACGCCGACGAGGCCCTCACGATCCTCCTCGACTGGGGGCATCTGCCGCACGTCATGCGCCGCGGCGCGGCGAAGGTTTCGCTGCAAATGGCGCCGTCCGTTTCGCCGCAAGGGGCGGCGGAACCGGCGCCCGCCTTCCGGATCTACCGGCTTTCCCCCTCCGGAAAGCGCCTCGGCACCGTTCCGGCGGAGTTCGATCCCGCGACCGGGCTCCTCTCGTTCGACGCCCGCACCGACTACGATCCGGAGTCCGCGACGTTCCTCTACGAAATCGTCAGGGGCGAGGCGGACGCGCAGGGCGACGGCGGTCTGGAGACCGCCTCCCCCTTGGTTGCGGACTCGAGGGGGGCGGCGGACTCCAGTCCGCCGTCGGGCGAACCCGTTTCCGCGACGCCCGTCTGGGGCTCGGCGCTTTCGTTTTCGCCCCCGGTCGATCTCCTGTTCCGGATGGGCGCGTACACGCCGGCGTGGAAATTCCGCGGCGGAGCGGGCGGTTCGCGCATCGACGGCGATCCGGACGGCACCCGTGCCTTCGCGATCGACATGGCCGGAAAGGGCGGCGAAAACGTCGCCGCGGGCGCCTTGCGCTTCGACGGCCGCGCAACGTTCCGGGCCACCGGCGACGGCGCCGTCGAAGGCCGCTGGTCGGTCGTCCCGGACCGCGACGGCGACGTGGCGGAGGTCATGCTCGAAACGCGCTTCCCCGTCGGCCGCGTTGCGGGCGGTTTCCTCGCCGACGGCCGCGCGGTTCCCGTCCCGCAATCCGTCGCGAAACAGCCGCATCTCTTCCGCGGCGCCGTTTCGCGCCTCGCGGTCCTCGGCGCGGACGGCGACCCGTGGATGGAAATCGAGTTTCCGGAAACGCAGCGCGTCCTCGTGCAGGACAACCGGTCGTGGGGTTCTGCGGTCATCACGTTGCGCATTTTCTTCGCGGAGAATTCCGTCAAGGCCGGAGTCGCGTATCCCGTCCACGCCGTTTTCCGCTTCCCCGGCCACGCAGCGACGCTCGACGAGACCGGGCAGGTGGTGATGGAGGCCGGGCCGGACTGGATTCCCGTCGTGCCGCCCCCCGCGGGCGAAGACTGGATCGAGCCCGGCTCCGCGCTCGATTTCTCGTCCACGGTCCCGCACCACGAGCCGGCCGGGAAGTTCGGCCGCGTCGTCGCCGTCGGCGATCACTTCGAGTTCGAAGGCCGACCGGGCGAGGAAGTCCGCTTCTGCGGCGTCAATCTCGTCCATGGCGCCAACACGCCGTCCGTCGCCGACGCCGACCGCCTGGCCGCGAATCTCGCGCGCTTCGGCTTCAACTCCGTGCGCCTCCACCACCACGAAAGGCCGCTTCTCGCCAAAGGCGACGGCGCGTGCCTCGCGCTCGATCCGGACGCGCTCGACCGCTTCGACGCCCTTGTCGCCGCCTGCGTCCGCCACGGGCTCTACCTCACGACCGACCTCTACGTCTCCCGTGCGCGGATCGACTGGCGCGCCGTCGGCATCGACCGCGACGGCTCGATGGACAAGGAGGCGTTCAAGCGCCTCGTCGTCTTCCACGAGGGCACCTACTCGAATTTCCTCGCCTGGGCGCGCCAGTTCATGCTCCACGTGAACCCCTACACCGGGCGCAGCCTGGCCGAAGAGCCCGCCCTCGCGACGCTCGCTATCGTGAACGAAGGCAACCTCGGAAACGACGCCCGCGACCCGCTTCTCGGCACGCCCGGCGTCCGCGAAGCCTGGGAAGAATGGTGCGCCGCGCGCGGCAAGGAGCCTCGCGACCTTTCGGACCTTTCCCCCGATCTCTACGCGACGCGCGGGGAGGGCAGGGCGCTGACCGACGACTTCGCCCTCTTCCTCGCCGACATGGAGGCGCGCTTCTTCCGCCGCGTCGCGGCGTTCGTGCGCGGCGAACTCGGATGCGCCGCGCCCCTTTCCAACGACTCCTCGTGGTACAACCCCGATTCGTACGCGCTCCTGCGGTCCGAATTCGACTACGACGACGACCACGGTTACGTGGACCACCCGTATTTTCTCGGCAAGCAGTGGGCGCTCCCGGCGTCGCATCCCGGCGTCAATCCGCTCCTCGGCAACGACGCCGTCCCCGGTTTCGCCTGGCGGCGGCTCTTCGGCAAGCCGTTCTGCGTGACGGAATGGAACTGGGCCGCGCCGGGACGGTTCCGCGCCGCGTCCGGGCTCGTGATGGGCTCGCTTGCCGCGCGCCAGGACTGGAGCGGGATGTGGCGCTTCGCGTGGAGCCACGACCGCCCCAACGCGGAAAATCCCGGAAGCGTCCGGATGCGCTACTTCGACCTTGCGGCCGATCCCACGCAACGCGCCAGCGAGCGCGCGACGGTCAGCCTCTTCCTGCGCGGCGACATGTCGCCGCTGCCGCCGGACGCCGCCTCGCCCGTCGCGCTCGACCCCGAAGCGCTCCGCGCCGGAAAGGGCGCCGCGAAACGGATGGGAATCCCGGAAGACGCCCCTTCGGGGTGGGAGAAGCGCATCGGGGTGTCGCTTTCCGATTTGCCGCGGGGAGGCGGACTCCAGTCCGCCGTTCAGGGGGGAGGCGGACTCCAGTCCGCCGTTCAGGGGGGAGGCGGACTCCAGTCCGCCGACACTCCGGACGGTGGTGTCGCGCTGGATCCGGTGCGCGGCACGTTCGCGGTCGTCACCCCTCGCACCGCAGGAGGCTTCGCGCCGGAAGGCGCGCTTTCGGCCGGTCCCGTCGCCTTCGCGCTCGAAGGCGCGCCGGCCGCGGTGTGGGCGACGTCCCTCGACGGCGCGCCGATCTCCGCCTCTTCGCGCATTCTCGTTTCGCACGTCACGGACTCGAAAAACACCGGCGCGCGCTTCGACGACGCCGGATGCCGCGTCTGGCTCGACTTCGGAACGACGCCCGTGCTCGCGCGGCGCGGCTCGGCGTCCGTCTCGGTCGCCGTCGTTCCGGGCGCGTGGACCGTCTGGCGCCTGTCTTCGACCGGACGCCGCCTCGAAACCGTTCCGTGCGAACGCGACGCAGGAGGCGGGTTCGTGAATTTCCTCGCCCGCACCGATTACGATCCCGCCGCGGCGACGTTCTGCTACGAGCTTTCGCGGGACTGACGGTACCGACCGGGCGCGAGGCCGGTCGCCGCGCGGAACGCGCGGCAGAACGGCCCCGCGCCGGAAAACCCGCTCTCGCGGGCCGCCGCAACTGTGCTATGATCCGCCCCGTCGATCGAAAGACAACCGATGCCGGGGGCGTCCGTCCCCGGCGCAACCCATCAAAGGAAAGAAGCAATGGAAACCCGCCCGTACGTCCCGTGGAAGCTCGTGAACGACTTCATGGTCGACGTCTTCGTCAAGTACGGCGTCCCCGAGGAGGACGCGAAAATCTGCGCCGACGTTCTGCTCGAATCGGACCGCCGCGGCATTGAGAGCCACGGCTGCAACCGCTTCAAGCCGATCTACCTGGACCGCATCGAGAAGGGAACGCTCCTGCCCGTCACGAAGACCGACATCGTGAAGGAAGGCCCCACCACCATCCTCATGGACGCCAACAACGGCATGGGCATGGTCGCGAGCCACCGCATGATGACGATGCTCATCGAGAAGGCGAAGAAGTACGGCATGGCCGGCGGCGCGATCTACAACTCCACCCACTACGGCATCGCCGGATACTGGACGACGATGGCCGAAAAGGCCGGCA
>CAMNCG010000101.1 GCA_946534105.1 uncultured Verrucomicrobiota bacterium
GGGAGACGGACCACCCGCCGTTCGATCCGCTCGACCCCTCCGACGGCCTTGCCGACGCCGACGGCGACGGGCTTTCCAACGCCTTGGAGATCATGCAGACCCGCACCGATTGGACGCTTGCCGACACCGACGGCGACGGACTCTCCGACTACGCGGAATGGAACGGCGTCACCGATCCGCTCAACCCGGACAGCGACAACGACGGTCTGACCGACGGCGAGGAGACCACGCTCGGCACCGACCCGTGCGACCCCGACACCGACGGCGACGAGATGCCGGACGGATGGGAGGTGCAATACGGATTCGATCCGCTCGACATCACCGATCCGCACCCGCTAGACGACACCGACGGCGACGGGCTTCTCAATATCGACGAAGCGCAACATGGCACCAGTCCGTATTTGTCCGACACCGATGGCGATGGCCTTTCGGACACTGAGGAATGCGGTGCGTTTCTCGTCTCATATCGTCCTCAGCAGATGTTCGACATGGCGGGCGCGACAAATGTCATCAACCGATTTGACGATTTGGACGAAGGTTCTATTTCGCTTCCGCTTCAATTCCCGATTCAACCACATGGGGCGGGTGTCTGTTCCAACATCGTTCTCGGAATCAACGGGGTTCTTGCCCTTGCAGCGGACGATGGCGATTGGTTTCCTTCGTCGCCGTGCGAATCGCGTCCGCTGATTGTGCGAGCCTTCGATGACGACTTGATGGCGTTTACCAATGAACTTGGCACGGTTCTTTCCGCAGCGACCTTCGGAACGAACGGAATGCGGCGGTTTGTTGTGGAATACCGCTCGTTCGGGTTCTACGGCGGGGAAATCTCCGAAACGAATTCCGTCTCGTTTCAAGTTTCCTTTTCCGAAAACAGTCCAAATGTCATCCGGGTCTGCTACTTCCAATCCAATCCGCAGGCCGGCGACCTGACCTCCCGCGCTCTTGGCTCATGGGCCGAACTGGGCGCAGAAACGCGACTTTGCAGCCTTTTGTATGCCGAGAACCATCCAGCGGCCAATCCCGGACTTACAATCGAATACCGCCTTGGCGTCGGCACCGATCCAAATGCTCCGGATACGGACGGCGATGGTCTGCCGGACGGCGCGGAAATCGCCCTCGGCACGAATCCGAACGCCGCCGACACGGACGGAGACGGACTTCCTGACGGGTGGGAATCGTCAGTTGGCTTGAATCCGCTTGATCCCGGCGACGGAGCGGACGATCCCGACGAAGACGGACTGTCGAACGCCGACGAATATCTCAATGGCGCCGATCCCTTCGATTCCGACACCGACGGGGACGGAATCGCAGACATCGACGAGGTGATCAACGGAACCGACCCGAACCATCCGGGCGATGGAGTTAATCCGCCCGCCGCCGACGCATTTCTGATGTTGCCGTTCCACATCTACGGCGACTACGCCGCATGGGAAATGGTAGTTTCTGCAACCATGAACGACACGCGGACATTCCGGCTGCTGACAAACGTTCCCGGGCATTCCGACACCCGGAGCCTCAAATTGCGCAGGGGAGCGTCCTACGAAATCTCCCTGCGCTGGCGCGGGTCCGGCGAACACCGCGACCCGGACTGGTATTGCTGGGAGGCTCAAATCGGGAGCCCGCTTCGACCGAACGCGACGTGCTTCAACGACTACGATTCCACGCGACTTGGCGGCAACGAAATCCTCGTGGGCGACGGCTGGATCTGCGAAAACGCCGACGGAATGCTCACATCCCATGTCCACACGAAGGACGGCGAAGGCGGGAACATAGCCGCCGGGAAAACGGCGACCCTGCACGTGCTTGGCGGCTCCATTCGCGCAGACCTCGACCGCGACGGCGCAATAGGCGCGACCGAGACCGCTACGACGTCATCGCCGCTGCGGATGTGGCTCAACAACGACGACGACAGCGGTGCGGTGCAGGAAAGCGCCACCGGCGACATTCCGGGGGCCTCTTCGCCAGATTGCGGAAACGACGTGGTGGACGGACTCTCCGATCTCGTGGACTTCTTCCCCGTCCACATCGACTTCGGCGAGGCGCTGGAAACCATTCTTGGCATTCCCAGCGTGGACTCGTCCAAGGTGGAAGTCCGCCTTTCGTGCGACGGCGCGGCGCTGGGATGCGTGGAAACGGACTTCACGGCCGACGAGGCCGGGAAGCCTCTCTCGGATCCAAATGCCGGAGTCGAAAGCGCCGCCGTCGTCCCCGTCGGGACATCTGCGGCGGCGCTTTCACAATCCATCGTATCGGCCATGGAGCAAGACGCGTCCGCTGGCGTCGTGCTGCTGGAAGGGAAGACCCGCAGCGCCGAAGGAACCCCTGCCACGCTGACGGCCGAAATTCTCTACGATGGCGACCTCGCGCTGTCGGCCACTCTCCCCGTCCTCGTCGCGCCGGTCGAGGAGTTCTACCGGTGGGTGAATTTGCATCCGATTGTCGGGCACAACGCCGGACAGATTACGGCCACGGGTCAGCCCCCAGCCTTTCCTGATTCTCCATCTATTCCCAAAAACGTCATCTTCATCCACGGATTCAATGTGACCGCCGATGAAGCGCGCGGATGGGGTGCGGAGATGTTCAAGCGCCTCTGGCAAAGCGGGTGCAATGCGCATTTCCACGCGGTTGCATGGCATGGTGATGTCGGATTTCCCAACGGGATGTTCTACCATAGCGACGCAAATAACGCATTCCTCACGGCCCCCGCTTTTGCCTCCTATGTTGGCGGGCTTTCGGGTGAAACTACCATCATTGCGCATAGCCTCGGCAACATGGTAGCCAGTGCCGCCATACAGGACTGTGGACTGTTCCCGACTAAATACTTCATGCTCAACGCCGCCGTCCCGGCGGAGGCATACGATCAGTCCCAGTGGAACACCAATGCCATTGGCAACCGGATGCTTCATCCGGAATGGGAAGCCTACGCTCCGCGCACATGGTGTTCGGCGTGGTTCGCGAACTTTCACGATCCGTCGGATTCACGCTCAAAACTAACGTGGAATGGGCGCTTCGGAGACGTTTTCTCAAGAACGGAGCTTTATAACTTTCATTCTGGCACGGACACAGTTCTTGGTGACCAGGTCCTTGAAGTCAGCGAAAATCGACCCGCCATGCTGGATGCGCTGCACTATTCGTTTCCGTGGACGTTTGAAACTGGGCATCTGGCCTGGCAGAAGCAGGAACTGGGCAAAGGCCGTCTCTCGCTGTTCAACTGGAATGTCGCGGGAACGACATGGGCGGGCTGGGGCCACGCGACCAAGCAGGTCTGGCATGAATCTCCGTCCGGGAACGGCGGCATCTACGTTGACGAGGACATAACGGCGGCGGAGGCCAACGCCATGACGGAGTCCGAGCTTCGGAGCGAACCGGTTTTCCGGCGCAATCCAACCAAAATGCTAGCTAACACGATCTCCTACACGGATCGATGCGAAATTCTGACATACGGCGTTCCGGCACTGTCCGGACCAGCAGGAACAAGGTATCTGGAGTTTTCGCACAATCCACAAATCGACGATGACCGAAACGTGAACATGGACAATTGCCGGACGGATTTGCATCAATGGGGACGTTACGACGAGACGTTTGGGACAAGGTGGCTTCATAGCGACTGGAAATACATGGCGTTCCCTTATGTCAAACCTCTTTTCGAACAAATCAATGCAAAAGGGAGTTTTCAATGATTCCGTCTCGTAAGCTGATCGTCCGGTGGGCGATGTACCTGTTGGTGGTCATTTTTGGTGTTTTTCTCTTGAGCCGCCATTGGGATTCCCTCTCCAAAAAGCATGCCGGTCATGTGGCGACGCATGCGGCTCCCAAGGACAATCATGACGCCATGGAAGCGTCTGCAGACGAGAACGTACAGTCGCCCGACATCGAAAATCTTCCAGCGGATGCTCCTAGCAAGTTTCAAGCGACAACAAATCCCAACGAAGATGGATTCAGGAACACATTGACATTCAGAAGCGTCCAAAAATATCTTGGGCATCGGCACGAACCGTCGGAAACAGCGTACAACTGCGGAGGATTTGAATCAATGCTGACGCTTCGGATCGTGGACCAGCATGGGATTCCTGTGCCGGGCGTCCCCTTCCGGGTTGCCCCTATGCTCAGTTGGGGGCATCTTCCGTCAGTGTCCTTATGTACTGACAGTAATGGTTGCGCCCAAGTCCGCCATCCGTGTGCAAACTCGTATACCATTTTCATAAAGAAGGATGGCTACTATGACATATACGGAACGATACAGTTTTTCAGCCACCACTACGTATGTGTTGACGAAAACCGCTGGATTCCATGGAACCCGCAAGTTGAATTGGTCCTGAAGCGACAGATGCCGCTCGTCCGCCTTTACCATTTCAAAAGTTGGGAACATCCTCCGGAGTTCCCATCGAACACGGATGTCCCTTTCGACTTTCTCGCCGGAGATTTTCTTCCGCCGTACGGCAGTGGAAAGGAAACGAACGCCGTTATTCGGATGTCCGGCTCCACCGAAGGAACCCAGTCGTGGCATTCCGAGACCTCCATTTCATTTCCCCTAGGTGGCGGCATGCGGAGGGAAGTTGTCAATGGGTTCAGTCGCTTCGCCTTTCCACGTGAAATAGCGGAGGACGATTTCTGCCGGACTCTGACAATTCTGCGCGATGTCTCAAGAAACGCCGGGACGAAGGTCACCGGAGGCGTGATTCGGGGAAAAGAATATTTCGCGTTGAAAATCCCGACAATGACCGACTCCGGCACAAATGGATATGCATACGGCGTCATAACGAAAGGTCCTACGGCGGATTTGATTGATGAAAATTCCACGAACGCGTCGCTCTACATTGAGTACTACCTCAACACGGAAGTTGGAAATCGGGTCATTGAGTCAAAGGAGCTGATTGGCAAATGAATGCCGACCGCTACTTCATGCTCAACGCCGCCGTCCCGGCGGAGGCGTTCAACGCCACGCAGTGGAACACAAACGCGCTAAACAATCCATTTGAGTTCGAGGACTGGGTCGGTTATCCGGCCAAATCGTGGGCCTCGTGCTGGCACACGCTCTTCCCGACGAACGACATCCGCAGCAGGTTGACGTGGAAGGGGCGCTTCACAAGCGTGCCGCAGCTGACAACGCTCTACAATTACTACTCGTCCGGCTACGAGGTTCTGTCGATATATGACACGCCGGATTCCGACGGAAGCGGGAAAATCACCGTTTATCCGTTCGGCCTTGGGGGCAAACGCTACAGTTCGTGGCAGAAGCAGGAGCGCTTCAAGGGCCGCTGGATGCAAAGCGCCATCGTCGGCTGGGCTGGAACCTCGGAAATGGGTTGGGGGTTCTCCGAAATGGGATTTTTCGCCAATGGCTCAGCCCCTCTCTACGCACAGCCTGGCGATCCGCGTTATCCATTCGAAATGCCTTCACGAAAAATCAACATTTTGAGATAAGGAAAGAAAGCGATGACGAAGACGGCGAATCTCGCGAAGGCGAAGGAAACGAAGAACGACGAGTTCTACACGCAGTGGGCGTGATAGATTGCACGGTTACTCCACATAGATTTTGGTATTGGGACGAGACATCAGGAAATCCTATCTGGACGAGAATTGACAAAGGAGCAACATCATGGTGAAAAGAGTTGTGCTCATGGCATCATTAATGTCAATTGTCTGCATCGCAGATCCATTGACGAATGCCACCGCTTTGGTCGGTATTCAATTGACTGACAATGAAATCGCTCGATTGCCTTCGTGTGACGAGACTTCGCCAGACACAGTCTTTCTAGGAACAATCAAGGCTTTGCGAACAGGCAATCTGCGAGAACTCTGCTATCATTTTGAAACAAACTACCTTTATTCTCTCACGGGGTATCATGATTTGCAAAGTATTCCTGACGCGATAATATCCTCATTTCAAACCGTGATGACCGACGCCAATTTCAGTAATGTGGAAATCGCGGCATATTCGATGGTAAATAGCAATCAAGTTCTGAGAGTTGCAACATCGCTGCAAGAGAATTATCTTAATAGAACATTAACCGAGCCATTGATTTTGAATCTTAAATTGTATCCGAATGGATGGAAAATCGTCTCATACGATGAGGATAAATGGGATGAGTAACAATATCAAACAGGATCGTATCATGGTGAGGAGGCATAAATGAAGAGGTTGATGATTGAAATGATTGTGCTGGCCGTATATGAGACGTCAGCGGAAAGGATGATTCGTCATGTCTCATGAATTTGTCTGAACAAATCTGTCAAATCAGCCATGCACGACGAGAAACCGAAGAACATAGGCACCAATGATGTGTCTTAAAAAAATTCATCTTTCATTGATTGATGACAGAAACGACGACAACGGCATTTGCGGCCGCGCTTGGATTTGGCTGGGCGGCACTGGCGCTTGCGTTTCTTCTGCGCAAGTCCGGTCTGCGGCAGTCGCATCCCCGCCATTGCTCAAGACGCGGCTTTGGAGTATCATTCTGCCACAATGATTCCCCACGATGACAAACACCATGGCCATTTTCACATTCACAAACAGCAAGACGATCACAACACCACACACCCCCAAAACAAAAAAACAATGAACACATTCAAAATCGGATACCTTCCTCTCTCCAAGGTCAACTGGACGAACGACACGCTCGAGGCGGCGCGCGCGGACGCCACGAAGTTTCTCAAGACGCTCCCCGGCGTCGAGGTCATCGCCCCCGACCACATGCTCGCGCTCGAAGGCGAGGCCATCGAGGTCCTGGACCAGTGGGAGAAGGACCGCCCGGACCTCATCGTGGCGCACTTTCTCACGTTCTCGCTCGGCGTCGTGCCCCCGATGTTCGCGCAGCGCCTCAAGGTTCCGATCCTGCTCTGGTCGCAGCCGGAGCCGGACCCGAAGGGCGGCCGCCTCCAGAACAACTCGTTCTGCGCGGCGAACATGAACGCGCACCATATGTGGCGGCTCGGCATTCCATACTTCTACGTCCACGCCCAGGCCGGCACGAAGGAGGCCGAGGAGGGGCTGATGCGCAACATCCGCGTCGCCCAGGCGATGAAGCAGCTCTCCCGCATGCGCATCGGGCTCATCGGCGGCCGCGTCCCCGGCTTCTTCACGAGCTGCGTGGATGAAATGATGCTGCGCCGCACGCTCGGCCCGGAGGTGAAGATCATCACCGAGCACGAGCTCTTCACGACGGCGAAGAACCTCACGCCCGAGGAGGTCGCGAAGGGCATGGCGGTCATCGACGGGGATCTCGCCACGCCGTCCTCCGACGCGCCGCGCTCGGCGCAGAAGGAGAAGTCCGCGCGCCTCATTGCCGCCGTGATGAAGCTCAAGGACAAGTTCTTCGTCGACACCTTCGCCATGCGCTGCTGGCCGGAGGTGATCCTCGACGAGTTCTACGGCATCGCGGTGTGCTCGACGCTCGGCCACCTCACGAACCACGGCTACCTCACCGCCTGCGAGGGCGACGTCTACGGCGCCGTGATGATGCGCATCGGGCAGACGATTTCCGGCGAACTGCCATTCTTCTGCGACCTCATCGTCTGCGAGGGCGACCATGGCACGGTCTGGCACTGCGGCGCCGCTCCGTGCGGACTGTGCAAGCCCGGCTACAAGCCCGAGCTGCACTGCTCGGCCACGGTCGAGGGCGGCGGCGTCAAGGGCTGCACGGGCGAGTTCCCGCTCAAGCCGGGCCGCGTCACGCTGGCGCGTCTCGGCGAAAAGCGCGATGGCACGGGCTTCCGCATGCTCGTCTGCCCCGGCACCGGCATCGACACCGACCTCTTCGTGCGCGGCACGCCGCTCAACGTCAAGTTCGACGCCGGCTGCGAGGCCGTCCGCCGCGAGGTCATGGAGAACGGCTGGGAGCACCACTACGCGCTCATGTACGGCGACCGCACGGAGGAGCTCACCGCGCTCTGCCGCAACCTCAACATCGAAATGCACCTCGTCAAATAGCCCCCCCAACCTCCGGTTTTTCACCTTTTCAACCTTTCAACCTTTCACCTTTTCAACTTTTCAACCATGAACCTGAGAATCCCCCTCCAGCCCGTCCAGGGCTACAACAAGATCTTCGACGTCGGCGAATACGGCATGCGCCTTACGCGCTTCGGCCTTCTGAAGCTCGCCGCCGGCACCTCCTACGACGGCTCCACCGGCGAAACCGAACTCGCGCTCGTCCTCGTCGGCGGCAACTTCAAGGCCACGGTTCAACGCCTTGGCGGAAACGCCGAGGTCTTTACCGTCGCCGACGGCCGGAAGAACCCCTTCGCCGGCAAGCCGCACTGCCTCTACCTGCCGCGCCGCACGATGTTCACGGTCACCGCCCTCTCCGACGTGGAGCTTGCGTGGAACGAGTCCCCCGTCACGCGCGACACCGCCGCGCCCACGCTCATCCTTCCGAAGGACACCCGCCACATCGAGCTCGGAAAGGACAACTGGACGCGCACGTCCGAGATCATCCTCGACGAAACGTTCGACTCGGAACACTTCTACATCGGCGAGGGCATGATCCCGTCGGGCAACTGGAGCGGCTATCCAAGCCACCGCCACGACGTGAACGACCCGCCGCGCGAACTGGACATGGAGGAGACGTATTTCTACCTCTACGACCCGCCGCAGGGGTTCGGCTTCCAGTCCGTCTACGAACCCGACGGCTCCGTGAACGAGGCGTATCGCGTCCAGGCGTACGACACCGTCGCGATTCCGCACGGCTACCACCCGCTCGTCGGCGCTCCCGGATACTCGATGTACTACCTCTGGACCATGGCCGGCGACCAGGGCCGCGGACTGGTCTCCTCCATGGATCCCGCGCACGCCTGGGTGAAGAACGCGCGATAACCGGCACGGACCGCAACACGGGGAAATTCTCGCCATGTCTCTTGTCTCGATGAAGGAAATGCTGGCCGAGGCGCGCCAGTCCGGGAAGGCCGTCGGTGCCTTCAACGTCACCAACTACGAAACCGCCGCCGCCGTGCTCAAGGCGGCGGAGGCGGAGAAGGAGCCGGTCGTCATCCAGCTCTACATGCGCCTGTTCGACACCGGGAAGGCGTACGACCTCGCGGGGACCCTCCAGCGCCTCGCGTTTCGCGCGAAGGTCCCGGTGGCGCTCCACCTCGACCACGGAAGCACCGTGAAACAGGCTCGGGACGCCCTGTCCTGGGGCTACACGTCGGTCATGTACGACGGTTCCCGCGACCCGTACGACGAAAATGTCAAGTGGACCCGGTTCGTCGCCGACTACGCGCACGCGCTCGGCGCGACGTGCGAGGGCGAGATCGGCCACGTGGCGCAAGGCGACGAAACCGCGCTCACCGACGTGGCGGAGGCGGAGGCCTTCGCGCGCGAGACCGGGGTCGACGCCCTCGCCGTCTCCATCGGGACCGCCCACGGCTACTACAAGGCCACGCCGAAGCTCGACATCGCGCGTTGCGCGGCGATCGCCGAGGCGATTCCCGGCACCCCGCTCGTGCTTCACGGCGGCAGTGGCACTCCGCTCGCCGACGTGCGGCGCGCGATCGAATGCGGCATCGCCAAGGTCAACATCGCCACCGAGTTTCTCGACACCTACATCAAGGCCACGCTCAAGACCTACCAGGACTTGAACGGCTCCTTCGTCCCGCCCGACAAGCTCGCCGACCCGATCATCGACGAATGCGCAGCGCACGTCCAGAGGCTCGTCCGATTCTTCGCCGGGAGATAGCGTAACGGGCGCCCCACCGGAAAAACAACCGCTCGTTCATCACCGAACATGGATGCTTTCTCACTAAATGGTTCCTGGCCGTTCCGCTTCTTCGAGGGCAGGCCCCTCGAAGAAGTCGCCGACGCCGCGTTCGAGCCAACCGGCACGATGGTCGTGCCGGGCTGCTTCGACATGATGCCCGACTGCTACATGAAGCGCGGCACGGGACTCTACCGGCGCGAATTCACGCTCGACGCCCCGATGCGGGACGCCGTGCTCGTCGTGCGCGGCATGGGCGTCCGAGCGCGCTTTTCGATCGACGGCCGCGATCTGGGCGTCCACGCCTATCCGTACGCGACGCTCGAAATCCCGGCGGGAGCGCTCGCGGCGGGGCGGCACACGGTCTTCGCCGCCGTGGACAACATCCTCGAATGGCCGCGCGTGAAGATGGCGCAGCCGTTCTACGACTTCTACTTCTACGGCGGCTTCTACCACGGCGTGGAACTCGTCGAAAAGCGGCCCAGGGTCATGGTCCGCACCCTCGACTGGCGCGCCGGACGCGTCGAAGTGGAGATCGAGGGCGGCGGCGAGGCGGAGGCGTCGCTGGCCTTCGACGACGGCCCGAAAGTCGCCGTCAAGTTGAGCCGAGGCCGCGTCGAGGCAACCGTTCCCGGCTTTCGCCCGTGGTCGCCCGACGCCCCCAACCTGCACAGGGTCTCCATCCACCTTTCCACTTCCCAACCTTTCGATCTTTCAACCCGTTTCGGCATCCGCCAGATCGAAGCGAAGAACGGCAGGATCTTCCTCAACGGACAGGAACGATTCCTCAAGGGCTTCAACCGCCACGAGTCCGACTGGCTCCATGGCGCGGCGACCCCGGAGAGCGAGATGCTCGCCGACATCCAGCGCCTCAAGGCGCTCGGCGGCAACTTCATCCGCGGCGCCCACTACCAGCAGAGCGAGCGCTTTCTCGACCTGTGCGACGAAAACGGCGTCCTGGTCTGGGAGGAGTCCCTCGGCTGGGGCAATGGCAACGATGGCTTTCCGCGCCCCGCCGGGCACGACGAACTCGTCGATCCCGAATTCCGCCGAATGCAGGTCGAGCAGACGCGCAAAATGGTCCGCGCCAGCTTCAACCACCCGTGCGTCGTCATCAGCGGATTCCTCAACGAATGCGCCAGCAGCAGGCCGGAGTGCAAGACGCTCGTGGACAACCTGGTCGAGACGATCCGCGCGGAGCGCACCGGGCACCTTGTCACGTTCGCCTGCAACTACGCTTCGAGCGACATCTGCAACGAAAACACCGACCTCGTGGCCTTCAACTCCTATCCGGGCACCATTCCGATGCAGCCGGGCGACCAAGCCGCGCTCGCCAAGGCCGTGCGCGAGGATTTCGACGCCAAGGTCGCGCGGTTCCGCGCCCTCTATCCGGACAAGCCGATCATGGTGTCCGAAAGCGGCTGCGGCGGGGAATTCGGCCGTCGCGGCGAATACGCCTCGCCGAACACCGAGGAGTTCCAGGACGAATACCTTGCGGACATCTTCGAGGCGCTCTGGAACAATCCCGACGTCTGCGGATTCTCGATCTGGCAGATGAACGACGGCCGCACACGCGAGCGCTTCGGCGACAAGGCGGTGTCGGCGATGTTCGGCGGCTCGGTCGCCGGGGTGTTCGACCGTCTGCGCCGCCCGAAGCTCTCCGCCGGGACCGTGCGCCGCTACTTCGCAAAGAAGCGCTGACAACTCCACAATCCGCAAGAAAATCATGAACATTCTGCTGGGCATCGACTTCGGAACCGGCGGCTGCAAAGTGACCGCCATCACCCCCGACGGCGCGCTCGTCGGCGAGGCGAGCGTCGAATACGCCACGCACCACGACCACCCGGGCTGGTCCGAACAGGAACCGCAGGACTGGTGGAAGGCGACGTGCGCGGCGCTGCGCAAACTCGCCGACCAGGGCGTGGACCTCGGCGACGTCGCCGCCCTTGCGCTCGACGGCTCCACGCACAACGCCGTGCTGCTCGACGCCGATTGGCGGCCGGTGCGGCGCACGATCATGTGGACCGACCAGCGCGCCACCGCCGAATGCGAGGCGCTGCTCAGTGAAGGCGCGCGCCCCTTGGGCGAGCGCATTTTCGCGCGCTGCTTCCAGATGCCGGCCCCCACCTGGACGCTCCCGCAGCTCATGTGGCTGAAGGCCCACGAGCCGGAGGCGCTCGCCCGCACCGAACACGTGCTCTTCGTCAAAGACTACGTGCGTCACCTGCTCACCGGAAAGGCCGCCACGGACTACATCGAGGCGCAAGGCACGCTGCTTTGGGATGTTTCCGGAAGCGCGGCCGATTCCGGCGCCTCCGGGCGCTGGGATCCCGAGCTGCTCGCCCTCGCCGGCCTCCGCCCGGAGGCGATGCCGCGCATCGTGGCGCCGACGGCGGTCGTGGGCGGAGTCTCCGCCGCCGCGGCCACCGCGACCGGGCTCCGGGCCGGCACTCCGGTCGTCTGCGGCTCGTCCGACAGCGCGGTCGAGGACTACGGCGCCGGCGCGGTCGAGCCAGGCGACCTCATCCTCAAACTCGCCACGGCGGGCAACGTCAATTCCATGACGGCCGAGCCGCATCCCC
>CAMNCG010000102.1 GCA_946534105.1 uncultured Verrucomicrobiota bacterium
CCGCCGCCGGCGCGCCGGTCGCGGCGTCCACGATCCGCATCGTCCGCGCCAAGGGCCGCGCCTACCGCGTCTCGTTCGAGGCCGCACCCGTGCAGACCGTGGCGAAAGACACCCGCTGCCTGCCCGACGAATTCATCGCGCCCGCCGGAAACGACGTGACGCCCGCGTTCGTTGCCTGGGCCCGCCCCCTTCTCGGCCACCTCCCCCCCTGCGAAGTCTTCTGACCCCTCCCCTTCCTCCTTTCCACCTTTCAACCTTCGGACCCCACAGACCATGCATCTTCTCGTCACCGGCGGCGCCGGATACATCGGCAGCCACACCTGCGTCGCGGCCCATGCGGCCGGCCACACCGTCACCGTTCTCGACAATCTCTGCAACAGCTCGGCCGAGTCGCTCGCCCGCGTCGAGCGCATCAGCGGCCGGCGCCCGCGCCTCATCGTCGGCGACATCGCCGACCGCGCCGTCGTGCGTTCCGTCCTCGACTCCGAGAAATTCGACGCCGTGATCCACTTTGCCGGCCTGAAGGCCGTCGGCGAATCGGTGGCGAAGCCGTGGGAGTACTACCAGAACAACGTGGCCGGCACACTCGTTCTGCTCGACGAACTCCGCCGCCACGAAGTGTTCGATTTCGTCTTCTCGTCCTCCGCCACGGTCTACGGCAACCCCGACCCGGCGAATCTCCCGCTCAGGGAAACGGCCCCGCTCGCGGCGGTCTCCCCCTACGGCGCGACGAAACTCTGGCTCGAAGAGGTAATGCGGTCGATGGCCGCGGCCGACCCGCGCTGGCACTTCCTCCTGCTTCGCTACTTCAACCCCGTTGGCGCGCACGAGAGCGGCCTCATCGGCGAAGATCCGAGCGGCATCCCGAACAACCTCATGCCGTACATCACTCAGGTCGCCGTCGGGCGCCTGAAGGAACTCACGATCTTCGGCAACGACTACCCCACGCCGGACGGCACCTGCCAGCGCGACTACATCCACGTGTGCGACCTCGCGGAAGGCCACGTCGCCGCGCTCGCCAAAGTGCGCGAACTTCCGGGCTGCACGGCGGTGAACCTCGGCACCGGCAACGCCGTTAGCGTCGCGCAGCTCGTCGCGTCGTTCGAAAAGGCCGTCGGCCGTCCCCTTCCCCACCGCTACGGCCCCCGCCGCCCCGGCGACGCGGCGGCCTGCTGGGCCGACCCCTCCAAGGCGCGAGAACTCTTCGGCTGGACCGCGAAGCGCAACGCGGACGACATGTGCCGCGACGCCTGGAACTGGCAGAGCAGGAACCCGAACGGCTACCGCGGCGCCTGAAGCGCGACGCGTCCCTTCGCTGGCCCCGCGCGCCTTCGCTCGCGAAGGAGAGAAGTTGACGGATGGATGGACTGCATGGAGAATACTGCGGCGGGGAACTTCCCCTCCGAGGCCGTGCCGCCAGGTCCAAGACCCCCTCCATCGCCACCATCGTCTTCCCGTTGAAATTCATCGCCATGCCCGTCGTCCATTCCCGATTGTCGTCCGCCCTCTCCCGCAGAGGATGCCCGTTTCTCGCCTCCCTCTTCGCCGCGCTGTGCGCCGTCGCCGGCGAACGCCAGCCCCTGTGGCCCGAGGGGGCCATGCCGGATCGACAGCCTCACCAGATCGCGGCGATGACGGACGAGGCCGGCGCCCCGGACTTCGACCGCGCCGCGCACGCGGAGCCGTTTGTCGAATGGCACGAGCCGCCGGCGCCGGAAACGCGCACCGGCACGTGCGCGATCCTCATCTCGGGCGGAGCGTACCAGAACTGCTGCGACGTGGGACTCGTGAAATTCTGGCGCAAGCGCCTGACCGAGCTCGGCATCCAGTGCGTCAGCCTCGTCTACCGCACCCCGCGCCCGAAGGGGCTGCCGATCCACCAGAGCGCTTGGGAGGACGGCCAGCGCGCCGTCCGCCTCGTGCGCTCGCAGGCGGAGGCGCGGGGCTTCGACCCGGAAAAAATCGTCACGTTCTCCATGTCGGCCGGGTCGCATCTCGCAACCCTCCTCGCGACGAGCGCGCTCACGCCAGCCTACGCGCCCGTCGACGCTCTCGACGAGACGCCATGCCACGTCAACGCGGCGGTCGCCTTCGCCCTGGCCTACGGCCTTTCCGACGGCGCGGGCCTCCCCAATGCCCGCGAGGGAGACGGTCCCGACATCCTGCTCGACCCGGCCTTCGCGTTCGACGACAGGACCGCCCCGATGTGCCTGCTGCACGGCGGCGCCGACATCTACTCGCCGCTCGCCTCGACTCGCGTTTACCGGCGCCTCCGCGAGAGGAAAACGCCCGCCGAAATCCACCTCTACCCGGATCGGGGACACGGCGCGCACGGCTTCGACCGCGCCGTCGAGTTCCTGCGGCAACTGGGATTCCTCGGCGCGCCGGAGCCCGAGGTTCCCCTCATGGAACGCTACGCCTCCGACGCCGCGCGCGCCACGAACGAGACGCTGCGCATCTGGCCCGACGGAAAGATGCCCGACGTCCAGACGAACCAGTGCGTCCCCATCCTGGAGTGGCACGTCCCGACGAATCTCACGACCCGCGCGATCCAGATGATCTGGAGCGGCGGCAGTTACGTCGGCAACGGAACCGGAGGGTTCGAGGTCGCCCCGGCGAGGCGCTTCCTCAACGAAAAGGGAATGACCGTCGTGACGGTGCGCTATCGCACTCCCCGCCCCGCCCCGCCGCTTGCCAAGCATGTCACGGCGTGGCAGGACGTGCAGCGCGCCATCCGTCTCGTCCGCGCCGGCGCCGCCGAGAGGGGCCTCGATCCCGAGCGCATCGGAATCATGGGGTCCTCCGCCGGCGGCCATCTCGCGCTCATGGCCGCGACGAGTAGCCGCCACAAGGCGTACCGGCCCATCGACGATCTGGACAGGAACGTCTCCTGCGCCGTGCAGTGGGCGATATGCATCTATCCCGCCTACTCGATGTCGGACGGGCTGGAGAAGCCCAATTCCGGCGGCGGCAACGCGCTTGACGCGCGCCTTGCGCCGGAGTTCTCGTTCGACCCCGACACGCCGCCGATGCTCTTCGTGCACGGCGACGCCGACGGCTGGGCGGCCATGAATTCCGTCGCCGCGTGGGAACAGCTCCGGCGCATGGGCATTCAGGGCGAAGTCCATACCCTGGCTCGGCGCAGCCACTGCTTTCAGCGCCAAGCCTCTCCGGGCACGGGAAGCTACACCTACCTCGACCGCATCTGGGAATTCCTTTCCGCCAAGAAATCGCTCCTGTGATCGCGGATTCTTTCGACCTCGGCTGCCGATCCTTCACTCGATGCGGCCGGCGAAGCCGTCGAGCAGCGCGCGCTTGCGCGATGTGTCGGATTCCGCCGGGACCATTTCCGGAATGCGCGGGCCAACTTTCTCGACGTCCCACACGGGCGATTCGCGGAAGGCGTGGTATGTCCAGTCCCAGCCCAGCTCCTCGAAGAGGGAAATGCAGTCGCTCAGATAGGCGTCGGCTCCCTGCGCCCACGCGGCGGCGCTGAATTCCCCCACGTAGATGCGGCAGCGGTGGCGCTTCTGGAATTCGACGACCGGGGCGAGTTTGCGCCGCAGGAACTCCCTGTCCCACCCCTTGGCTGGATCCGGCCAGGCGATGGGCCTTCCGTTTTCCTCCCGGGGTCGTTTCGCGACGCCCTGGTGCGTGAACGGGTGCGGCACGTAGCAATGCACCTGGTAGATCACGTTGTCCATCGCAAGCGGCGAAAGATAGCTGAACGCGGCAGGAGAATCCCAGTCGTTGGACTCGACGACGATCGGCGTCGCCGGGTCGATTTCGCGGATGGCCTCCGCCGCGCGGCGCTGGAGCGTCCAGTAGTCGATCGGCGCGCGGCCGCGCTGGACGGGCTCGTTCACGAGGTCGTAGCCGTAGATGACCGGACCCAGCGTTTGCACGATGGGCGCACAGCGCGCCGCGATGCGCCGCCATGTCTCGACGAAGGCGTCGGCGAAGCGCTCGTCGCGGAACATGGCGTGTTCGCGGTCGGAGCCGCGCCCGCCGGGAGTGACGTGCAGATCGACGCAAATCTTCATGCCGCGCTCGGCGGCCCAGCGCAGCACGTCTTCGAGATTGTCGAGCCGCGAATCGACCCACGCGCTGAATTCCCCGAGGTCCTGGTTGTCGCCGACGGCGCTCCAGTTGCGCGTGATCTGGAAGCGCGCCATCGTCGCGCCCCACGAGGCGAGCGTCTCGATGTCGTCCTCGGTCGTCGGCCGGCCGGGGAGCATGCAGCCCCTGCGGGGCTGATCGTTGTCCGGATACCGGACGATGTAGTCCTCGTTGATCCTGCGGAAAAGGCCTTTCGATTTCGCGAAGCGGAGCGTGGAAAGGTCGAATTCGACGCGCCCGGACGTTCCCTGGAGGCCGAGCTGAAGTGTGACCTTGTCCGGACGCATCCCTTCGCAGAAGGCTTCGTTCACGATGGTTTCGGGGCCGAAGTCGCCTGTCCTGCCCTTGCAATTGGGCCATCCCGTTTCGCCGGTGGAAGTGTCCTCGCAGCGAAGTTGGAACTTGAGGCCGAGGTAGGATTTCTGCGGAGACCTGATTCCCTTTCCCAGGGCCACAACCGACATGGTGAACCCCGACGCGCCCTCGAAGACCCCAGTCGGAAGCTCGGCCGAAGCCACGGCGTCGGCGCCGTAGGCGGATTCCGGAACTTCGACGACGAGCCGGTCGCCGTCGAGCGTCGCGTATTGCGACGGAAGCGTCCACTCGATGCCGGAAAGCGGTTCGAGCGGAGGAGCCGGCAGATACATCGACTCGCCTCCGTCCGGCGGCGTGGCGGACGCGCATGCCGCGGCGAGTGCCGCAAGGCACGCCGGGAAAACGGAATCTCGTTTCATCCTGAAGGACATCGTTCCGACGCGCCGGCTATCGCACGACCATCACGAAGGCGGGCTTTTCGCCGGTCACGTTCAGGACGCCGCCGCCTGCGAAGTGCACGGCGTCGATGGTCGCGGCGCCGCTTCCAGGCGCGCCGTAGGTGCGACCCGTCGGCATCTTCACGCCGTCGATGTAGAGGTTGTCGCAACGCTGCACGACCCCGGCGGCGATTTCGAGCGTGGCGTCGTCGCCGTCGATCCGGACTTCGCCGTGTCTGTTGAGCGCCCTGGAGTGGAAGAGCGCGAGCGTTCCCGTGCCGGAGACTGCCGCGACGGTGGCGTTGGGCCAGCTTCCGCCAGGCCAGGCCTCGTTGCGAAGCGGGTTGATTCCGCCGGGGGCGAGAAGCGAGAGGCGGCCGCTCGCGACGTCGAGCCGCCCCGTAGTCGTGGAGACGTTCACGAGCGCGGCGTCCTTGCGCGTCCCCTCGTAGGAGAGGCCAGCCGCGCCGGCGAAGCTGGCGTAGTTCGTGACGGCGTACCAGACATAGCCCTGCGCGGCGTTCTGCGTGTAGGCGTCGAGCAGGTAGTGGAGCTGCGCGGGCGACTCGCTCGTCACGGTCGCGCCGCTCACGGAGCACGGGAAGCCCGAGAGTTCCTGGTCGCCGCCGCAGAGGTCCCAGACGCAATTCGGGGCATGGACGTTGTTGCCGCAGTAGCCGAGCGAAACGCGCTGAAGGCCGCGCGTCGCGCCGGAGGAGTCCGCCGTGCCGCGGTAGAGGGCGTAGGGGACGGTCGTGCGGATCACGAGATTCCCGGAGGTGCGCGGGAAGGCGTGGTTGAGGCTTGAAATCACGTTTGACGGCGCGGAGAGGGTCAGGTCGCCGAACGACTGGAAGCGCGGTCCGGCGTTCACCTGCGTCGCGCCTTGGTGCGTCCCCAGCGTCCACGGCACGTCCTCGACGATGACGTTGGCGTTGTCAAACGTCACGGCGCTGGAATCGACACCGCCTCTGAACCGGAACGTGCCGTTCTGGAATTTCAGCGCCGTGCCGACGGTTGTGTTGAGAGCGGAGACTTTGCCGATGAAGGTGGAGGTGACGCCGGGCGTCCCGGAAATCGTCTTTGACCCGTAGATCGACACGGGGCCGGAAAAGGCGGCGTTGCCGAGCGTCACGGCGGGACCGCCGAGGACGATGCGGCTCGTGAGGGGGACGTCCGTGTGGAACGCGATGGCGCCGGCGCCGTAGATGTCCAGCTGGCCCGGCGAGAGCGTCGAAAGCGGCGCCGCGATGTCCAGCGTGTCGCCGGAGGCGATGGTCCACTGCTGTGCCCCGTAGAGCCATGTCGGCCACGACCACGTGTATTCCGCATGGTCGCCGGCGGTCGTGACGCCGCTTGCGCCGATCACGGCCCTCGCGCCGTCGCCGGCCGCGAGCGCCATCGCCGCGCCGCCGAGCTCCGCGCCCCTGTACCACGCCGTCTCGCCGGCGGCGAGCGTCGCGGGGAAGTCGTCGCGGTTCCAGACGTCCCCGGCTTCGGACGGCCAGGCGGATCCAGAGACGGCGACCTTGCCGCCGCCCGTGATCCATCCGGAGGAGGCGTCGTAGATGCCGGCGTCAAGCGCCGCGTCGCCGACGGTGGCGGTCTTGAAGCGCAGCGATGCGCCCTCCGCGAGGTAGAGCGTCGCGCCGCTTTCAACGACGAGCGCCGCGCCGGACATCGCCTCGCCCGTGCCGCTTTCCGCGCGGAGCGCCGCGCCGGATTTCACCGTGACGGTGCCGATCGACGGGAAGGACACTCCGTCCGCGAGGCGCACCGTGCCGTTCTGGATGGTGAAGTCCCCGGTTGTCGGATGCGCCGCCTTCGCGAAGGTGAAGGTCTGCGACGCGTCCGAAGGCCCCCAGAGGAAGGACATCGTGTCGCGGATCGAGCCGGTGAAATGCGAACTTTGTATGGCGTCCGTGAGCGACAGCGCATAGCCGAGGCCCCTGTCCGAGAAGCCGTGTCCGGTTCCGCGGACGTTTTCCGTTTCCCGGATGCGACCGCCGGTAATCGCGAGTTTCGTGTAGATCTGTCCGCCGCCGCTGTTGCTGCGGCAGACGATGGCGTTGTCGCCGTCGAACGTAATCGCGCAGTCCGAGAGTTTCAACTTGGAGTCCGTCGCCGTGAGAAGCAGGACGCCTCCGCGCATGACGATTTCCTTCACGTTGTTCACGGTCGAGCCGTAGGAGACCGGCACTCGGAACGTCCCCCGGCCCTCCTTGACGAGCACGGCGTCGTCTCCGCCGTTGAGCCCGTTTTGAACGGCGATCGTCGTGCCGGCGTTCACGACATCGACGACGTTCGTGCCAGCGAAAAGATTGACCGCCTGTCCGAACTTGACGGTACCGGAGGAAGCCTCGCTGCGGACAGGCCCTCCGAGCCACGTGGTGGCCCGGTCGCCCGCCTGGTCGATGGGCTTCTTGGACGTGCCGCTGAGAATCACGTCGATGCAGTTTTCGTTGAAGACGTAGCCGTAGAACATGTAGCCGCGCGTGGCGGAGGCGCTCGTCGTCACGGCTCCGGTGAAATTCGTGAAGACGAGGATTCCGTCGGATTCCGGTCCTTCCGCGTTGAACGTGGTCAGCGCGTTCCCGTCTTCGTCAAGCCAATTCGACGGTGTGCGTACATTGCCGCCGCTCGCGCCCCGCCAGTAATAGCGCGTAACGGCGCCGGCGGGGAGCGGAAAACCCGCGACGAACGCGGCGGACGCAATCGCAGCCAGACCGGAAAAAAAGCGGACACACGGCATTGCAGTTTCGTAATGTCTCATTTTGCGGTTTCCTTTTTCGCGACAGCGGGTGCGCCCTTTGGGCGCAATGCCCGCTTGCAGGGCCGAGTGTAGCATGTCGCGGCGTCGCAACCGATGGTTTTGAGACAAGTTTTTCGGTGGCGCCGGGGGGCGTTCACCGATGCTGGGAGCGCCATTGGGTCATGGAGACGCCGAATCGCGCCTTGAAGACCTGACGCAGCTCCACTTCGGAACCGAAGCCGCACATGTCGGAAATCACGCCGAACGGCGTGTTGGTGTTCGAAAGCAGCGTGAGGACGCGTTCCAGCCGGACCTGCCGAATCTCTTCATGGACGCTGTGACCGACGGCTTCGCGGAAACGGCGGTCGAAATTGCGGCGCGACCCGGTCTGCCGGGCCGCGAGCGCGGCCGCCGTGAGTCCGTCGCACGCCTCGCGCCGGATCGCCTCCACGGCCTCCAAAATCCACGGTTCGCGGCGACCGAGGCCGTGCGTCGTCTTGCCGCGCCGGACAAGCATCGGACCGTAACGTGGGACGGCTGTGCCGTCGCCGCCGCCAAGCAGCGCCTTCGCCGCCAGATACCCGGAAAGCTCGAAGTCGATCTCCACCGTCGAAATCGAGTATTTCTCGATCCCGCCGGGAGCGCCCGCGCCGTTGGCGCCGACAAGCGTCGCGGTGTAGGGCAGGACGCGACGCGCCGCCGCGAAGGCGTCCATCGTCTCGACGGCGCGATAGTCGTCGATGGCGAAAACGGCGCAATGCCGCGGGAGCTCCGCCACCCAGGCGGCCAGACGCTTCGCGCGCGACTGCGGCGTGTCGTCGCGGCGCGTCGGAAAAACGCGGCACTCCTTCCCGGCGGCGGCGCAAAGGGAGCGAAACGCCGCTTCGCGCTTGCGCGCCCAGCGCGGCAACTTGGGCGACACGTAGGACACCATCGCGAACGACGGAGGAAGACCGGTGGAAAGCTCCTGGAAGGCGGTGCGGGCGACGGCCTCCTCGTCGCATTCGACGGTAAGCGCCCCGCGCCACGCCGCCCAATCCGGCGGATCGAAGAACACCACCGGGACGTGCCCGAACGCGTGCGGCGGAAACGTCGGCGCGGACCCGCCCCATTCCGCCACCGCGCCGATGGGGCGATGCAGCGCGAGCGCCGCGCGGAGCGAGGACAGGTCCGGAACTTCGTCCGAGCGCACTGGTACGACCTCCAAGCCGCGGGCGATGGCGTAGCGGCGGATTCCCTCGAACCGCCGCCACCTCAGTTCGCGCGGCCAGAAGCCGATGTGGAGGATCTTCGCCATCTGTCCATTGGGCGTCGAAGGCGCGGACGCCAATGCCGGGCTACGCCTCGTCGGACGGCGGAAACTCTCCGCCACTGAAGACGGGAGCGACGCGATGGCCGGCGAAATCGAGGCGAGCGCGGACCGGCTGGCCGCCGCGCGTGGCGAGCCACCGCTCCGGAAACGCGCGCTCCCACCGGTCGAGGGGGCGCAGGTCGCGGACCGCGCCGTGCGCGGCGAGGACGCCGCGGGCGAGCGCGAGGCGGTCGGGCGGAAGCGCCGGAAGACGGTCCGAAAGCAGCAGCGAGCCGCCCGCCAGCGAAACCGCGCGCGCCCAGAGCTCGGTCTCGTCCGGCGTGAGTTCCGTGTCGGAGTCGCGGACCATGAGCGTGTCGGGGTCGTTGATCCAGAGGCGGCCGTTCAGGTAGGCGTGGTTCACGACGTTGCGGCAGACGTTCGGGACGTTCGGCGCCTCGGCGTGCTGCCCGGGGCGGTCCCAATACGGCGTGATGTCGGTCGAGGAGCGCATGGCGTCGGCGATGCCGACGACCGGGGCGAACGGCGTGGTGCAGGCGAGAAGAAAGCCGTCATCGCCGAAGCCGCGCCGGATGGCCTCGAAGCCGCGGCGCAGGGCCTGGGCGCGCGTGGCGGAGGGATCGTGCCACCGCGCATCGGCGATGGCGCATTCGGACATGCAGAAATCGAGCTTGGCGTAGTCGATGCCAAGCGAGCGCAGCGTGCGGAAAAGCGATTCGAGGTGCGCCTGGACGGCGGGGTTTGTGGCGTCGAGCGCGTAACGTGGTCGTTCCGGAGTGCCGAAGCCCGGGCATGGCGCGGGCGCGCCGTCGGGGCCATGGACGAGCCAGTCGGGATGCTCGGCGAAGAGCCGCGAATCGGCGTCGGCCCAGAACGGCGCGAGCCAGAGGCCCGGCACGAGGCCCCGCGCGCGGATTTCCCGCGCGAACGCCTCGGCGCCGCCGGGGAATTTCGCGTTCCAGTCGAGCCAGTCGCCGTAGCGGTCGCAATAGCCCGCGTCGAGCTGCACGAGCCGGACGCGACCGAAGTCGGGATCGTCGCGGCGCGCCGCGAGCCAATCCGCGGTTTCGCGGCAGTCGGCGAGCGTGACGCGCCCGAAGCAGCAATACCAGCTGCACCATCCCACGGGAGGGTCGAACCGGCGCCGGGCGCCGGAGTCCGCCGCCCAGCGGTCCGCGTAGGCGGCGAAAAGCTCCTCGGTGTCGGCGCCGTCGGCGACGAGGAGCGGTTCCGTAACGATGCGGCCGCCGGGCGGCAGCGCCGCGCCGTCGCAGGCGCAGAGCGCGGTAAACTCCTCGACGCCGCCGGGCCCGAGCTTTCCCGCGAAGTGGCCGAAGCGGTCGCGGCCGGACGTGAAGCCGAAGAGCCGCATCGCGCCGTCGGGGCGGCGCAGACAGCACATGTTGTCCGAGAGAAAGAATCCGCGCTCGCCGGGATGGAAATCGCCGGGCGTGGACACGCAGTTGGGAAGGTAGTCCGGCGAGTAGTCGAACGGTTCGTCGTTCCAGGCGCGGACGCCGCACGGGCTCGCCATCTGCCAGCTTTCGACGTAGAGCTTCAGGTCCGGCGCGTCGAAGTCGCCCGGGCCAGTCTTGCGCCAGCCGAGTTCGGCGGGGCGGACCGTCGCGCCAGAGCGGTTTTCGAGCGCGACGCGCCGGACGCCGCCCTCCGACGATTCGGTGAGGACGAGGCCGCGTGCGGCCGCGGCGCCGGCGTCGAGCCGTTCGCCGTCGAGTTCAAGGACGGGTTCGAGACAATCCATGGCGGGTGCTGGTGTTTCAAGCATGGCCCCGATCATACCGCAACGACCGGGGCGTTTCAAGGGACGGATCGCCGAAGGACGTGGCGGAAGCATACTATTCGACCGTGAAGCGCATCCTTCGCGAGGAGCTGCCGAACCACCTCCATCTCGGCGACCGCATCGGCTGGGGCGACCCGGAGGTCTACCGCGTCGCCTCGCGCTTCTGCGATGTTGTATCGCTGAACATTTACTCGCGTGCGCCCGACCACGACCTGCCGGAAGGATCGGAGGGCTTTCCGTCCTGCGCGTCTTCCCGCTTTGGCCGGATTTCCAGCCGCTCACGGCGCAATACGACGGCGGCGGGCAGTTCCGCGCATGGGCGCAGAACGACGGACCGCTTCAAAACCCGGAGTGCGTCGCCCCGGAGATGGTGCGCCGCTTCCGCGATTTCTGCGACATGGCGGAGGCTCGCGGACTGCGGCTCGTCGTGGGGATTCTCACGGGATGGATGAGCGGGCGGTTGTTCGTTCCGCCCGCTCTCGAGCGGCGCGAATTGTTGACCGATCCCGCGGCCCGCATGTGGGAAGTCCGGTTCGTGCGGCGCTTCGTCCGCGAAACGAGGGATCGCCCCGCCATCGTCGCATGGGACGTTGGCAACGAATGCAACTGCATGGGCCGGGCCTCGCGAGAGGAGGCGTGGGCGTGGCTCTACGAGATCACGGCGGCGCAGTCTCTCCTCTACGCCGGTGTTTCCGGCCGTCCGTGCTTCCCGGAGGAGGCCGGCGACATGGGGCGCAACGTCTGCTCGGAGGCGCGCGCGGCGGGAAGCGTCCGCGCCGCGCTCTTCACGTCGTGGGCCTGCGGGCTCCGCGCCTTTCTCTGGTGGTGCGCCTTCGACCAGGTGAACCACGAGCCGCGCGCGGTGGAGTGTCCGGTGTCGATCTGCGGCCGGATCGGCCGCGTCTGGCTCGGCGCACCCGTTGACGGCGCGCTCGCACTTCCCCCGCACGGCATCGCCGTCTTCGAAGTCGCCGAAATCTTTCCGAATCGAAAAACCGAGACCTGATCCAATCGCCATGAACACCATTCCAGCAAACCAATCCACCAATCCCGTTCCATCAAACCGATCCGATTCCCGGCCCGACGCCGACGTCATCGTCGCCGGCGGCGGTCCGGCCGACGTCTGCGCGGCGATCGCGGCGGCCCATTCGTTCGACGGCGCGGAAAATCTCGAGTCGTGGACGGTCGCCGCCTCCGGCAACCGTCCCGGCTCGGTTCTCCTCTCGGCCGACGGAAAGAGCCTCTACCTCTCGCTGGTTTCGCCAACGGTCATCTCCTTCCGCTGACGCGCCAAAACGTCGCCGCCGCGCCCCCTGGGAGCGCGGGCTTCCAGCCCGCGAATACGGCGCGGGCAAGATGCCCGCGCTCCCAGAATTCTTCCAGCCACTGCTAGGGAGTGCGGCGTCCCGCCGCGCCACGCCGTCCACGAAAGCGCACCCGGAGGTATTCGGTCAGGGATAGGGGTTGTGCTGATTTCTCGCTCCCGGACGATAGTGTG
>CAMNCG010000103.1 GCA_946534105.1 uncultured Verrucomicrobiota bacterium
ATCAGCGTTGCGTCATCGGGGGAGGCTTCTTGCATTTCTATGGGATGGTAGTGGGATGGATCCATGTCGTTATGGTGACGAACCGGCCGATGGAGAAACTGTTGTATAACGGTATTCTCCGCCTCGAGCGGGCATTGTAGAATGGGCGTCGTTATGCGCGAGTTGTCATCCAAGCCCCACACGGGATACGTGGAAGTCGCGGACGCCCTTTCCGCCGACATCCGCAGCGGGAGGTACACCCCCTACAGCCCGTTCCCCAGCGTCACCGCGATCATGCGGCGCTTCGGGGTTTCCCGCGTGACCGCCTCCCATGCGATGGCAGAGCTGAAGCGGCGCGGGGTCGTCGTCGGCCTTCCCGGTGCCGCGACGACAGTGCGCAACCGCACCGTGGGTCTGATCTTCCCCGGCATCGCCTACGCCGAGTCGTTCCAGCAGATCATGGCGGGCCTCGCCCGCTGCTGCCAGCGCGAAGGCTGGAAGATGGCCTTCGCCGAGGCGTTCTCCGACGACCCGCGCAAGCGGGCGCAGGAGGCCCGGACCCTCGCCGAGACGTTTGTGTACCAGCATGTCGTCGGCGCCATCTTCCAGCCGGTCTCGCTCACCGACGACGCGGTGGAGACCAACCGCCGCATCGCCTCCGGCTTCGAGAAGGCCGGGATCCCGCTCATCCTCCTCGACAACGACATCGTGCCGCCGCCGGAGCGCAGCGCCCACGACCTGGTGGGCGTCAACAACTTCGAGGCCGGCCGGCGGATTGCCGCCCACCTCGTGGAGGTCGGCGCGCGCCGCGTCTCCTTCCTCCTCCACCGCAACGCCGCCCCAAGCGTCAAGCTCCGCCGCGACGGCGTCGCCACCCTGCTCGCCGACACGCCCGGCGTGGCGTTCCGCGACCTCGTGTCGGAGCCGGACGACACCGTTGCCGTATCCCGCTTTCTCCGCGCATGGCGCCCCGACGCCTTCGTCTGCGCCAACGACAAGTCGGCCGCCATCCTGATGCATTCGCTTCGCGCCCTTGGCCGCCGCATCCCGGAGGACATCCTGATGGCCGGCTTCGACAACATCCAGATCGCCTACGTCACAACGCCTTCGCTCACGACGGTCCGTCAGCCCTGCGCCGAAATCGCCGAGACGGCCATCAAGGCGCTTGCGGAACGCATTGCCAACCCGTCGCTCCTGCCACGCGAAATTTTTCTGCCCGCGCCGCTCGTCGTGCGCGAGTCAACCAAACGCAACGCCCTTCCCGGCAAACACAGAACCAAGGAGAAACGCAAATGAACTCGAAAAACGCATGGACGCTGGCCGCATGCCTGTCCGCCCTGGCCGGGGCGGCGTCCGCCAACGTGGTGGCGTGGTACCGCTTCGGGGAACTCGACCCCGGCGTCGAGGCCACGACGGCCACCGTGATTGCGAACACGGCCGCCCCCGGAACCCTGGAGGGGACGGTGAACACCTTCGGCTCGGCCGTCGGTAGCGGCGGCGTCCTGCCCGTCGGGACGACCTCGTTCGGCGCCCGGCTGAAGGTCTGGGACCCGCTTTCCGGGCAGTACCACGAGAACAACCGGGCCATGCACTTCGGCGCGCGGACGCCGCTCGCGGCGAACGCCACCGGCGCGCCGGGGTCGTGCTACGTCGTCCCGTCCGGCTCCGCCGGACCGCTCGACACCCTCACCAACATCACCGTCGAGGCGATCTTCCGCCTCAACGACGACGTCCCCGACGGCTTCACGGCCTGCCTCGTGGACAAGGCCGGGACCGACGGCTACAAGAACCTCTGGGGGATCACCTTCAACGCCAGCGGCATGTGGCAGCGCTTCCGCCGCTGCAACCTGGACGGCACCGGCAGCGAACAGGTCGAGGGGTTCACGGGCGGCGCGGGCAAGGTCACGCGCGGCGTGTGGCACCACGCGGCCTTCACCTTCGACGCCAACGGCCAGGCGGCCCTTTGGCTGGACTACGAACGCCTCTTGACAAATACAAAGGCCGGGACGAGGCTGGAAAAGGCCGTGAGCCAGTTCACCATCGGCTGCAACCCCGGCATCGCGAACCGCACCTTCCCCGGCGAAATCGACGAGGTGCGCATTTCCGACTGTGCCCTCAACGCCTCGCAGTTTCTCCGCATCAAGCCCGTCGTCGAGGGGCTGGACCCGGACACCCTCTTCTACCAGCCTTTCGACTATGACGAAGGGCCGATGCCGCTCACGGCGATGGACATCAACGCCGCCACAAACGCAGGCGCGCTGGAGGCGAAATTCGTCTATCTGGACGTCGCGAACTCGGTGCCGCGGGGATCGTCCGACATTCCGGGGACGACCGGCCAGCTGCGCCAGCACGTGCTGGCGCCGGAGAACACGAACGGCGGCTCGATGTATTCGGTGACGGGCGCGCTGAACAAGGCCACTTCGGTCTGCGTCCTCGACCCCGACCAGACGATCTACACCAACAGCTTCACGGCGGAGATGTTCTTCAAGGGCGACACCGGCAAGGTCAATCCCGGCGGCGACGCCCTGACGCTCATGTGGGGGCAGCTCAAGGTCTTCGTGGGCGCCAATGGCTCGACGGCCGCGCGCGCCTTCAACTCGCTGAACGGCTACGACTGGCAGACGGGGGAAATCACAGGCGGCGCCGCGCGGCTCCTCGACGGGAAATGGCACCACGTCGCGGTCGTTTACGACTACGCCCCGAGCAACTTCACCTACTACGTCGACTATGTCCCCCTCGGAACCAAGACGACGCGCATCTACGAGGGGGCCAACCGGCGCGACGCCTTCTGGTTCGGGCGGCAGGTCGCCGACGACAACCAGCACTTCCCCGGCTGGCAGGACTCCCTGCGCATCGTGAGGCGGGCGCTGAAGCCGCACGAGTTCCTCACCACGCACGCCGTCCCGGCGCGCGATCCGGCGACGCTGGCCCACATCTCCTTCGATGCCGACTTCTCCGTCGAGCCGTATCCTTCGGTGGAGCGCGCCGGCACGGCCGCCCCCTTTGCCGACTCGGGCGCGTTGCCGAAAATCGACACGGAGAAGACGCGGGGCAAAATCTGGCTGGACGGACTTGGCAAGTCGAACGGCAAGGAGAGCACCGGCAGCGTCCGGATGGCGGCAAGCCAGGTGCGCTTCCCCTGGAACCCGCTCTTCGAGCGCGCCGCGTTCACCGTCGAGTTCTTCGCCAAGCTGGAGTCCCTTCGCGGAACGCCGCACTTCCTGCGCCTCAACCGCAGTCGAGACAACTGGACCTACAGCTCGACGTGGGCGCTCGGCGTCGACTCCACCACGCGCCACCTCGTCATGCACGCCTACATGCAACGCTTCGACGGGACATTCAACGACTGCTCCCCGGACTTCACCGGCGCCACCGGGAAGGCCGTTCCCGACGACGGGCGCTGGCACCACTACGCGCTGACCTCGCAGCTCTCGGACGGAACGAACACGACGCTGACGGCCTACATCGACTACGAGCCGGTCGACCAGCCCCAGACCATCGACGGAGTCTTCTGGTATCCCACGACGGGGACGTGCCTCTCCGTCGATTCCGGCGAGCCGTTCACCGGCTGGATCGACGAAATCCGCTTCACGGACGGTGTCCGTCCCGTCGCCTCGTTCATGCGCGCGGAACCGCTGGCATTCGTCATCGTCGTGCGATAGGCAGCCAACCATGAGTCAAGGTCCTTTATCGCCGACCGGCCCCTTGCCGGCCGGCCTCGATTTGGGCGGAAGCTGGGGCTTCCGCTTCGAAGAAGGGAAGTCCATCGAGGAGACGGCCGGCGCGTCCTTCGCGGCGACGGACACGATGGTCGTGCCCGGTTGCTACGACACGATGCCGCAATGGCTTCTGAAACGCGGCACCGGCCTCTACCGCCGCACGTTCACCCTTGGCCGCCCCGTGGAAAACGCCTGGCTGGTGGTCGATGGCATGGGCCTGCGCGGCCGATTTGAAATCGACGGCCGGGACCTTGGCGTGCATCCATTCCCATACTCGAGTCTCGAACTCAAGACCGGGCCGCTCGCGGCGGGCGAACACACCCTCTTCGCGGCGCTCGACAACCGCTTCGACTGGGCGACGAACAAACTCGCGCGGCAGTATTACGACTTCTACTTCCACGGCGGCTTCTACCACGGCGTCCGGCTCGTCTTCGACAACAGGAAGCTCTTCGTGCGGACACGCGGCATCGCCACGGGCGAAGTGGAAATCGAGGCCGTCAACTTCGCGGAACCCGACTTCGACGCGACGCTCCTCTTCGACGGCCGCAACGATGTCGCGGCCACCTTCCGCGACGGTCGCGCCATCGCCCGCGTCCCCGACTTCCGACTCTGGTCTCCGGAGGAGCCGAACCTCCACGCGGTGTCGCTCGTCTCTCGTCGCTCGTCTCTCGTCACTGCGCGTGGCGACGACGGAATCGTCGTCGCCACGCGCTTCGGCATTCGCCAAATCGAGGCTCGCGACCGCCGCATCTGGCTCAACGGCAAGCCCGTCTTCCTCAAGGGCGTGAACCGCCACGAGGCGGACATGCAGTTCGGCGCGGCCACGTCCGAGGCGCAGATGCTGCGAGACCTCCAGCTCATCAAGGGGCTTGGCGCGAACTTCGTGCGCGGCGCCCACTACCCGCAGACGCCGCGCTTCCTCGACCTTTGCGACGAACTCGGCGTCCTCGTCTGGGAGGAGTCGCTCGGCTGGGGCAACGGCCAGCCCTACACGCAGTGCCTCGACGGCATCGACGAACTGGCCGACCCCGAGTTCGCCGAGGCGCAGGTGCGCCAGACGCGCGAGATGGTCCGCGCCAGCATCAACCACCCCTCCGTGGTCATCACGGGCTTTCTCAACGAGTGCGCCAGCAACCGGCCGGCGTGCAAGGAGCTCGTGGACCAGCTCGTCGCGGCGATCCGCGCCGAGAACGCGGGACACCTCGTCACCTTCGCGACGAACTGCGGCTGGTTCCACGACCTCTGCAACGCCGACACCGACATCCTCGCCTTCAACACCTATCCGGGAACCATCCCGAACCAGCCGGGGCTTCCCGCCGAACTGGCCGAGAAAGTGCGCGACCTCGACCCCGGCGGCGAGGGGACCGCGGGCTTCAACGTCGTCGCCCGCCGCTTCCGGGAGCAATACCCGGACAAGCCGATCATCGTCTCCGAATGCGGCTGCGGCGCCCTCTACGGCTGCCACGATCCGCTGGCCAGCGTCGGCTCCGAGGAATTCCAGAACGAGTACCTGACCGACATCCTGGAGGCGATTCGCGACAACCCCGACATCGTGGGCTACGCCGTCTGGCAGTTTGCCGACACGCGCTCCTACCACCGCAACAGCAACCTCCACAACGGCAAGCTGTTCGGCGTGAGCATCGCGGGCATCTTCACGCACGACCGGCGCCCGAAGATGGCTGCGGCGACGGTGCGCCGGTTCTTCTCGGCGATTCCATGAAACCAGCATCGTCCCCATCCAACATCCTCGGCCGCCCGCTGACGCCCGGGGAGCGGCGCCGCTCGCAGCGCCGCTACTGGCGCTTCTGCCTGCTCAACGGGGCAAGCTACATGTGCCTTGGAGAGAACGTGCTCATCCTCTTCGCGGCGAATCTCGGCGCTCCGAACGCCATCGTGTCGCTCATCGGGGCGATGCTTTACGTCGGCTACGCGATGCTGCCCCTGGGGGTGCGCGGAACGGCACGTCGCGGCGCGGCGCGGTCGCTGGCCGACTTCTGGGTCGCGCGCAACGCGGCGGCGCTCTTCACGGCCTCCGCGGCGCTCGCGGCGGTCTTTTCGGCCGCCGCGTCGTGGGGGGTGCTGCTCGCCGGATCGCTGCTCTTCTACGGATGCCGCGCCGCCGGGACGGTGATGGGGACGCCGCTCGTGGGCGACATCTCGTCGCCGGAGGAGGCGCCGGAAACCATCGGGCGGGCGCAGGCCTTCTTCAACGCCAGCGCCGTCGCGGCGCTCGCGGCCATCACCGCCGTCACCGCCCGCTGGCACGGGACGGCCGTCCTGGCGGGCATCATCGTCCTCGGCTCAAGCCTCGGCGTGGCCTCGTCGCGCTTTCTGCGCGGCATCCAGGAGACCGGCGCCGTGCGCGAGGCCGCGTCCCGCCCGCTTCTCCCCGGAATGCGCGAGGCGCTGAAAAGCCGCGGAATGCGGCGCCTCGCGGCCGCGTGGTCGCTCCTGAACCTCGCGGCCATGATGCTGATTCCGCTTTCCATGCTCGCGCTCAAGCGGGGGTGCGGACTTGGCGACGCCGGGGCGCTCGTCTGCGCCTGCGCGCAGTTTGGGGCGGGGTGTCTGGCGTCGTTCGCGAGCGGATGGCTTTGCCGGCGCATCGGTTCGCGAGGCGTTCTCGTCGCCGTGGCGCTTTCGTTCGCCGCCGTCCCCTTCGCGTGGCTGGCCATTCCGGGCGAAGGCGCCTGGACGCTGGGGGCGGGATGCGCGCTTTTCTCGTGGCTCGGCGCGTCCAGCACCCTTCTGCTCAATGCGACGCAGAGCCACTTCCTCGCCATCAGCCCCGACAAGTCGGAGCAGGTCGCCGGGTCCGTGGCGCTCAATCTCGCCACCGGGGCCGGGGCCGGCATCCTCGGCTCGATCCTCGGCCCGTGGCTCGTGACGCTCGCGACGCATTGGGCTCCCGCTCTGCCGCAGGGAACCTTCGGCGGGCCGCTCGGCGTTTTCCGCCTCTACTTTTTCCTCCTCGTCCCCATTCTCGCGACCGCGATCCACGCCGCGCTGCGTCTGCGGTTGCGTTTCCCCGAATACATCGGCCGCACCCTCGACGGGGGGCCCGACTATGAAGTGCCGCCCGCGCAACTTCCCGACACGAAGGCGCTCCTGCGCGACTATGTCCGGCGCTTCAACGCGATGGACGAGGAACTCTACGCAAACGCCATCCCCAACGCCGGCGCGGAAGAGTGGATGATGGAGAACGTCCCGCTCTTCGAATGCCCCGACAAGGACATCGAGCGCACGTACTACTTCCGCTGGTGGACCTACCGCAAGCACCTGCGCCGGGGCGCGGACGGCGGCTGGCGCGTCACGGAGTTCCTGCCCAGGGTGCCGTGGAGCGGCACCGACAACACCATCGTTTGCCCCGCCGGCCACCACTTCCGCGAGGGGCGCTGGCTCCGCGACCCGCAGTACCTCGCCGGCAACGCTCGCTTCTGGCTTTCCTCGCCGGACGCGGACCACCGCTGGCGCTATTCCAGCTGGCTCTTCACGGGAGTCTGCCAGTTCGCCGAAGCGCACGGGCTCGACAACCTGCCCGTCGATCTTCTGGACGACGCTGTGCGCTACTACCGCCGCTGGGAGGAGGGCTTCGACGGCATTTCGCTCTGGCCGGCGCAAAACACCGGCCGCATGGGCGGCGACGGCGAGGGCGGCTTCCTTTCCGTCGATTCCCGCGAGGGCACCGAAATCTCGCTTGGCGGCAGCGGCTGGAAACCGCTCATGAACGCCGCGATGTGGAGCGAAGCCGCAGCCATCGCCGCCGTCGCGCGTCGCGCCGGACGCGACGCGCTGGCCGACGAATTCAAGGCGAAGGCCGAGGGCGTCCGCAAGGCGCTGATGGGGAAGTGCTGGAATCCGGCGACGGGCTTCTTCTCGACACGCGGCTACGACGGGGTGCTGAACCCCGTCCGAGAGCTCCACGGCTACGCGCCGTGGTACTTCGGCGTCCCCGTCGATGTCGCGCCGGACTGGTCGCAGCTCTCCGACCCCCAGGGCTTCGCCGCGAAATACGGCCTCACCTTCCCGGAACGCCGCGCCCCCGGCTTCGCCATCGACCGCGCCGGCCATGAGTGCAAATGGAACGGCCCGAGCTGGCCCTTCGCGACTTCCATCGCCCTCACGGCCCTCGCTAACGACCTCCACGCGCATCCGTCCGACGAAGGACGGCGGGCCTTCGACTTCCTGATGTGGCAGTACGCCGCGCAGCAGAAGCGCACGCGCGACCGCGACAACGGCTGGAACGTCCAGCCGTGGATTGACGAGAACTGCCACCCCGACCAGCCGGAATGGCTCTCGCGCTCCATCATCCTCGCGAACCCCGAGATGCGGGCGCGGTTCCCGGAGGAGCGCGGCAAGGACTACAACCACTCCACCTTCTGCGACCTCGTGGTCTCTGGACTCGTCGGCATCGTGCCGGACGGGGCGCGCGGCTTCGCCGTCGATCCGCTCTGCGACCCGCGCTGGGACTATTTTACCCTTTCGCGGCTCGCCTACCGCGGCCACAATGTCGCGGTCTCGTGGCGGCGCGGTCGCTCGGGCCTCACCGTGGCGCTCGACGGCCGCGAAGCTGCGCACAGTCCGGATCTGGCGCGCCTGTACATCCCGCTGGACGGAACCTCCGGCACCAATCGTATTATGGTGTTCCCGGACTCGCGGGCGAAAGCTTGCCTGAAAACAAGTGACGCAAAAGTAGGCCAGTTGTTTGTTGCATTCAGGGGCAGTTCCCGGTAGTCTCACCCTACTATTCGCCCGGTAATGCCTTCATCCCAACACCCCATCACCTATTCCCATGAACCTCACCTTCCGTTCTTCTTCCGAGTTTCTTGCACTCCTCGGCATTTTCCTCTCTTGCGGGGCGCTTGCTGAACCCCTTGCGCCATCTCCGGTTGGCGCGTGCCTCTTCGCCCCGGCACATGGGGAAGACGTCGCCGACGCCCTCCAAGCGTTCATCGACTCCAACCCCAACCGCACCCTCTACCTCCCCGACGGCACCTACCTCCTCTCGCATCCCGTCGCCACGCCCGCCGACCCGAAGCTTGCCGTCGAGCTCCGTCTCGACAACTTCGCCGTCCTCAAGGCCACGCCGGATTTTCCCGAGCACCAGCCGCTCGTCCGCCTCGGCGGCATCCATCCCGCCAACGACATCCGTGCCTCCGGTAGCGTCTACGCGCTCCAGGGCGGCGTACTCGATGGATCCGGCCGCGCGGCCGGCGTCTGCATCGAATCCGGCCGCGAGACCCGCGTCCAGAACGTCTCCATGAAGAACGTGTGGTACGGTCTCAAGATTCTCCGCGGCGCGAACAACGGCTCCTCAGACTGCGACATCCGCGACGTGAACATCACCGGCAACCGCCAGCCCGGCTCCGTCGGCGTCCTGCTCTTCGCCTACGACAACACGCTCACCAACATGCGCATCGCCGACTGCCAGATCGGCGTCCGAATCCGCGCCGGCGGCAACCTGCTCACGAACATCCACCCGCTTTGGACCAATCCGGGGGACCAGTACGACGCCGGCATCGGCTTCGACGTCGGCGCGTCGGACACCTCGTTTGTCCGCTGCTACTCCGACCACTTCACTACAGGCTGGCGGTTCCGCAAGGGATCGGACCGCTGCGTCCTCGACGGCTGCATCAACTTCTGGTATTCGTCCTCGCCCGGGCGCCGCCACACGGCCCTTCGCAGCGACGGGCCCTTCGAGGCGATGGTCACCGGAATGTGGTTCGGCTTCCGGGACCGCCAGGCCGTGAATACGGTCCTCCAATGCGGCGCCCCCGGCGGCAAGGGCTTTATTGCGGATCCCCGGCTCTACGAAAGTAACCTCAACGATCCCGCCGACGCCTTCCGCGACTATCTGCGCGGCACCATCCACGGCGTGGGCTATCCGCCCGCCGGGCCCGTGCTGCGCGTCCCGCGCATCGACTCCGCGGCGGCGCTCTTCGGAAAACCGCCCGCGCTCCCCCCGCCGGGCGAGACAGCAAGCGCACCAAAGCAAGAATGGGGCTGGACATTCGTGTCCGTCACCAACGGCGTGTGTGACGACGTGTGCCCCGCGCCCTGCGGCGACGCCGACCTCTCGTACCATTTCCGCTGCCTCCACGACGCGGGCGGCCTTCTCGTCGAGACCGTCGTGCGCGACGACGACGTGGCGACCGACACCTGCCCGGAGGGTTCGGTCGACTGCCGCTCGTGGCTCGACGACTGCGCCGAGGTGTTCCTTGACGGCGAGATGGCGCGGCTCGACGACAGCCGCAAGGAGGGCGGCAAGCACCTCTGGCACGGCGGCGAGTTCGTCCTCGTCGCCAACGGCGCCGCGCAGAGCAACTCCTCGGCCGCGCCCAAGGGGTACATCCTCCCCGATCGCGCCTTCGGCCCCGACTGCCCCGATGCGAACTGGTGGACCGGCGAGGCGTTTGTCCTTCCCGGCTACGGCCACGCCGAACGCCTCTACATCCCCTGGCGCTCCATGGGGCACCAGACGCCCCCGGCGCACGTCGGCTTCACGATCTCGCTCCAGGACGACGACAACGGCGGCGAGCGCGACCACACCCTCTACTGGACCGGCAATCCCGCCAAGCCCCACCTCGACGAACGCGCCTACGGCGTCCTGGAATTCTAGCCTAGCCCGAAGTTCCAGCGCTTTTTTGAGCGGCCGACAGCGATGAAACCCTTGTCGCTGGCACGTCTCGGCATAACGTCATCTACTCCGTCCACTTCTACTACCCGCACGACTACACGCACCAGGGCATCTTGACGCCGGCGGAACGGGTGGAGTTCTGGCCGGATCCGAAGAAGGGCTGGGACCGCGACTTCATGCGCAGGGGACTCAGGCCCGTCATCGACTTCCAGAAGGAGCACGACGCGAAGATCTTCGTGGGCGAGTTCTCCGCCATCGCCTGGGCGGATGGCGCCGCAGACTACATCCGCGACTGCATCGCCGTCTTCGAGGAACTCGGCTGGGACTGGACCTACCACGCCTACCGCGAATACCAGGGTTGGAGCGTCCAGTTGGAGCCCGAAGGGCGCGGAAGGGGAACCAAATACCGCAAATCGGATGACAACCCGCGCAGGCGCGCCCTGCTGGAAGGGCTCTCCCTGAATGTCGGTGACGGACAGTCCGCTCCGCTTTCCGGGAATCCTGTGACACGGGAACCGCAACAATAAACTAGAACTTTCCCAACGCCGTCGGGCTATATGAGAAATACGCGAAAAGCCGCCTAAATGGCGGCTTTTCCGATCTTTGGTTCCCTCCGTCCGAGCTCGCTGGCCGACGAATGGTCGCAAGTCACCCTCCGATTCAATGAACAAGCCCCCGAAAAAAATGCCGAAACACCGCATTTTTCGCTTGCATATAACCTTACTTTATGTATAAGCGGTGTGAAGCGCGGCGTGATCGTGGCCGACAAGGGGTTTCCGGCAAGCGCCGCCGCCGAGTGCCGGAAGGAATGTCCGGGCCTTCATTATCTGAACCCCGTAAGGCCGACCGCCAAAAATCGGAACGCCCGCTTGAAAACCACCATGGCACATGGTATTCTTCGTGCCAACGCCTCGCCTGTTGGCGGGGTATTACCCCAGCCAATTGGGAAAGTTCTAATGAATTTACGCAGGCTAAAAATGATAGCGAAATGCTTTGCGCTGTTGGTAGGATGCTGGTTAACGTTCGGCGGAGTTTTTACGATGTATGAAATCGTATCTCTGGACAGGATAAGTGGAATTCTTTTGCCTTTATCTGGGCTATATCCCGACACAACTGTATACGCCAATAACTGGAATTATATGAAATATCGCAAAATTCAAAAAGCAGACACAATCGAGGACGTAAAAAAACAGCTAGGAAACCCTTTGAATGTTTGGACGAATGAACTGGAAAACGGCAAAAGCGAAACGAGATTTGCGTACACGGTCTCGCGTTCTGATTCCCATTTCAGAATCCGACAAATCATATTTCGTGATGGCAAGGTTGTTTCTAAATTCCATGAATTCTACGTAGACTGAGGTTCTCCATGGAAAACGAAACAATGGAAGTTTCGCATGACCAAAAAAACTCCTTTCCGAGCTGAACCAAGCGATGGATGACTTACTTTCAGGCCCGGAAATTCCGTCCGACTATGGTTCCGTCATGGTGGAATGGTACCGTGACACGTCACGTGGTGTCATCGTCCGCGATTTTGCCGTGCAGCATATCGGACTTTATCGGACTTTATGCACAAGCCTTGAATCGGAACAGAATGTTCTCGACCGATTCTTTCAACGCTGAAAATTGCCGCCGGGCCTTTCAAACGGCGCTGATTCCATTCCGCCTAATGAAAATGACTCTCTTTACTGAATATGCTTCGGACCTCGTTGCAGGTTATTCGTCCGGCGATTTCGCCAGAAAAGTTGCCTTCGAAAGAAATCGGGACCTTGTCCTAGCTGTGACAAATTCATTTGGGTCGATAATCATCTCATTCCACTACCATCCCATAGCCTGCAAAAACCTCCCCCCTCAACGCAAGAAGTCCAGTAAACTTGCGGGGTTGAGGCGTT
>CAMNCG010000104.1 GCA_946534105.1 uncultured Verrucomicrobiota bacterium
CCGTCCGGGCGCTTCCGGGAGCGGCCCCTCGACCGGCGGCGTCGGTTCGGGAAGCACATGCACGGGGCGCACATGCCGCGCTAGGGCGCGCACGCAAGTGCAAGCCCGCGTACGGGCGCGCCATGCCGCTGGCAATGTTGGGTCACACCCTCGCGCGCAGGGGTGTTGCGCGGGAAACGGGGCGGTGCTATTCTTGGGGCATGGAGAATTCCGCAACGGACATCGACGCGCTGGCCTGCATGCGGGGCCTGCAGTCTTCCGGAACGATCGCGTGCGCGACGCGGGGCATGGACGGTGCGCCGCGCGTGCGGTTTCTTTCCGGCCTCCACTTCGAGCTCGACGCCGTCTACCTTCTTGCTTCGCGCGGGATGCCGTTCGCCCGCCAGCTCATGCGCGACGACCGCATCCAGCTGCTTTCCGAGGTGAAGCCCGGCGTCTCGGTGCGTCTCACGGGGCACGCCGTGCCGGTGCCGGAGGAGGAGCAGGTGCGCTGGCGGCTCGTCATTTTCAACGAGCGTCCGCGTTATCGCGACTTGTACCCCGCCTTCAAGCACGACGATTCGCTCGTGTTCGTGGTCCGGGACGGCTTTTTCGAGTGGCTCGACCTCGTTTCCGAACCGATTCTCCGCGTCTACGTCCCGTTCGGGAACGGCCGCGTCGTTCCGTCCGGCTACCGCATCGGCGAAGCGTGCACACGCTGCGGCACCTGTCTTTCCTCCTGCCCCCAGCATTCGATCGTGTCCGGCAATCCGTTCCGCATCGTGCAGGAGCACTGCCTCCAGTGCGGCGCCTGCGTGAAGACCTGCCCCCGCCAGGCGATCGTGGCGGTATGACGCCCGGACGGGTCTCCGCCGCGCGCCGCGCGCCTCTCTCCGGTCCGGCGGCGGCTCTTTCCGCCGCTCTCTTCGCCGCCGGCGTTTGCCGCGCCGCGGACGGCGTCTGGTCTGGCGTCGTGCCCCTCTCCGCGGACGGGGGACGGACTTCCTCCGGGGAGGGACGGACTTCCTGCGTCCTTGAATTCCTCGGCGCGCTGGACCTTCCCGACGACGCGCCGGAGGGGCTTTCCGGCGTGGCGTGGCTCGGGGCGGACGATCCGCCGCCGGACGGGGTCCGTCCCTCCGGGGTCATCCGAGGGGGTTCGGGGGATGCTTCCCCCGTTGGCGCGTTCGCTTTCGCGGAAGATTCCGGCGGGCGCGTGCATTTCGCCGGGCTCGGCTTCGACGCCGCGACGGGCGTCCCGGCGTCCTGCGTCTTCTCTACCGTCCGCACCGTCCCGGGCGCGGTGGATCTCGAAGGCGTCGCCTTCGATCCCGCGTCCGGTTCTCTCTGGCTTTCCGACGAATGCGGCCCGGCCCTTTTCCGCCTCTCCCTCCGCGAGGGGACGGACCCCGCTCCGGAGCGGAGGGCCGACCTCCTGCCGCCGTCGTTGCGGCGCTGCCGGCCGAACCGTTCGCTCGAAGCGTTGGGGTTCGACCCCGTTTCCCGGACGCTCTACACGGCTTCCGAAACGGCCGTGGAGGGCGATCCCGACGGCGTTTCGCGCCTCGTCGCCCTGCCGCTTCCGCCGGAAGGGAAGTCCGTCCCCCGCTCCGAAGGGAAGTCCGTCCCCCGCGTCCGCGAATGGCTCGTCCCCCTCGAACCGGCGACCGGGGCCGCGCTTCCGATGCTCCCGGACCCGTTTACCGGGCTCTGCGGCCTCGCCCCGCTTCCGGACGGCCGCCTGCTGGCGCTCGAACGCACGTTCGGCTACGAATTCGCCTCCGGCCCGGACGGCGAACCGGTCCAGTCCCTTTGCCGCTTCTCGATTTCCCTGCTCGACCCGAATGGGGGGACGGACCCCGGAGGGCCCCTGCTCGACCCGAATGGAGGGACGGACCCCGGAGGGCCGCCCGTTCTCGAAAAGCGCGTGCTGTGGCGGGCGCTCGCCGGGAACGCCAACTACGAGGGCATCTGCCTCGGGCCGGCGCTTCCGGACGGCGGACGGCTCGTCGTCCTCGTTTCCGACGGCGACGTTTCGCGCCGCCGCGGCCTGGAAATGCGCTGGAGAAAGTCCCTGCTTTTCTTCCGGCTTTGTCAATCGCCGTCGTTTTGAGTCCTCTCCGTCGGTTCCCGGAAGAGCGGGGGGAGGGCTTCGATCCGGACGGGCGGCGCGCCGTCCGCCTCGGCCGTGGCGCGGCGCGCCGGCGGGGCGTCCCGCCCTTCCGGGTCGTCCTCGGCGGTCCGGCAGACGACGCGGACCGGCGTCTCGGTCACGGAAAGCGGCGGCACGTCTTCCCCGAAGCGGAGCAGCGCCGCGGCGGATCGGGCACGGAAACGCGCGGCGGACGCCGCCGCGGCCCTGCGCCCGGCGCCGGACGCCGCCGCGAGCGCGCCGCGCATCGCCGCGAGCGCCGGGAGCGCCACCGCCGCGACGAGCGCGACGGCGACGAGACATTCGACGAGCGTTTCCCCGCGGCGGCGCGCCGCGCCCGGGACGGAAAGCCGCGCGGCGGCGTCGCGAACCGGGCCGGGCATCGCCGCGCGTCCTCCTAGAGGTACCGGTACACGTCCTCCAGCGAGAGGCCCTTCGCGAGCATCATCGTCTGGACGTGGTAGAGCAGCTGCGAGAGCTCCTCGGCCGTGCGCGCGTCGCCTTCGTACTCGGCGGCGGTCCAGGATTCGGCCGCCTCCTCGACGAGCTTCTTCCCGATGAAGTGGACGCCCTTTCCGAGCTCCTTCACCGTGCCGGAGGCGGGATCGGCCGCCTCCTTCTTCGCCTTCAATTCGGCAAACAGCTGGTCAAAGGTCTTCATTCCGCAGAATCCTTTTCGTTGGATTTGCCGCCACGTCCGCCGTTTTCCCCGCGATCGCGGGGAAAACGGGGAGCGTCCGTGCTAGATCAGCCCCGCCGCGGCTTCCTTGATCAGGGCGCGGCCGATGACGTCGCGCTGGATCTGGTTGGTGCCCTCGTAGATCTGCGTGATCTTGGCGTCGCGCATCATCTTTTCGACGGGATACTCCTTCATGTAGCCGTAGCCGCCGAGCGCCTGCACGGCGTCGGTCGTCACGGACATCGCCACGTCGGAGGCGTAGCACTTCGCCATCGCCGCGATCTTCGAGGTGTCCTTCTGGCCGGCGTCCATCGCCTGCGCGCAGCGGTACACGAGGGCGCGCGCGGCCTCGACCTTCGTCGCCATGTCGGCGAGCATGAAGAGGTAGCCCTGGTTGGCGCAGATCGGCTGCCCGAACTGGCGGCGCTCGCGGGAGTACTTGATCGCCTCGTTGAGCGCGCCGGACGCGATTCCGAGCGCCTGCGCGGCGACGGACGGACGGCTCTGGTCGAGCGTCTTCATCGCCACGAAGAAGCCGCGGCCGCGGCCCCAGATGAGATTCTCCTTCGGGACGCGGCAGTCCTGGAACACCAGTTCGCGCGTCGCCGAAGCGCGGATGCCGAGCTTGTTCTCCTTCTTGCCGAACGTGAAGCCCGGCGTCCCCTTCTCGACGATGAAGAACGACGATCCGCGCGCGCCGCGTCCGGGATCGGTGACCGCGCAGACCGTGTAGATGTCCGCTTCGCCGCCGTTCGTGATCCACTGCTTGGTGCCGTTGAGGACGTAGCAGTCGCCGTCCTCGACGGCGGTCGTGCGGACGCCCGCGGCGTCCGACCCGGCGTTCGCCTCCGTGAGCGCGAACGCCGCGATCGTCCCCTCGGCGATGCGCGGCAGGTACTTCTTCTTCTGCTCCTCGTTTCCGCAGAGCAGGATCGGGAGCGTGCCGAGGGCGGTGCCGAAGAGGGAGAGCGCGATGCCGGCGCAGTACTTCGAAAGCTCCTCGACCGCGACGACCATGTCCATCGTGCCGCCGCCCATGCCGCCGTATTGTTCGGGGATGAAGAGTCCGAAGAGTCCCGCGTCCGCGAAATCCTTCACGATGTCGGTCGGGAAAATGCCCTCCTCGTCGTACTTCGCGCGTACGGGGAGAATCTTCTTTTCCCCGATTTCGCGGCAGGTGTTCTTGATTTCGAGCTGCAGCTCGGTAAGTCCGAGATCTTCCGGTTTTTCCATGGCGTTGTGCGTCCGATTCCGTGTCCGCGTCGTTGCGGTGCGCAAGATGCTACCACAATTCCGCCGGAACGTTCCGGCGGCGTTTCGTGAACGTCCGTTCGCATTTTTTCGCGGGGGGCTTGACATCGCGCCGGTTTTCTGGCATCCTTCCGCCTTGCAGGACCGCAATCTACCCTTTCGGGAGGCGACCCCTGCGAAAAAAAACACCCAATAAACTCCAACAACCAACATGAAACACGCAATGCATCTGGCTCTCGCGTCGATGGCGTCGTTGGCGGTGTCTTCCCAAGCGAGCACTGTCAAGACGTTCGATGTCGGCTTTGAGACCTCAGAGGGCTATACCGCCGACGCTTGCCCGTCTGGCAGCGTCGCAGGCGGCGCTTGGTCCGGCAATACGGACTCCTACGTCACGGCAGGACCATCCGGCTACGCCAATGGCAACGTCCTGCAGCTCGACGCTCCGTCCGACACTGCACTTACGTTCACTCCGGCTGCCGCCGAAACGACGACGATCGAAATGGACGTCCAGTTCGTTGGCGCATCCGAGGCCCCGGCGACGTCCCTTACGGGCACGCAGGCCGCTCTCTACCTCCACAAGACCAGCGGTCTTCAAGTTTCTGTCGCCGGCGGTCCTTTTGCGGCGTTCAACGAAAATCCGACCGTTGCGGAGAACACTTGGTACAAACTCTCGATCACGTTTAACTACACCCAAGGATCGACCACCATCGTCCTTGCTGACGCGAGTGGAACGACTCTCGCCACCCATACAGGTGGCATCCTCTCTGGTGCGACAAAGGTCAATGGCGTCGATTTTTACGGCAACGGCCTCGTCGACAATTTCGTCGGCAAGCCCGAGACCGCGAAACAGACGATCCCGACCGCGACGGATGCAGGTTCGGGCGAGCAGCTCACGACCGATGACATCATTCTCGCCGGCGGCTACATCACTCCGAGCTTCGCGGCCACTAGCGGCAACGACGCGCTCAAGTTCATCACCGTCACCGGCGTGATCGACGGCGAGCCCGCGACCAGGACGCTCCGCGTGGTCAACGGTCAGCGCATCAACGTGGACGGATGCGGCTTCACCTCGGTCACCAAGGTCGTCGCGTACTACGGCGACGCCGTGACCGCGACCGCCGCCGGCGATGCCGCGACCGCGCCGGCCGTCACGACGGAAAAAGGCACCACGAAGGTCACCGGCTCCGTCACGGCCAAGTCCGGTCTCTATTACGGAATCGTCGTGAACGGCACCCCGACAGCGCTCAACGACGGCAATCCGGTTGCTCCCGAACACCACGGCGAGACGCTCAACTACGAGGTTCCGGTCTCCGCGACTCCCTACGGCGTCCAGAAGTTCAAGATCGTCGCTTCCGACGATCCCGTGACCGCCCAGTAGGCGGCCATGGTCCCGGCGCGCCGCACGGCGCGCCGCCGAAAAGCGACCGGGCGCGGCGAAAGTCGCGCCCGGTTCGTTTTTTTCGCGTTTTCGATCCGTCGCATGCCTCCTTTGTGTCGCAGTGGTGGCGGATCTGTTTTTTCCGGCGATTCCGCGATGCTTGCATCCGGTTCGGGAATGTGGTAGGTTTTCCCCGCCGGCGGGGACTATGCCGAACTCAAGCCGGTCTATAATTCAGGCCGCAGAGCATGGCCGACCCCTTCCTCCCGGACCGCGGAAGGAGGAAGACCGTCGCAGGCGTCGCCCGTGTCGCACCGGCGGACGGACATTTTGACGCACCGTGACGCGCTTTTCGGCCGGTTTTCGCCCGGAAAACGGGCGGTTTTTGCGTTGGCACGCTTTCTGCTTCGATCCAAACGTCACGATTTCCCTTTAAAAACACGAACACGAAAGAAGGCAAAAACATGTCGAAAATTCTCGGTATCGACCTCGGCACGACGAACAGCTGCATGGCCGTCATGGAAGGTGGCGAGCCTGTGGTCGTTCCCAACGCCGAAGGCGCGCGGACGACCCCGTCGGTCGTCGCGTTCACGAAGACCGGCGAGCGCCTCGTCGGCCAGGCGGCGAAGCGTCAGGCCGTCACGAACCCCAAGAACACGATCTTCTCGATCAAGCGCTTCATGGGCCGCCGCTACGACGAAGTGGCGGACGAAATCTCGAAGGTCCCGTACGAAGTCGTTCGCGCCGCGAACGGCGACGCGGCGGTGAAGGTGGGCGACAAGGTCTACAGCCCGCCGGAAATCTCCGCGATGATCCTGCAGAAGATGAAGACGGACGCGGAGGCGTACCTCGGGGAGAAGATCACCGAAGCCGTCATCACCGTGCCGGCGTACTTCAACGATTCGCAGCGCCAGGCGACGAAGGACGCGGGCCGTATCGCCGGCCTCGACGTGAAGCGCATCGTCAACGAGCCCACGGCGGCGTCGCTCGCCTACGGCCTCGACAAGAAGAAGGACGAGACGATCGCCGTCTACGACTTCGGCGGCGGCACGTTCGACATTTCGATCCTCGAGATCGCCGACGGCGTCTTCGAGGTGAAATCGACGAACGGCGACACCCACCTCGGCGGCGACGACATCGACGACCTCGTGATCCAGTGGCTCGTCGAGGAGTTCAAAAAGGAGAACGGCATCGACCTCTCGGCCGACCCGATGGCCAAGCAGCGCCTGAAGGAGGCGGCGGAGAAGGCCAAGTGCGAGCTTTCCAGCGCCACTTCGACGGAAATCAACCTGCCGTTCATCACGGCGGACGCGACCGGCCCGAAGCACCTCCAGACAACGCTCACCCGCGCCAAGCTCGAGCAGCTCACCGACGCCACGGTGCGCCGCGCGGTCGGCCCCTGCCGCAACTGCCTCTCCGACGCCAAGATCGACAAACCGGACGAAATCATCCTCGTCGGCGGCTCCACCCGCATGCCCAAGGTCGTGGACATGGCGCGCGAGATCTTCGGCAAGGAGCCCAACAAGGGCGTCAACCCGGACGAAGTCGTCGGCGTCGGCGCCGCGATCCAGGGCGGCATCCTGAAGGGCGACGTGAAGGACGTGCTCCTCCTCGACGTGACGCCGCTCACGCTCGGCATCGAGACGCTCGGCGGCGTGATGACCCCGCTCATCGAGCGCAACACGACGATTCCGACGAAGAAGTCGCAGGTCTTCTCGACGGCTGCGGACAACCAGCCGGCCGTGACGATCGCGATCTTCCAGGGCGACCGCAAGATGGCGCGCGACAACAAGTCGCTCGGCAACTTCAACCTCGACGGCATCCCGCCGGCCCCGCGCGGCGTCCCGCAGATCGAAGTGACGTTCGACATCGACGCCAACGGCATCCTCAACGTCTCCGCCAAGGACAAGGGCACCGGCAAGGAGCAGCACATCACGATCAAGGCCTCGTCCGGTCTCTCCGACGACGAGATCAAGCGCATGATGCGCGACGCCGAGATGCATGCCGACGAAGACGCCCGGCAGCGCGAGGCCGTCGACGAGCGCAACAAGGCCGAATCGCTCGTGTACCAGGTCGAAAAGGCGCTCAAGGACGCCGGCGACAAGGTTCCGGACGACAAGAAGAAGCCCGTCGAGGCCGCGATTGCCGACCTCAAGGAAGCGCTCAAGGGCAGCGACACCGCGGCCATCAAGGCCAAGGCCGAAGCGCTTTCCGAAGCGATGGGCAAGGCCGCGGAGGCTCTCTACGGCCAGGGTGGCGCCTCCGCCGGAGCCGGCGCTCCGCCGCCGCCCCCGCAGGACGCCCCCAAGTCCGAAGGCAAGAAAGACGGCGACAACATCGTCGACGCCGACTTCGAGATGAAATAGCCTCCGCGGCGCGCCGCGCACCCGCGCGGCGCGCGCGGAGTCCCCTTTGAGGGCGGCTCGCTCCGCTTGCCGCCGAAACCCCGAACCATCGAACCCAAAACAACAACGACCCGATCGCGGCGGTGCCGCGGGAGAGTCCCCCATAACAAAAGGAAAAACAAACATGAAAATCCGTCCTCTGGGCGCGCGCGTCCTCGTCGAGCCCGTCGAAGCCAAGGAAGAAGTCAAAGGCGGCATCTACATCCCCGACACCGCCAAGGAGAAGCCCCAGGAGGGCAAGGTCCTCGCGGTCGGCAAGAAGCGCGACGACGACGGCAAGGAAGTTCCCTTCGACGTCCAGGTCGGCGACACCGTCCTCATGCCCAAGTACGGCGGCACCGAGGTGAAGATCGACGACAAGACCTACCAGATCGTCCGCGAGGAAGACCTCCTCGGCGTGATCGGCTGATTTCCGGCGGCGGAGGGCTCCGCCCTCCCCGAACCCCACCCGGGACATTTCCAAATTCCACAAAAGAGAAAGACAGGTATACAAAATGGCTGCTAAACAACTCAAGTACGATACCGACGCCCGCCAGAGCGTTCTCGTCGGCGTCCAGAAACTCGCCAAGGCCGTCAAGTCCACCCTCGGCCCCGGCGGCCGCAACGTCGTCATCGACAAGAAGTTCGGCGCCCCGCAGATCACCAAGGACGGCGTGACCGTCGCCAAGGAGATCGAGCTCCCCGACGCGTTCGAGAACATGGGCGCGCAGATGCTCCGCGAAGTCGCCTCCAAGACCAACGACACCGCCGGCGACGGCACCACCACGGCCGTCCTTCTCGGCGAAGCGATCTACCGCGAAGGCCTCAAGAACGTCACCGCCGGCGCCAATCCGACGATGCTCAAGCGCGGCGTCGACAAGGCCGTCGCGGCCGTCACGTCCGAACTCGCCAAGCTCGCCAAGAAGGTGAAGGCCGACGACGTGGCGAAGGTCGCGACGATCTCCGCCAACGGCGACACCGAGATCGGCGGCAAGATCGCCGAGGCGATGGAGAAGGTCGGCAAGGACGGCACGATCACGGTCGAGGAGTCCAAGACGATGGACACCACGCTCGACGTCGTCGACGGCATGCAGTTCGACAAGGGCTACCTCTCGCCGTACTTCGTCACCTCGCCCGACACGATGGAGGCCGTCCTCGAAGGCGCCTACATCCTCATCCACGAGAAGAAGATCTCCTCGCTCCAGGACCTCCTCCCGGTGCTCCAGGCCGTCGCCAAGACGGGCAAGCCGCTCCTCATCGTCGCCGAGGACGTCGACGGCGAAGCGCTCGCGACGCTCGTCGTGAACAAGCTCCGCGGCACGCTCAACATCTGCGCCGTCAAGGCTCCGGGCTTCGGCGACCGCCGCAAGGCCATGCTCCAGGACATCGCCGTCCTCACCGGCGGCAAGGTGATCTCGGACGAGGTCGGCATGAAGCTCGAGAACGTCAAGCTCGAAGACCTCGGCCAGGCCGCCCGCGTCACGGTCGACAAGGACAATACCACGATCGTCGACGGCGCCGGCAAGAAGGCCGCCATCGCGGCGCGCGTCGCCGAGATCAAGGTCCAGATCGACAACACCACCTCCGACTACGACAAGGAGAAGCTCCAGGAGCGCCTGGCGAAGCTCGCCGGCGGCGTGGCCGTCATCCACGTCGGCGCCGCGACCGAGGTCGAGATGAAGGAGAAGAAGGACCGCATCGACGACGCCCTCCACGCCACCCGCGCGGCCGTCGAGGAAGGCATCGTCCCGGGCGGCGGCGTCGCGCTCCTGCGCACCCGCAAGGCCCTCAAGGACGCCATCGCCTCCGCGACCGGCGACGAGAAGGTCGGCATGGAGATCGTCTACAACGTCGCCGAGGCCCCCCTCCGCCAGATCGTCGAGAACGCCGGCCGCCAGGAGGCCGCGCTCGTCGTCGCCAAGGTCGAGGACGCCAAGGGCACGCAGGGCTACGACGCCCGCAACGACGAGTACGTCGACATGCTCGCGGCCGGCATCGTGGACCCCGCCAAGGTCACGCGCCTCGCGCTGCAGAACGCCGCCTCCGTGGCCGGCCTCCTGCTCACGACGGAGTGCATGATCACCGACCTTCCCGAGAAGAAGGAATGCGGCTGCGGCGGCCACGGCGGCGCCGGAGCCGGCGGCATGGACGGCATGATGTAAGCCGCCCGCGGATTCCTCCGCAAGTCCGAAGCGTCCCGCGCCCCCCGGCGCGGGACGCTTTTTTCGGGCGCGGGACGTGGTATGATCGCGAGCATGGCAGTACAGACCGATTCGAGGCTCGTCCGTCCGGGCGACGCGTTCGTCGCCGTGAAAGGCGCCGCGCGCGACGGCGCGCAGTTCGTTTCCGCCGCGATCGCCGCCGGCGCGGCGCGCGTGTTTTCGGAGGACCCAGCGCCTCCGGACCTTCCTCCGGGCGTCGCGTGGGAGCGCGTGCCGGACAGCCGCGCCGCGGCCGCGGCGCTGGCGTGCGAGGACGCGGGGCATCCCTCGCGCCGCCTCGCCGTCTTCGCCGTCACCGGCACGAACGGCAAGACCACGGTCGCGAATCTCGTGCGCCGCGTCCTCGAAGCGTCCGGCGTTCCGTGCGGCCTGCTTTCGACGGTCGAGAACGACGTGCATCCGATGTCCGCCCCGGGGCCCGTCCCGGCCGCCAACACGACGCCCGGTCCCGTCGAGCTCCAGCGCCTGTTCCGCGAGGCGGCCGCGAACGGGTGCCGCGCGGTGTCGATGGAAGTCTCCTCCCACGCCCTCGACCAGCGCCGCACGGACGGGACGGTCTTCCGGTGCGCGGTGTTCACGAACCTCACGCAGGACCATCTCGACTACCACGGCACGATGGCCGCGTACGGCGCCGCGAAGAAGCGCCTGTTCCTGCCGGACGGCGGCGCCGCCGTCCCGCCGCTTTCGGCGGCGGTGAACGTCGACGACCTCTTCGGCGCCCATCTCGCCGCCGATCTCGCCTCCCGCCGCTCCCCGCCGGTCGTCGGCTACGGATTTTCGGAGCGCGCGGACGTGCGCGTGTCGGCGCTTTCCCTCTCCCGCTCCGGCATGGAATTCGCCCTTTCCGTCCCGGGGCGCGCCGCGCCGTTGCACGTCCGGTCCCGCCTTCTCGGCCGCCACAACGCGCTCAACCTCGCGGCCGCGTTTTCCGCCGCGCTCTGCGCCGGCGTCGCGCCCGAGGCCGCCGCCGCGGCCCTGGCGGCCGCGCCGCCCGTGCGCGGGCGTCTGGAGCCCGTGGAGGTCCCGGGTTCGCCGGCATCGTTTTTCGTCGATTACGCCCACACGCCGGACGCCCTCGCGAACGTCCTGCGCACACTCCGCGAGCTCGTCGGACCGGGCGGCCGCCTCTTCGCCGTCTTCGGCGCCGGCGGCGACCGCGACCGCACGAAGCGCCCGCTCATGGGGGGCGTCTGCGCTTCCGGCGCCGACCGGCTCGTCGTGACGAGCGACAACCCCCGTTCCGAGGACCCGGGCGCGATCCTCCGCGACATCCTCGCCGGGATTCCGCCCGAAGCGTTGGCGCGCACGGAAACGGAGCCGGACCGCGCCGCGGCGCTGCGGCTCGCGGTCCGCCTCGCCGACCGGCCCGGCGACGTCGTGCTCGTGGCCGGGAAGGGCCACGAAACGTACCAGATCTTCGCGGACCGGACGATTCCGTTCGACGACCGCGAGGCGCTTCTTGCGGGCGCTCGGCGGTGAACCTCTACGTCCACGTCCCGTTCTGCGCTTCGAAGTGCCGGTACTGCGCGTTCCGGTCGGAGCCGGCGCCGCCTCCCGAGGCGGTGCGCGACTACCTTCGGCTCCTTCCCCGCGAGCTCGAGTTGCGCGGACTCTCCGGCGCGCGTCCCGACACGGTCTACGTCGGCGGCGGCACGCCGTCGCTCCTTGGCCCGGACGGCGTCGCGGCGCTTTTCGCCGCGCTTCCGCGCCCGGCGCCCGGCGCCGAAGTCACGGTCGAATGCAACCCCGGCGACGTCACGCCGGCGCTCGTCCGGGCGCTCGCCGGCGCGGGCGCGACGCGCGTTTCGCTCGGCGTGCAGTCCTTTTCCGACCGCGCCCTGCGCTGGCTCGGCCGCCGGCACGACGCCGCCCGCGCCCGAGCGGCGTTCGAAACGGTGCGCGAGGCGGGCTTCCGCAACGTCTCGATCGACCTCATCGCCGCGCTTCCCGACGAGCCGGAAGGCGAATTCGCCGAGACGCTGCGCGAAGCCGTCGCGCTCGGGCCGGACCACGCGAGCGTCTACGTCCTCTCCGTGGAGCCCGGCACGCCGCTCGCGCGCGCCGGGGTGCGCCCGGCGCCGGACGGCGCCGCGCTCGCGGCCGTCGCGGCGGCGGTGCTCGACCAGTACCAGGCGGCCTACGACGCGGCCCT
>CAMNCG010000105.1 GCA_946534105.1 uncultured Verrucomicrobiota bacterium
CCATCGGCGTTGCGTTATCGGGGGAGGCTTCTTGCATTTCTATGGGATGGTAGTGGAGGCGTTTTGCCTTTTGACTTTTGACTTTCGTCTGCTATGATTGGCGGCGGTGAACGACAAGGGAGACGCCATGGAAGAACCCCGCCCCATCCTCTACGGCGTATCGGACTACGCCCAGATTCGAAAGAAGAACGCCTGGTTTGTCGACCGGACGGCGAAAATCCGCGATCTGGAGAAGGTCGCGTATGCCCTCTTCCTGCGCCCGCGCCGGTTCGGCAAGTCGCTGCTGTGCTCCATTCTGGAGGCCTACTACGACATCCGCTTCGCCGACAGGTTCGACGAACTCTTCGGCGGCACGGCCATCGGCGAAAACCCGACGGAGGAACACAACAAGTATCTTGTCCTCCGCTTCGACTTCTCGGCCGTGTCGAAGGAGGTGGCGAACGTTCAGGGCAGTTTCGAGTTCCAGGCGTCCATTCGGTGTGACGCCTTCGCACGTCGCTACGCCGACTTGTTGCCGGAAGGCATGGCGGAAAGGGTTATTTCGGCCCCCGATTGCAATGCCAAATTGGGTGTCATCACGACCGAGCTGAAGGATTCGTCCCGCAAACTCTACATTCTCATCGACGAATACGACAACTTCACGAACACGATCCTCGCGGAGAGCGGACTCGACGCCTACAACGACCTCTGCCACGGCGACGGCTTCTTCAAGCAGTTCTTCACCGAGCTCAAAGCCGCCACTTCCGGCACCGAGGCGGCCGTGCCGCGCCTGTTCGTCACCGGCGTCTCGCCCGTGACGATGGACGACGTGACGAGCGGCTTCAACATCGGAACGAACATCTCGCTCGACTCCGTTTTCGCCGACCTCACCGGCTTCCGCCACGACGATCTCCGCGCAATGGTCCAATACTACGCGCCGCGCTGCGGATTCGACGCGGAGAAGGCGGAAAGGGTTTGCCTCGACTGGTTCGACAACTACCGCTTCGGCTCGTTCGACGCGCCGTCGGTAGCGAACACGACGCTCGTCCTCAACTTCTTCGACAAGCTCGTCCGCGCCCAAACGTGGCCGGACGACTACATCGACGAGAACCTGCGCACGGACTACGCGAAGATTCGACACCTCGTCACCCTGAACCGCCGGTTGAACGGCAACTTCCGCGTCCTGGAAACCCTCATGGAGACCGGGACGCTTTCCGAGCGGCTGATCAGGTCGTTCCAGGCCAAGGAGCTCTCGCAGAAGGAAAACTTCACGTCGCTCCTTTACTGGTTGGGAATTACGACGATTACGGGCGGCGAACGCGGCAGGACGCGCTTTGGCATCCCGAACGAAACCCTGAAACGACTTGCCGCGAAGATGATCCCCGACGCCTACGCGGACATCCACCAGATCGACGGCCGCGTCCAGGCGATCAACGACGCCCTGGTGGATTTCTCCTTCGACGGAACCTGGCGCAAATTCACGGACATCCTCGCCGAAATCGTGAAGGAGAACTTCCGCGTCCGCGACTCCATCGACGGCGAGAAAACCGTGCAATCGACAATGGTCGCGCTGCTATGCGCGGCGGCGGGGCCATATTTCGTTCACCATGAAGGCGAAGCCGGCGGCGGCTTCTACGACATCGCGCTCGAACCCCGCCTCCTTGAGTGGCCCGACATCGCCCACGCGGCGATCATCGAACTCAAATACCTCAAGCCGGGCGACCCCGAGCCGACGCCGGAGGCGCTTGCCTCCATCAAGGCCGAGGCCATCGACCAGCTCGACCGCTACTGTGCCGACCCGGCGCTTGTCGCCAAGTGGCGGCTGAAGCCCGTCGAAAGTCCAACCGCCAACCTTTCAACTTTTCAACCTTTCAACCTTTCAACCGACGGAGCCGGAGGCTCCGTCTCCCTCCACCGCCTCGTCCTCGTCTTCAAGGGCGGCGACTGCCTCTTGGCGGAGGAGGTCTGACGACACTGGCGACGAGCCATGAGCCAGCCGCTTTTCCAGAACTACAGGCAGATCATCGCGCGGCCTACGTTCAAGCTCGTTCATCTGCTGGAGGAAACGGCGAAATACGACAAGCGCTGGAACCTGCCGTTCCACCTGCTTTCTCTCTTCCTCGCCGACGACGAGCGCGACCCGTCCTGGATCGAGGTCGAGGGCAAGCGGTCTGCGTTGTCGGCTGGCGTCCTGGCTTTCACGGCGGCCAGGACGCCGATGCGCATCCGCTATGCTGCCGCCAACCACCACATGGGAATCCATTTCCGCTACGAGCTGTTTCCGGGCGTGGATGCCCTGTCTGGCCTTCGAGGTCGTTTCGTCATTGATGATCCCGGCGGCACACTTGCCGAGAAGGTCAAGTCCGTCTTCGCCGACACGGATCCTGTTCGCCGCTACGCCGCGGCGGAGTCGGTCGCGCTGGAGGCGATTCGTTCCTTCTGGCCGGAGCGTCCGGCGCTCGACCTGCTGCGCCTCGCACCCTATGCCGACGCCCTGCGCACCGTTGCCGACACGCTCGACGCGAGGACGGGCGTCCGGGATCTCGCAGAGCGCATGGGTGTCCGTGGCACACAGTTCGCGCGGGCGTTTTCCGCGCTTCTCGGCATGACGCCGCACGAGTGGCTTGAGCAGGCGCTGCTGGACCGCGCCCTTGCCATGCTCGCCGATCCGGGCCGAACCGTGAAGGATGTCGCCTACGAGCTGGAATTCTCCACCGAGTTCAACTTCTCGCGCTTCGTCAAGCGCCTCACCGGTCTCCCGCCCTCGCGACTCCGCTCATAAACGGCGAAAATTTCACAAAACGATATGTTTTTGTCGTTTTTTGAGATTCAAAGATCGATGGCGTAAGCGTATAACCGAAGTCGTTGCTTTGCTGTGCGCCCGCGTCGGGCGCGTCGGCGAAAGCGCATCAACGCTACGGCACAGGTTCAAAAAAAATGAAATGCACCACGCTCATCGCCGCCGCGGCGGCGCTCACGCTCGTCAATGAAACCTTCGCGGGCGCCACTCTGTCCGCAGACGGGAAGACGCTTACCCTGTCGGCCGGAGTCGGCGAAACGTTGACATACGCCGATTTATTGCCGGCAACGGTTGAAACAATAGTGAAGACCGGGGCAGGACGCTACGATTTGGCTCCATCGTCCTCTTCGTTCACCGGAATCATTGAGATACGCGAAGGGACGCTTGGCGGTAATGGAACCAAAATCGGGGATCCGGCAAACTGGATTGTTGCCGACGGAGCTTCGCTGCTCGTCACGGCGTTAAGCGGAAATTCCTGGTCGGCGAAGCCCGAAGGCTTGCTTGAAATCGGCGGCAGCGGAGTTGGCGGTGGCGGCGCGCTCCAAATCCCGTCCGTTCTCCGCCACATCATGTTCAATGGGGGAACGAAGCTCCTGTCCGACACGCTCGCCACGGGCGGAACATGGGGGTTCGCCAGCCTTGACATGGGCGGCCACGACCTTTACGTGAGACCGACCACCAGGTTCGAACTTCAGGGATTCACACTGTCGAATCCGGGAAATATCCACGTTTTGGCGAAGGCCATTCAATTCATGCACAGCGCGGACGACCCCTACCCGGACTTTTCCGGCGGGCTGCTTCAGAAATACGTCGTTCTCTCGAATAGCACGACGGCCATTTTGGATTCGCTGCCTGCGTCTCGCCCAGTCACGTTCGGCCTGAAGGTTCCTTCAGGATCGGCCTCCATCGAGGTCGGGACGGGGAACGGAACGGCATCCCAGACATCCAGCCAGTCGCCGTTGACCGGTCCGGTAGACGCGACAGGCAATCTGACTGTCAAGACATCTTCCTTCGTGCGGGACGGCACGTCGTATCGCCGCGGTGTCAACCTGTTCGGCCCCGTTTCGGTAATTGGTGCGTTCGGGCATTCCGGTGACGGCTTCCTAACGTTCCATGACGGGGCCGCGCACGACTTCTCCGGAGCCTTCAGCACTCAGGGCAATGGCGTGACGACATTCACGAACACGACTTACAACATGTTCCGGAGCACGGTTTCCATCGGCGGCGGACGGACGGAATTCGTGGATTCGGGGTCCAACGCACGAACGGAGTTCCGAGGCAAGGTTTCGGTTTCAGGGGATGGTGCGACGCTCGTCTTCGACGATGCGGGCGACATTCTTGCCACGGCGGCCGAAAATGTCGTGGGAGGTGCGACGAACGCCGTTGCTCCGTGTTTCTCCGTTTCCGGCACCACGGTCTTCACCGTGCCCGTGCAGCCTTCTTTCTCCGCAGACGCAGCGGCGACAAACAAGCTCGCAATTGGGAAAACCGCCGGGACGCACGGCATTCTCGCCATCGGTCCCGGCGGTGTCGTGACGAACGACATCGCTGTAGGCGACAGCGGTTCCGGTGCCATACACATTACCGGTGGACGCCTCTTCACGAGTTTCGGGTCCGGCAACGACGGAAGCGTCGGTTCCACCTACGGATTCATTGGAATCACCAACGGGACGTTCGAGACAAAAGGATTCATGTGGATTGGCAACTGGGGCGGACGCGGACTGCTCCTTCAAAGCGGCGGCAAGGTGGCGTTCACGGCCGGACCCGCCAAATTGGGTCGTTCGGGCGCACAGGCGCTTGGTTCGTGCTACGTCTCCGGCGGCACGTTCGACGTCGGCAGCTCCAGCATTCAGTTCCTGAACAATTCCAATCCCGCCGCAGGTTCCGAGGCGCACCTCACCGTGGACGGCGACGGCGCACTTGTAAGGACGAAGGAAGTGAACGTGATGGCCCGCAGCGGGAGCGGGGCATCGGAGTTCGTCAACCTGAAGAACGGCGGCGTCATCGAGGCGGAGAAGATTCGGCGGAATTACGGGGACGACGCCACGTCGTTTTACGTGAACTTCGACGGCGGCGTGTTCCGCGCCCGGACAAACGGCGACGTGTTTCAAGCTGCGTCTTTCCGTCCAACGCGCGTGACAGTCCACGGCGGAGGAGCGGTGATTGACACGCAGGGATACGCCGTCACTTGGTCTGCGCCCCTTCTGCGCCCGGAAGGCGGCGGCATCGCGTCCATCGCCCTTCCGGCCGGCATCGCGGATGTGCCGTCCATCGGCCCCGGCGCCGTGAGAATATCCTCTTCCGGCGGCGGGACGGGCGCGTCGGCCGTCATGGACTACGACATGGCGGCGCGGCAGCCGACGCGCATTATCGTCACGTCACCCGGATGCGGCTACGATGCCGGCACCACGACGGTAACGGTCGAAGACAGCAGCCTCAACACATACTCGGCGACGTTCTCCGTGGCGGAGAACGCTACGACCGGCGGCCTCGTCAAGCGCGGCTCCGGGACGCTGACCCTTTCGGCGGCGAACACATACGGCGGTGCAACGCGAGTGGAAGGTGGAACGGTGGCGTTCGCCGATGCTTCGGGGTATCCTGGTGGCGATCTGGAAGTCCCCGCTGCCGCATTGCAGAGCGCGCCCGCCGCGCCGCTCGTCCAAGCGCAATCGCTCGCTTTCTTGGCCGGACACGGCATCCGCCTCACGGAGGCCGACACGCTGGATGCTTCATCCTTTGGCGCGTCCGTGACGATTGCCACGTCGGAGACGCCACTGACATCCGTTCCGGCGTTGACGCTCGTGGATTCCGATGGAACCGTTCGTGCAGATTCTGGTCCTTGGTCAATGACTCTCGCCGACGGCGGGCGTATTCTGAAGGTAGGCGTCCAGCATGCGACAATGGTTATCATGCGGTAGGTGCGGATGCATGAGGCGCGGAATCAGGATGGCTGTCGCCGTGGCCATCCTTCGCGTCGCGGCCGGTGCGGTTCCCGCATTGACCGCGCCAGCGCCGGACAACGTCCCGTCGCGCGGCATGGTCTGGGCGCACTACGTCCCATGGAACGGGCCGGCCGACGTTTCCGCGATGCCCTGCTTTTACTACGACCATCCCTGCCACGACGGCGGCGATGCCTCATGGCGGGGGGAGATCGAGCGGGCTAAGGAAGCGGGAATAGACGGCTTTTTCGTCGATATTGGAATTTACGATTCCGTCCCCAATCGGTTCTGCGAGGATTTCAAGTGGCTGGAAGCCGCCGCAGGAACGGATTTCAAGGTCGGAATCTGCCTTGACCGAAACCCACCGCCACAGCGGTGCGCCGAAGAACTCGTGCGTCTGCTAACAAAATTCGGCAACCACCCGAACTATCCGCGCATAAATGGCCGATACGTCGTCTCCACGTTTGCGCTATGGCGGCGGACACCGGAGGCGTGGCGTGAAATACTCGACTTCTGCTCCAATGCCGGCTTCCCCGTTTTCCTGGTGGGCGACGTGAAGAATGGAACCGGCCCCGTCACGCCGGAAGTCCTCGCCCATTGGAACGGCGTCTGCGACGCCATGTACATGTTCGCATACGTCGGGCAGGAACGCATGACGGCGCTTGACGAAAACCTCGGCGTCGCGTCGTTCTGCCGGGAACGTGGCAAGCTGTTCATGGCATCGCTCGCGCCGGGATACATCGGTGGCTGGCTCAAGAACGGCAACGACTTCTACAAGCCCTTCTGCGGCGTTGACAAGCTTGTGGACGAGTTCTCGGCAATCCGCGCCTCCGGCGGCGACTGGCTGCACTTCACGACTTGGAACGACCATCATGAGACGACGATGGAAGCAACGAGGCTCCAACCCGCCAACCCCAGGCTTTTGCGGGCCTTCTCCGACGAATTCAAGGGGCACGAGCCGTCTGTGACCGAGGCGGATGTCGTGTTCGCCTATCGTCGTGAAGAAGTTCCGGGAACGCTGATGCGCTTCGAGACGATGCTGCTTCCATCTCGCCAGAAGGGCGCGGCCACGGTGTCGGGAAGGCTGCGCAACGCCGTCGGCAATGTGGTGGCAGAGTTGGAACCAAAAGTCCTGACGAACGCTTGGGATCGCGTCGAATGGCTTGTTCGCTCGGTTGATTTGGCTTCGTCGCCGCATCTGACGCCGGAGTTCGCGCTGGAGCGCCCAGATGGCAGACGTCTGGTGTCGCGCTTTCCACCGGTTTTCTTCGCCATCCCGTGGATTGAGAACAACACGACCGTCAAGGCTTCTTTCGCCGATCGGTGCGAAGAAACCGACGGGCGGCTCGATGTCACGTACGAAAGCGGATGCATTCGGGCGGCGCTGGATTTGCGTTCTGGCCGGCCGGTGCGCCGCGCCATCCTTTACCGCAACGACCGTCCGCTTGGCCAGTTTGCGCAGGGCGGGGGGCGACCGTCGCTTGCCGTCGCAGTCCTCGACTCTCCGCCCGACCGCAATGTGATTTTTTCGGGTTGCTCTGTTGCCGGCCGGATGTCGGCTACAACGCTGGGGAACAGGGAGTTCTTCCGATTGGAGTTCGAGTCGCCGGACGCGCCCGTCTCCATATCCGTGTCCGGCAAGAACGTGGAGTTCACTGCGGCGGAACTGGCTCAAAGGCGGAGACTGGCGGCAGGGGATTTCGAGTTGCAGGTCGTGCCTGCCTGCACCGTGCGCGACGAAGCGCCACTTGACGTGGCAGAGGGGCATTTCGAGCTGGGATTCGTTGACCGTCCTCCCCAGCCCGGCGACGCTTTCTGGGTGCGGTTCGAGATGGAGGATGGAACGGCGTCTGAAACTCCGGTTGAATATCCATTCGGCGATCTTCGCGAGCGCCGACGCATTACGCTTTTCGAAACGGCGGTGAATCTCGATTCAAAGAATGGCCACCAGGGCCGTTTCGGGGCGCGGGAATTTTTAACGCCGGAGGAAAAAATGCCCATTGCGGGATGTGTCCCGCGCGAATGCGAAGTTTCGCCGCTCATGTTCCGCAGTGGGCGTTGGAGCCTTGAAACCTCCCTGGACGATGCTTTCGGATTTCGGGTGGCGACGGAGAGGAAGTCAAAGGACGGCGGGAAAACGACCGTCATGCCCCTCCAGATGTGGCCAATGGCGCCCGGAGCCGTTGCGTTCGACATCTTCGTGTCGGAAAGCATCGATAGCGGCAAATGCACCGTGATCCGACTTGAAGGTTTGCGCGAAGGTTTCAGTGCAAATATCCTCGCCGACGGACATTTGGAGGCCGTATGGTCTGGCGGATGCAAGGGTCCGGTTTGGAAGCAGTCTGCCGAACATGTGGAAGTCCTCACGGGCCAGAGGACGCTTCGCGACGGGCAATGGCATCGCGTTGTCCTTGAAAACGACGCGAAGGACATTCGCATCGTCATTGACGGCGAAACCGACGCCGAATGCCATGCGGAACCGTTCCGGGCATACGGCCGCTGCACCGTTTCGTTGCCGGAGAACCCCAATGTCCGCGTCAAAAACCTTGAAGTCGGAGTTGCGGGATTTGTCTCCCGTGAAGCGCCAAAAGTCGTGTTGCCGCCCGCTTCGGGTTTTAGCCCCAGCCGCTGATGCCATCTTGATCCAAGACATAATTCTTTCATGAACAACCCGTCTTTCCATCCCGAAACCTATTCCGCCCTCCGCGCGCAGCTGCGGGCGTTCCACCCGGACGAATGCCACGGCAAGTGCAAGGACCCGGCGTTCGACGCGAGCGACGCGGCCATCCGCGAGGAGGTGCGCGCCTACGCCGCTGCGCACCCGGACTTCGACGCGCTCGACCTCCGCCGCGCCTCCTACCGCGCCATGCGACGCCATTTCAAGCCCTTCCTCTTCTCCGAGTCGCCCTTCTACTTCGAGTCCGGCGTGAACGGCGGCTGGGTCATGGGCATCATGCCCGCCCGCGAGGTGAACGTCCTCTGCAACCGCTTCTACCGCGAGAAGGGCCTCGTCCCCGACGAGGCGTTCCGACGGGCCAGTGAGCGCCACCGCCAGCGCTATTCGCTCTGCTGCGGCCCGTTCGTGGACGATATGCACCACCTCCCCGCCTTCCGCACCATCTTCTCCAAGGGCTTCAAAGGCGTGCGAGGGGAAACGGCTGCGGCGCTGGCGGCGTGTCCGGCCGACGACCCGCTCGGCCGCAAGTGGCTTGAAACCGCCCTCGAAGGCCTCGACACGATCCACGCGCTCCAGCTCAAGTTCGCCGAGGAGGCGGAGAGGCGGCTGGAGGAAGCAGGTCGCGCGGATGCGCTACCCTCCCGTGAGCGCGCGTGGCTCGCGCGCATCGCCGAAAGCGCGCGGCGCTGCCCGTGGGAACCGCCCCGCACCTTCTTCGAGGGGCTGAACCTCCTCTGGTTCATGCGCGAAATCCCGTCCTACGTGGACGGCCTCGCCTCGTTCGCCCTGGGCCGCCCCGACGCCTGGCTCATCGACCTCTACCGCCGCGACCTCGCCTCCGGCGTCCTCACGGAGGACGAGGCGCGCGACCTCGTGGCGCGCTGGCTCATCCACGCCGACGAACACCTCGACACGCACCTCACCATCGACGCCTACTCCGACCAGGAGGCCGAGATTCCCGTGACGCTCGGCGGCTGCGACGCCGAGGACCGTCCCGTCTGGAACGAACTCACGCGGATGTTCCTCGACGCCCACATTGCGCTCGACTGCGTCTTCCCGAAGCTCCATGTCCGCTTTTGCGCCGATTCGCCGCAGGAATACCTTGAGCGCATCGGCGGGATGGTCCTTGCCGGGCACTGCGTCTTCGCGATGTTCAACGACGACATCGCCGTCCCGAACTTCGTCGGCCACGGCATTCCGCCCGAAAAGGCGCGCGACTACGTTTGCTGCGGATGCTGGGACGGCAACGTCGATTCCGTCACGGACGTGGACGCCGCGAACTACATGTCGCCCCTGCGCGTCCTGGAGGCCACGATCCACCGCGACCCGGAGGCCGACCGCCGCGCGGGCCTGCGCCACGACCCCATCGACGGCGCGAAGTCGTTCGACGAGGTGAAGCGCATTTTCATGGCGAACTTCATGCGCTTCTTCCGCGACACCGCGAGCGACTACATCCGCTACGGGCGCTCGGCGGCGAGCATCTTTCCGCACCCCGCCTATTCGGCTTGCCTCGAAGGATGCCTCGAACGCCGACGCGACACGACCGACGGCGGCACGCGCTTCCACCCGCGCGTGATGACGCTCGCCTTCGGCGCCAACGTCGTCGATTCGCTCTGCGCCATCGACAAGGTCTGCTTCCGCGACAAAACGGCGACGCTCTCAGAATTTCTGGACGCCGTGCGTTCCAACTGGGCGGGCAAGCGCGGCGAGGCGCTGCGCATGGCGGCGCTCGCGGCCCCGTACTGGGGCGACGGCACCCCGGAATCGAGCGGCCTCATGCGCTGGCTCTTCGAGACCGTCGCCGACAACCTCGACGGACTCAAGAACGACCAGGAATCGCCCTTCGTGCTGGCGGCGTGGATCTACCGCGAATTCCTGCTCTGGGGCGAAAAGACCAAGGCCACGCCCGACGGGCGCCGCGACGGCGATCGCCTCGCGCAGGGCTTCGCGCCGAGCGAATACCGGTGCAAGGAAGGGGCGACGGCGGTCATCGGCTCCCTTGCCGCCGTCCCGCACGAGCGGCTCTACGCCTCCAATGCCAATCTTTCGTTCGAGAAAGACGGCATGACCCCGGCGCTCTTCGCGGCCGTGTTCCGCGTCTTCGCCAAGACGCGGGCGCACCTGCTGCAACCCAACTGCCAAAGCGTCGAGGAACTCCTGGACGCCAAGGCGCACCCCGAGCGGCACCAGGACCTCATGGTCAAGGTCTGCGGCTTCTCCGCGCGCTTCTACACGCTCTCCCCGCGCTGGCAGGACGAAGTCATCGCCCGGCATCGGCTACGGTAGGGACGGACCGCATCGCTTCCTTCTACGGCGCGCTCCGCGCGCAGCGCCGCGACGGCCTGGCTGTCGAAGATCGTGTAGACGGTCGTCCCGCCGAAGCGCAACACGTTCTCACATGCCAACAGGACACGAAACCCGGAACTGGCCGAGACGCTGTACTGGAGTGTCTTCGGCATGCTGCAACGGCATGATCCGTCATTCGGCACCGGGGCGCCACGCGGGAAACTGCGCCGCTTCCGCTTCCGGCGCATCTACGCGCTCGACTCCTCCACGATCCGTCTCGTCCACAACTGCATCGACTGGGCAAAGCACCGGAGGAAGAAGGCGGCGGTGAAGATGCACATGCTGACGGACGTGCCGTGCATGCTGCCGCGGTGCGTCGTCGTCGACAAGGCCAAGCACCACGACATCACGCAGGCCGCGAACCTTTGCCGAAACCTCGGTTCCGGGGACATCGTCGTGGAAGACCGGGCCTACAACGACTGGAAGCATCAGCCTTCGCTACCTCAAGCACCTGTCGAAGTGGAAGGGAAGCTATTCGCGCCTGGTCGGTCTGGTGCGCGGGGCCGTGTGGCTGCACTACGACGCCGTGGAACTGCTGCGATTCTATGGGACAGCATCCCCGCCAAAACCGAATGAATCTCCGCCAAAGGCCCCGTATTTTCCGGGGTTTGAGAAGATCCTGAACGCTTCCATGGGACAGCATATCGCGTAAAACCCACGATTTCGACCCCGTTTCAACATAGACCTTTTCCAAAATCGCCTTTCTTCAACGCCTCAACCCCGCAAGTTTACTGGACTTTTTGCGTTGAGGGGGGAGGGTTTTTGCAGGCTATGGGATGGAGCGACCGCCATCCGCAGAGCTCCAGGTTGTAGCGGTTCATGTGGACGATCCGGCCCTGCGCGTCCTTCGCGACAGCGCCTCGATGGCGGGGATGTCGATGTTGCGCTTCTTGGAATTGAAGTTGATTCCGATCAGAGTCACGGGGCGCTTGCCGCCCTTCCACTTGTCGGCGTAGCCGCGCTCGCGGATCTGCCGCATCGCCGCCTTGGAGGACTTGTTGTATTTGAATTCGAAGACGTAGACGGCATCCGGCGTCTCGATCACCGCGTCGGCGTAGCCGAGCAGGGACGGGACTTCGGGCTGCGGATTCGCGCCGCACATGGCCGTGAAGAGCTGGAAGTAGCGCTTGGCCTCGGACTCGTTCGCGATCTGCCAGTCCGGCGGAACCGAGGCGTAGAGCCCATAGAGCGATTCGTAGAGGAACGTCTGGATGTCGTCGTCGCGAATTTGCCGCTTGGCCCTGTCCACGAGCGTGTCGAACGGGCCCTCCTTCATGCCGAGGACGCGGGAAATGTAGCCGCGCTTCAGGGACGACCGGA
>CAMNCG010000106.1 GCA_946534105.1 uncultured Verrucomicrobiota bacterium
GGCCCGCGCGAGTAGCGGGATTCGGAACGAGAACGCGGCTTTTCCGCCATTCCGCATCCCCGAGTGACGGGGCGGAAGAGGCCGCACCGGGCGCGCCCGCGCCTCGCGTAAGATTTTCCGCGATTCGGGCTAGAAGGTGGAGAAGGGCGGTGCCGCGCAGCATGGCTCGGCACCGCCCCGGACCGCTTCCCCATGATCCGCCCGACCGAGAACGCGCGAAACGGCGCTTGCAATTTGACCGCCGATGTCCTATCATCGGCCCCGCTTGCGACGCATGGCCCCCGGGCCGTGCCGAACGGGCGTCAGATTTGCTCCGCTGCAAACCGTCGATCACCCGAAAACTGGAAAATTTCATTGATCGAGACGGCAAGTCGGCAGGGTGCGTGCACCGCGCACGCCCTTCCTTCGCGCTTCTCGATCGGGCTTTTCCAGGGCCTCGGGTGAAACGTGAAGCAAAGGGCCTTTCGCCGGAATTCCAAAACGCACGCCACCCCACCGATGAACATGTCGACCCAAAGCCAACGCCTTGTCGCGCTCGCCGCCCTCGCGGCGCTCGCCGCCGGATGCGCTTCGACGGCCCATCTCAAAGACGCCGAGACGCATTACTACGCCGGCGAATACAAAGCCGCCGCCGAAAGCGCCCGGGAGAAACTCGCCGACGTTGAAACGCCCGAAGAGCGCGGAACGCAGGCGCTCATCCTCGACAACCTCTACGCCGGTTCCGCCTCGTTCATGGCCGGCGACGCCTCCGCCTCCGCGGAGGCTTTCGAAAGCGCGGCGGCGGGAATCGCCGAGCAGGACGATTCCACGTTCGGCTCCGGCTATCCGACCCGCACCTACGACGTGTCGATGGCGGCGAACTACAAGGCGCTTGCCCTTTGGGCCGAGGGCGACATCGACGGCGCGCGCGTCGCCTTCCGCAACACCGCCGACGCGCAGGAGCGCGCCGACGACCGCAACGCGAAGGCGATCCGCAAAGCCGAAGACGAGGCCGAAAAGCGCAAGTCCGACGAAACCGAAAAGGCGAATTCCGACGCCGCTGCGAATGGCGGTTCGGCCGATGGCCTCATTTCCAAGTTCATGGACACCGTCGCCTCCGGCGACGCGCAAAGGCAAATCGACGAATACCAGGCCGAATATTCGACGTGGAGCGTCTATGACAACTTCCAGGTCCCTTCGACGTGGTTTCTCGACGGCGTCTTCTCGCTGGCCAACGCGGAGATGGCGAGCGACCTGGAGCATGCGTCCTTCGCCGCCCGAAAGGCGCTCGGCATGGCTCCGTCCGCACCGGCCAAGAGCATCTACGATTTCGCGGAAGCGCGCGCCGACGGGAAAATCCCCCCCGAGGGGCTAGACAGGGTTTTCGTCGTCGTTTTCGAGAACGGCCTCGGACCGGAGATCGAGGAGCGCCGCTTCGACATCCCGATTCCGTACAATGGCAGGGTGTACATGCTTTCGTTCGCGCTGCCGAAACTCGTTCGCCGCGATCCGGCCTATCCGAAGCTCACGATCCGGGACGGGGCGGTTTCGCTCGGCGACACGCTTCCCGTGGCGGATCTGGACCGTGTTGCCGTGCGGGAGTTCAAATCCCGTCTCCCCGGCATCGTCGCGTCGCAGGTTTTCGAGGCGGTCGTGAAACTTGCGGTGCAGGTCGCGATCGTCGAGGCCGCGAAGGAGAAGGGCGGCGCGCAGGGGGCTTTTCTCGCAAGCCTTGCGACGTCCGCCATTTCCTCTGCGGTCACCGGCACCGACACCCGCCACTGGAACCTGCTTCCCAAGGAGCTTCAGGCCTTTGTGTGGAAAAAGCCCAAAACCAAGGATCGCGAAATCGAAATCTGGGTTCCCGGCGGGGTGCAGCCGCTTGCGAAAGTCGCGCTTCCGGAAAAGGGGCTTTCCGTCGTCTACGTGAAAGTTCCCGCCCCCGGTCTCCCGCCCCTTGTCCGCCTTCTCGGCGCACAGGGCCAATGAGCCGCAGAATGGTCTGCAAGCCGTTTCTCCCGCCTTTCCCCTACCAAACGAAATCCACCATCCAATGACAATGAAAACGTTTCCCGCGATTCTCGCCGCATTCGCGCTCGCCGCCGGATGCGCCACGTCGCGCGTAGCCGCCGACCCGCGCATCGTCGTCGATCCGTCGGTTTCATCGCTCGTCAAGGTCCTGACCGTGGACTACGGCGAAACGAAGGGCGCCAACCCGGTTGTCGCGCTCTCCCTTCAAAGCACCAGCGGCCGTACGCGGAAGATCCAGTACAGGACCGTGTGGTTCGACGCGAACGGCGCGCCGGTCGCCTCCGCCCTCTCCCTCTGGAAGACGGCGACGCTCGACCCCGACGAAATCGCCGATTTGCGCGCCGTGGCGCCCCGTTCCGACGTGAACGGATTCCGCGTCGAAATCCGGAAGGCACCGTGAGTCCTCCCCACCCGAACGCGACACTTTCCAGCATCCACCCAGCACTCAAAACCAACCTCCCATGAAACACACTTCCCTGTTCCCTGTTTTCGCCGCTGCGGCCCTCCTCGCCGGTTGCGCCACGGAAACCCAACTTGTCGACAAGGACCACGACACTTCGCCTCTCGTGAACGCCCTCGATTCACGCGACTTTGCGAGCGCCGCCGAGGACATGATCGCGGACATGATCGAATCCGGGGCCCTCGACAAGCCGAACGGCGGGCGCTACATCGTCGCGATCAGCCGCGTCGCGAACCGCACCGACCAGGACATCGACACGGACCAGCTCGTCAAAAAGATCCGCGTCGCCCTCCTCAAGAGCAAGAAGGCGGTCATCACGACGGCCGTGTCCGGTTCCGGCGCCGAAGACAATATGGCGAACATGGTCCGCGACCTTGCCGACGAGGACATGGGGGGGCCGCTGCTCCCCGAATTGTCCCTTTCCGGCAAGATCGAAAGCCAGAAGAAGAAGATCAGTTCGTCCAAGCAGCGCATTGAATACATTTTCCAGCTCTCCATCTCCGACGTGAAGACGGGACTTGCCTTCTGGGAAGGCGAGAAGGAAATCGTCAAGATCGGCAAGCGCTGAAAACGACCAGGGCTCCATTTTCCCAAACAAGACTTCCGCCACGAATGAAAACGACACGATTCGCACCGGCCGTCGCCGGGCTGTTCCTCCTCGCCGCCGCGACGGCTTCTGCCCAGGCCCCGGAAAAGAAGAAGATTTCGATGACCCCGTTCAAGACCCTGCGTCCGACGTACACGCTCGCGGAAAGGACCTTGGACGCCAAGCGCCTGGTCGAAGAACTCGGCGATGAGTTTGACAAGTACTTTACCCAGTCGCGGCGCTATGTCGTCCTCTCCCGCAGGGACGACGCCGCCGTGCAGGCCGAGGAGGAGCGCCTCGCTTCCGCCAACACCCGCCCCGAAGAGCTTGAAAAGTTCGGGCAGAAGCTCGGCTGCGACGTTCTTGTCACCGGCGAGATCAAGGATTTCTACGTGGCGGCCCCGCGGACGATCGCGGCCACGGGCAGTTCCGTCATCGACCGGGCCGCGTTCACGTTCGCGTACCGGATGGTCGAACTGGCCACCGGGGAAATCCTTGACACGGACAACGTCGTGATCGAACTTTCACGCTCCGACATCCGGTATGCCCGCGGCGACGCGGCGACGATCTTCCGGATGCTCCTTTCATCCGCCGTTCTGGAGATGGTCAAGGTCATTGATCCCGCGAAAATCATCAAGAAGATGAAAAACGGCCAGTACGTGATCAACCAGGGAGGCAGTCTGCTGTACGAGGGAACCGTACTCGACGCCTACGGGATCGAGGAGGAAATCGTCGATCCCGACACCGGCGAGTCGCTCGGCGGGGCGGACGAACTCATTGGCGTTGTCCAGGTCGTCCGCGTCGACAAGAAGATTTCATACGCCAAGCTTGTTTCCGGCGAGATTGGCGACGACGCCATCGAGAACGGCGTCGTCGTACGCGGACACGTCGAGACGGAGGCCGAAAAGGCCGCCTCCGCCGCCGCCAAGCGCGAGGCCGAGGAGAAAAGGGCCACGACGGGTATCAAGCTCCCGTTCGATTGATCATCCATTCAGCATGACAAAACGTCTTTCGGGAATTCCAACAAAACAACAACCAAACACCATCATGAAAACGAAACTCAAGACCATCGCCGCCGTTGCGGCTCTCGCTTCGGCCGCCGTTCCGTCGTTTGCCCAGGGCGCGGCGGGCGCCGGAGACGCCTCCGTGCCACAGGGTACAAAGAAACTCATGCTCAAGATTTCGTCCGTCGAGACGGCCGGTACGCGCCACCAGAAGACGTGGACGCCGCCCGCCAAGCCGCTCGAAATGACCGAAAAGCCCTTCTCCGAAGCGCAGATCATGCAGGCGACCCCCGAGGAGGCAGCCCGCATGCGCGCCAAGAACGAGGCCGCCGGGGACGTCCAGCGCCTTGCGAACGCGAAGATCGCCTACGAAAACTGGAAGGCCGCCGACACGCACATGAAGGGGATCCAGGCGCAGCTCGAGGGGAACGCCTACGGGCGGCAGATCATCCTCGCCCTTGACAAGTTCGCGGGTGAAGCCGGCACGTACTTCGACCCGGACTGCATCGAGTTCTTCCACCGCATGGACATGGACGAAGGCCAGCAGGAGCAGTTCATGCAGGACATGACGGATCCCGGCGTCCTCGCCACGGGCTACTTCATCAAGCTCGTGTTCGACGATCCCCGCGAGGAAACCGGCGTCATCCAGGTCGGTTCTCAGCAGGTCAAGATGGCCAAGTACATGCAGACCGTCACCTACGAGGTCCAGGACCTGCAGGGGAAGATGGTCGCGGCCGGAAACGTCAAGAAGGAAAAGCAGGTCCGCACGTCGAACGCGGTGCAGCGCAGCGGCACCACTGGAAACGAACTCGTGGAGGTCCTGGAGGACGCGCTCTCCGAAGTCGCGAAGAAAATCAACGATCGTTTCGTCGCCAAGGTGTCCTTCACCCTGACCGGCCCCAAGAAGGACGAGGATTTCGACGAAAACGCGGGCACGATTCTCGTGGACGGCGACGGACACGCCTCCGGCGACGAATTCACGGTCCTCAAGGGGCCGCACGTCGTCGAGGTGGAGATGGAGGGCTACAAGCGCACCGGAAGCAGCAAGCTGACGATCACGAAGTCGCAGAACTACAAGATCCCCATGGTTTCGTCCAGCTGCGAGCTGACGGTCAAGATCAAGGGGCCGCAGGGCGACGCGGACTTCGATCCCGACTCGGCCACGATCACGCTCTCGGGCGAGGAGGAGTTCTCCCCGTCCAACGGGGAGCCGGAGAAGGTTCCCCAGGGCAAATACACGCTGACCGTCGAAATGGACGGCTACCAGACTTTCACGAAGTCCCTCACGCTCGGTTCCGCCAAGCAGGACGTGCCGGTCGCGATGAAGAAGGCGAAGGACGCCGAATAGCCCGCCCGGCCGAAAGGAAGCCATGAACCGCAGTTTTCCGTTTTTTTCGGCGACCTTGTTCGCTACGGCCTTTTCCGCCGTGGCGTCTACGCCGGTGTGCCTTCTTTCCGTCGGCACCGAAGAGGCGACGTTCGACATCGCGCGTCCGGAGTCCATGCGCCCGAAGGCGCTCGTGTCCGAGTCGCCGTATGCGGAGTCGGAAATCGGAAAACTGTCCGGCCCCGCCCAGTTTTTCGCCGTGGCGGAAAACCGGGCGGTTGCCGTCAAGAACGAGCGTGAGGCGCTGGTCGCCGTCCAGGCGGACCGCGACGCGCGCGACCGTCGCGAACGAGCCGCCTTGCACACGCTTTCCGCTACTGCCCTAGGGCGTTCCGCGCTGAACGCGCGCGAACGCTTTTCCGTAGCGGTTACGAATGGGTTGCCGTTCGTTCCGATCCATGCGGACTCCGAAGGGTTTGTCTCCGCGCCCGACGATGCGGTGTTCGTCCGGCTTCTCTTCGGAGAGCCGTCGTTTTCCCCGAAGCCGCCGGTTTTGCCAAACACGTCGGACACGCCTGTGAAGGGGACGCTGCCCGTCACGCTCAAGGCCGAAAGCCCCCGCGGGGAAATCCTGTTGCTTGAAACCTTCGAGCAAACCGCCGTGGCCCGGAATCCGGACGCCCTAGTCGGGGCGGGGGTCGACAAGTTCGTCGATTATCTCGCTGGGGAAGCCGTCAGGACGGCCGTATCGAAACTTCCGCGATGACGTCACGTCGCCTTCCATCCCCATTTTCCGCCATGGGTGGAGTTCGTTGGGAAGCCGGATCGTCCACATCAAGACAAGGAAATAGCAGAATGCGCAATCTTTCGAACAGGGCCGCTGTTGTCGCCGCCCTCCTTTTGACCCCGTTCGCCGCCAGCGCCGCGACGTATGGTGATTTTTCCCTTGCCACCAAGAACCTCGTACGCCAATTCAAGTCATCCGGGGTTTCCAATGGCGGGAGGGCGATCTTTGTATCGTCGCCCGAAAATGTCTCCTTCATGAAGCCGGACGAAGAGAGGCTCTCTGGTTTTGCTGCCAGGGAGCTTTCACGCGACGCCGGTTTCACGGTCGTCGGTTCGGAGGCGGATGCCGATTTCGTCTGGAAGTTGGTCGTGTCCGGTTCAACGGACGCGGACGTTTCGCTTTCCGCTGCGGTTAGCGGTCGGTCTGGAACGGTCTGGTCGGGGACGGTGCCCGTCGGCGCGCCGAAGGTCGATTCGATCCCGTCAAGGCATCTGTCCGGGGGGGACGTTTTCGCAACCCGGCCGAAGACGTCCGGATCCTCCTCTCTCAAAGTGGCGGATATGTCGGTGTATCCCGGACCCGTAACGGCCGGGGGCCATTCCCATCTTCCGTCCCCATCCTACTCTGTTACGGGGGTTTCCTCCCTTGGCGGGATGACATCTCCGACGGGGATGGGCGGCACGTCGGTTCTTTCGTCACTGTTCTCCCTTGTCTGGTCCGGGGACTCCTCACGGAAGCAGGAACGGGGCTTTCTCGGACGCTATGTTGCGGATGTCGGTTGGCGCTACCGCAAGAACGACGACGTGAAATCCGCGCAGAACTTCGACTTTGGCGGCAGAACCCCGCTTTTCGGAAGTCTGGACTTCTCCCTGCGCGGGTTTCTGGACTGGGACGACCAGTCGGAAAACAGCGCCATGAAGTCCGTAAGCGGGAAGGAACTCACCGCCTACGGCGCCGACGCCCTTCTGCAGTATTCCTTCCGCCGGTCGGAGGTCTGGAACCCCTACGCCGGACTGGGCATCCAGTGGGTACATGCCGATTTCGGCCCTTCACGGATGTTGGGCGGAAGTAGTGCGTACTACGAAATGTGGCGGCAGGCTGTCCGCGAGTACAACCGGATGGCCGCGGCGGCCGGTTCGGACCAGCGGATTCGGGAGGGCGGCGACTCCTTTTGCCCGATTTTCGACATCGGCCTTGAAGTCAACGTGACGCGGACGTTTTCGCTTCGCGGCGACTTCCAGTACCTCACCGAAGGGCTTGGCAACAAGAATGACTTTGCCGACGATCCCCGCGAGTTTCTTTCCGGACGCGCAGACTGGCTCCTCGGCGAAAAGTTCGCCGTCGGGGCGTCCGTTGGATACGAGTTCGAGGACAAGACCCTTTCGTTCACGGCCGCAGCGGAGTGGGTGTTCTAAAAGATGGATTTCAGGGGGCGAAGCGAACTTCGCCCCGCAAAATAACAAGCGACATCGGCGGAGAAGCGCCAGGTAGACGACGTTTTCAAGGATGCGTCCGGTACGGAAACCTTCCGCGTTGCGTTGTCGGGGGAGGTTCGTTGCATTTCCATGGGACGATCATGGACACAAACATCAATATCAATGGCCATGCGCCATGGCCAGAGGGGAGGCGGTCTCCAGACCGCCGTCGTCACCAGAGGGGAGGCGGTCTCCAGACCGCCGTCGTCACGGGGGATGCGGCCTTCTGGCCGCGTAGCCGGGACGGACGCGGCTGAAAGCCGCATCCCCGAGTGACGGGGCGGAAGAGGCCGCACCGGGCGCGCCCGCGCCTCGCGTAAGATTTTCCGAAATCCGGGCTAGAAGGTGAGGAAAGGACCTGCGGTGCCGCCGCCGGTCCGGGAAACGCCGGACATGGAAAGAACGCCTTTACGCGAAAGGGGGTTGACACGAGGTGCCGACTGCGGGATACTTCCCGCCGTTGACACTTTGCGTCACTGCAAGACCGTTGATCACGCGAAACCTGGAAAATTTCACGATCAGGACGGCGCCTCTGCGGGTGCGTGTATGCGCATACCCTCTTTCGCGTTTCCTGATCAGGCTTTCCAGGGCCTCGCGTGAACCGTGAAAGAGGGCTTCCTCGTTTGCGGCCGACGGGAGGGCAATGCGTAAAACACGAACCCGCCACGATGAACCAGACCTCACGCCGACTTCCGACCTCCGCCCTCCGCGTTCCGGTAGGGCCCGACCGCCGGGCGGACCGCTCTTCTCCCGCCCTGCGTTCCTTCGGCGACCGGGGCGCGACCTTTTGTCCTGTCGTCGTTTCGTCCTGTCGTCGACCGGCCGGGGAATGGTGGGAGGCTTCCCACGCGTCCCGGCGATTCGACGAAAGGACCTCAAAGAAACTTTTGATCGGGCTTTTCTGATAGAACAATGGATATTCCAAAGTTTTCCATGAAACGAACAATGCTCCTTTCCTTCACTGTGGAAATGCTCATTACTCTGAATGCTTATTCCACCTACGCGACTGTAGGTGGTTACACATGGAGTTACTCGGTTTCCGACGGGAAAGCAATTTCCGTTGAACTGTCAACATCGGGCATTCCTTCCGGTACGTCAATCTCGGTTCCATCGCGACTTGGGGGGTGCCCCGTGACAGAACTTGGAATCTGTTGTTTTTCTGGATACAAGCAATTGGTGTCGATTTCAATTCCTGACAGTGTGACACGTATCGGTTATGATGCTTTTTGGGGGTGTTCGGGATTGAAATCGATTACGATTCCCGATGGCGTGACGTATATTGGTGAATCTGCTTTTGATTCGTGCACGGGATTGACGTCGGTTACGATTCCAAATGGCGTGACCACCATCGAAGACGGCCTGTTTCGGAATTGTTCTGGACTTAGGTCCGTTGCATTGTCTGTATCGACGACAGACATTGGTGTGGATGCATTTGCCAGTTGCTCCGCATTGACATCAATAACGATTCCAGAAACCGTGACGAGAATCGGCTCTTCAGCTTTTCAGGGGTGTTCCTCTCTAGAGACAATTGAAATTCCTAATGGCGTGACTGTCATTGAATCCGAGACGTTTTCTGATTGTAACCGCTTGATGTCGATTGACATTCCGGAGAGTGTAAATGCCATTGGAAAAAATGCGTTCATCAATTGTGCAAAAATCTATGAAACCAAAACAATCCCCGGTGTAAGACTTGTCGACGGGTGGTCGATTGGATATGACACGGGGCTTTCCGGGTGTGTTGACCTTTCCAACGTCCGGGGCATCGGATATGGAGCTTTCGTGGGTTGTTCCAACCTCACGTCGATAATCTTGCCCGACAACTTGGAGAGCATTCCGGACATGGCGTTTTCCGATTGTTCGGGATTGACATCCGTAGACATGCCGGAAACTGTAACCAACATTGGACAATCGGCGTTTGAAAATTGTTCTGGACTTAATTCCATCATGATTCCGGACGGACTTGCGTGTATAGCATCTTCTACGTTCAAAAACTGCAACAAACTTATGTCCGTCGAGATTTCCAAAGGAACAAAGGATATTGCGACATCGGCGTTTGAAGGGTGCGTTGGGTTGTCGGCCATCGAGATTCCAGATAACGTAGAGCATATAGGTCATGATGCCTTCAAAGACTGTACGTCACTTAGATTCGTCAGTTTGCCGACAAGCGCCGAATACGATAGAAATAAATCATACAGCCCTGCTGAGGATCCGTTTTCAGGTTGTGGAAATATTGAAATCGTCAGGATGCCAGCAAATGCCCCGCGTGGTCTGTTTTCAAGTTCGAAAACGACGATAACCAATGTTACGTTGACATCTGGTCAGTCGCTGACAGGGGAGCTTTTCGCCGATTATTCTGGGCTGATTTCTATCACGATTCCCGATAGCGTAACAAGCAGCGGTTATCGTGTTTTTGACGGTTGTTCGTCCTTGACCGAAACGAGTGTCATCCTGACGGATTTGGCGGCTTGGTGCAACAACAAAATCAACCGATATCTAGCGGGAACTCGCCGTCTGTATCTTGATGGTGCCGAGATCCTCGACCTCGTCATTCCGGAAGAAGTGACGAGCATTTCCACATCTTACCCATACCAAGCCTTCTACAACTGCGGAGGTCTTCGTTCCATCACGATTCACGACGGAGTAACGAGCATTGGAAGCGAATCATTCTACGGTTGCTCCGGGCTGACGAACATCGTGGTCGGAAACGGTGTTTCGGGTCTCTCGGGTTTTTCGATGGGGTCATATCCTGAGCTACAGAGCGTCACGCTCGGGAGGGGAATCACGGCCATTCCCGACGGAACGTTCGCCAACCTTACCAATCTCGAAACGGTTTCATTCTCGGATTCGGTTTCCTTGATCAGTGCAGATGCGTTCTATGGATGTTCTTCGCTCCGGGAAATCAATATGCCGCTCTCGCTCGCGACGCTCGGCGCTTCGGCGTTTGAAGGATGCGAGGCGCTTGGGAGCGTGAGGGTTCCGAGCGGTGTCGCGACAATTCCGAACCGTTGTTTCGCGGATTGCTCCGGATTGTCATCGGTGGTTCTTTCGGCAGGTCTCGAAACCATCGGGACACAAGCGTTCGCGAACTGTTCGGGACTTGGATTGATCCGGCTTCCGTCGACGGTCCGGCAAGTCGGGAATGGAGCATTCCATGGGTGTTCCGATCTTGCATCGGTCGAGTTTCCCAAAACGCTTGAAGCCATCGGGGACTACGCCTTCGCCGACTGCGAATCGCTGTCCGAGGTCGATTTCCCGGCCGGACTTGCGAGCATCGGAAACCATGCGTTCGCCAATTGCGTCGGACTGACTTCTCTCGCCCTGCCGGATTCGCTCACGGACATCGGCGTGTCGGCGTTCGAGAACTGCACGGGACTCCGTAGCGTTCTGCTGCCGTCAGACACGGGTGCCGTCGCGGAAGGCGCGTTCGTCGGTTGTTCGAACCTCGTCGTCGTTATCGCCCCCAACGGTTGCAAAATCGACGCCAACGCCTTCGGCATCGACAGTCATGTTCGTATCGTCCGGTATTCGGAATATTTCTTCGACATTGTGGATTCCGACCTGCCGCAATGCACGAGGGGCGAAGCTTATCAGGTTCAGTTCAATTCGACCGCTCCCGACGGTTCGTCCCTTTATTGGCGGACGATGGACGCGTCCGACGGCGAGACTTTCTCGGAATCTGCTTTGCCGGACGGACTCGCTATGTCCGAGTCCGGGCTGCTCTCGGGGACGCCGGAAACTGCCGGGACGTGGAACTTCGCCGTCCTAGCCGAAAACACCTGGGGGCTGGCGCAGACGAACTGGTTCTCGTTGGCGGTTGTCGTTCCGCCATTCGTCCGACTGGACTGGCCGGAATGCACGTCCGACTTGGTTTGGACGACGGGAGGAGAACCATCGTGGGAGAGAAACGCGGAAGAGGGTTTCGTGTCGAGCGGCGCGACTGACGCCAACGGCGTCTGCTGGATTCAAACCGAGGTCGGCGTAGCCGGGACGCTGTCGTTCGACTGGAAGATTTCGAGCAATCGCGGACACTTCGCGACGTTCTACGTGGATGGCGCGGTGCAGAAATCTATCACCCGCTCTACGGACTGGGCGACGGTGACGGTTTCATTCGGTGACGGCAAGCACGTCTTGCGATGGGCGTACGAAAAGGGAACTGGCGCAACTGCCGGCGACGACGCAGTTTTTCTCCGCAACGTCCAATGGGCGCCGCTCACGCTTGAAGAGGCCCTGGATTCCAACGGGATCGTCTGGTCCACGGATGGAGGCGCCAACTGGATCCCGCAAG
>CAMNCG010000107.1 GCA_946534105.1 uncultured Verrucomicrobiota bacterium
TCCACACGGCCCCTGCGGACACGGTCGGCCTGAAAGCCGCGCCGCGAAATTGGTTGTTGCGTCCGAAGCATACGGATGGTAGAATGTACACCAAAGAGAATGCACTTGGCAAGATCCACCGCAACGAACAGTCCCGATCCATGAAAATGCCGCCCCCTTCAAAGTCCCCGAAATACCGGACCATTTTGCTCGCCACGGTCGGAACGTCGCCCGCCGTGCTGACCGAAACCGTCTGGGCGCTCGCCCATCCCGCGAAGAAGGGAGAGGAAGGCATCGTGCCGGATGAAGTCGTCGTGGTGACGACGAAGAAGGGAAAGGATCTCGTTCTAAAAACACTTTTCGGTCAGGACGGAGCGTGGGGGCGGATGGTCGCCGCACTGAAAAAAGAGGGAAAGCCCGTGGACGGCCGACTCGTCTTCGGCGAGGGGTCCGTAAAAATCCTTTCAGACCGCCAGATGGCGCCGCTTGACGACATCCGCACGACGGAAGACAACGAGGCCGCAGCGGACTTTCTTCTCCGCGAAGTGGAGAGCTGGGCAAAACACGACACGCGGATTTTGGCCTCCATCGCCGGAGGTCGCAAGACAATGGGCTCGTTGCTTCTTTCCTGCATGATTCTCCGCGCCCGAACCCAGGACCGGGTTCTTCACGTTTTGGTGAACGAACCGTTCGACGGTCCGCTCGCCCCCCCGTTCTTTTTTCCAAAGGAAAACCGCCGTCATGCATTCAAGGACAGGCTTACGGGGAAAACGAAGGAGTTCCGTTCTTCCGATGCAAAGCTTGATCTCATTGATCTGCCGTTCGTCAAGACCTGCAGTTGGTACCAGGACAAGTTCAAAACGCTGCCATCGCGGTACGGAGACCTCGTCCGCGCCGCCCAGGCCTCCGGCCCCGAGGCCGGCCCGCAACATCCGGAATTGAAGTTCGATTTCGTCCACGGGCTGTTGCTGGTCAACGGAAAACCGGTAAAACCTCTGCTTTCCCCGGTTGAATTCACGGTTCTTTCCTATGATCTGCTTGCTTGTCCGGAAAACCTGCTCGAAGAATTGCCCGAATTGCATGAAACCGCCCGTGAGGACGAGCGCGCCATTCCATGGTTCCGTGCGTTCGGAGTCGGGTCGAGGTTTTCGCCACCTCATGAGAAATCCCGCGAAGAGAACGAGAAGACTACGCAGCTGGATTTGACGAAAGTCCGTTCCGACATGAAAAAGAAGCTTCTGAAATCCTCGCCCGAAATGTTCCCTTTCATCGGAGAACTGTTCCCCCGCGGTGCAAGACATGGAGAATGGCCCGAAGCGAAAATGTCCGCGGACATTCCCGATTTCTGGAATCGCTTCCGACCGTGATAGGGTTTGCCCCCATGCAACGCACCCTTCTCATCGGCAACACCTTCCCCTTCGCGCTCCTGCGGCGCGACGCCAACGTCCGCACACTCTCCCTTGACGACCTTCGCTCCTCCCTCACGGGCGCGGAGGTCGTTTCCTTCGGGGGCCACGAGAACCCCCGCGCCGCGGCGGAGACGATCCTTGGCGGCGTCTCCCTCCTGCCTCCGACCGAGCGTCCCGCGCTCTCGCTTTCGCCCGACGATCTTCCGACCCTGGCCGGCCGCGCGTTCCGCACGTGCTATGTTCTGGCCCCCGACTACGCGCCCGGCTACCGTCCCGCAATCGGGGCGGAGCCCGGCCCTTCCGACATCCTCGGCTGGCATGCCCTCCGCATCGACTGGCTCTGACTCCAACCCCCAACCCGAAAGGGCATCACGCACATGAACGAAACCCCGCCATCCCCCGCCGCCGGCGACGGCATCCAGAAGGACCTCCTTCTCTTCCAGATGGGTCCCGTCCAGGAATTCATCGCGCAGGCGCGTTCGACGAAAGACCTCTGGTCGGGCTCCTACCTGCTTTCCTGGCTCGTCGCCCACGCGATTCTCGCCGCATGGAAGGCCGAATGCGGCAAAGTCGGCTTCGACGACATGGTCATGCCCTCCATCCGCAAGGGCCACAATCCGCTCCTCTTCGCCCTTCGCGACCAAGTGTCGTTCATGGAGGCCAGCGAAATCGAAAAGGCCTTGATTCCGAACCTTCCCAACCGTTTCGCGATGCTTGTTCCAGCCGGAACCGGAAAGGTTCGCGCCAAGGCGGCGGACAAAGCCGTCAGGGACGAACTGGCGCGCATCGCCAAGTCCGTCTGGGAATGGCTCTCCGCGCATGGCGCGAAACCGGAATGGCGCGACCGCTTCAGCAATCAGGTCAAGGCCTTCCCGCAAATCACCTGGGCCGTCCGGCCGTGGCATGCGGGAGAATCGTTCGACAAGGCATGGGATGCGGTGAACGAAGCGCTTGCAGCCCGTCGCAACACCCGCGAATTTCTGCAATGGGATCCCGTTTCCAAGGATGCCGCAGTCAAGGATTCCCTCTCCGGCAAGGAGGAGTGCATCGGCGACGAGGACTTCTGGGACGGCCTCCATCGCAAATGCGAGAAGATCTTCAAGACGCCCGGACACCGCTACGGTGCGATGAACCTTCTCAAGCGGCTCTGGTGCCAGATCGAGGACGTCGACTCCGGCAAGAACTACCTTGCGTCGAATCTCGTGTTCCGCGATCGCGACATCCATGGCAATCTTCGCGTGCCAGACATTCCCTCGATCGCCGAGCGGAACGACGATCCGAAAGTTCCCTACGTGGCCGTCCTCGCGTTCGACGGCGACCACATGGGCGAGACGGTCGATGCGCAAAAGACGTCGCCCGACGGCATCCGCGCCATCAGCGCCACGCTTTCCGGCTTCGCCCTCGACCGGGTGCCGGGCATCGTGGAGAAGCACGGCGGACACCTGATCTACGCGGGCGGCGACGACGTCCTCGCCGTCCTGCCGTCCTCGAAGGTCATCGCCTGTGCGCGGGAGATACGGGCTGCATTCCACGAAATCGGATTCGACGGGAAGCCCCTCGACGGCTCCTGCGGCATCGCAGTCGGCCACAAGAGCGCCCCTCTCCAGATGCTCGTCAAGAGCGCCCAACGCATGGAGGGCGTCGCCAAGGGCCGTTACGGCCGTGGCGCCCTCGCCATCGCCGTCTACAAGCGCTCCGGCGAAATCCTCGAATGGGGATGCAAGTGGGAATCGAAATCCCTTGATCTTCTGACGACGCTGAAAACGCTTTCCGAGGGGAACTCCCCGAAGCTTTCCGGGCGCTTCCCCTACGCGCTTGCGGCTTTGCTCCAGCCATACGAACTGGAGAAAATGACAAAGTCCACGGATTTCGAAAAATTCAAGGACGTGCTTAATGCCGAGGTCGATCACGTCCTAACGCGGCAAGGGGGCAACCTCACCGATGAGGAGCGAAACAATCTGAAATCCCAAATCTCCGAACACCTCGTCTCAGTTGCCGAGGGTGTCTCCGACACGACCTGCCGCATCGTCGGCCGCGAACAGACGGAGGAGGAAAAGAAAGGGGACACCAAAGTCCACCCCGGGGACTTCCTCGGCCTCTTCCTCGTTGAAACGTTCCTCGATCGCAAGCGCGAAGGGAAATAAACGCCATGAAACACACACTCGAACTCGTTCCCCGCGACCTGCTCTTTCTCCGAGACGCCCGCCCGATGGAGGCGGCCGACGCAGGCCTTGGCGCCAACTGGCCTCGCCCCGACCAGCTCTACCACGCGCTGCTTTCCGCCTTCCACCTCCGCTGGCCGCAGCGCCAGCCGTGGGAGGGCGAGGAGCACACCCGTCGCGGCGAACGCGAAGACATCGCGTTCCGCTTCGGCGCGCTCAAGACGGTCGGCCCGTTCCCGAAGAAGGGTGCGGACGTCTTCTTTCCTCGCCCGCTCGATCTCGGCATGGAACTCGTGGCGCTCGATGACGCGGAGACGGACCTTCCCGCCCCGTTGCAATACGCCTTCAAGCCGAAAGCCATGGGGAAGGTCTCTCTGCCGCAGTGGATATCCCGGAAAACCTACGAGCGATACCTCGGCGGCGAGACCGTCTTCGACTTCAACAAGGACAAGCCAGATTACGCCGACGATTCCTTGCTCTACGGCGCAGACCGGCAAATCGGCATCGCCATTGATCCCGTCACGGGGATGACGGTGGAGCACAAACTCTACCAGGCCGAGTATCTCCGGCTGAGGGATGACGCCTCCCTCGTCTGCGAAGCGTCCTGCGAAATGAAGCTCAAGCGCCAGGACAGCGTCCTTGACGCCTACGACTCGAAGCAAACCGTCGGCGAGCGCGTGGAACAGGTCGTTCTGGGCGGACAGCAGGGTATGTGTTCGCTAACGATTTCCGAAGGCGAACTCACCCTTCCGAAACGACCGGAAGACACGAAGCCGACGCGTTTTGTCCGTTGGACGCTCCTCACGCCGGCCGTGTTCCAGGCCGGAAAGGAGCCCGAGGCAAAGTCTGGCGAACCTTCGCGGAAGCAGGAGGGTCCGGTCCATGGCTGGCTTCCCGCCTGGTGCCTGAGGACCGACTCGGAACGCATCTACCGCGACGACATCGGAAAAGTGATGCTTTCCCGGCCGGTGGAGCCTCGGCGAGCTGGCGAAAGCCGTCAGGACTGGAAGGCTCGGCAGAAGGCGGCAGGAACGATCGGAGCGAAGCTTGTCGCAGCGCGCGTCGACAAACCGCTTGCCTTCTCCGGCTGGAATCTGGCGACGGACAGGACACCTGGGGGTCCCAAGCCGACAATGCTCGCCGTTCCCGCAGGCTCCTGCTACGTCTTCGAGTGCGACACGCCGGACGACGCTCTTGCTCTGGCCGCCGCGCTCGACGGCGTTCCCCGCAGCGATCTGCTCGGCTCCAACGGCTTCGGCATCGGCGTCTGTTCCTTCGTCGAATGCCAAACGCCCTAGAATTCACGAACCTCCCAACCGGCCAACCAGTCAACCATCCAACCGCCCAACCACCCAAATACCTAACCAAACACGACCATCATGAAAACGAAACTTCTCACGCTCTTCACCCGTACGCCGCTGCACGTCGGTGCCGGCGCCTCCGTCGGCGCGGTCGACCAGCCCGTTATCCGTGAGCGGCATACTCACTTTCCTGTCATCCCAGGTTCGTCGCTCAAGGGCGTACTCGCGGACCTATGGCTGGAAAAGGACGCCTCTGGCTCATTTGTGCGCTCTAAGGAAGGAAAGACGCTTTTCGGCTTTGACGAAAAGCAAACGAAGGAGAATCCCGGTTACGCCGGTTCTCTCTACATCGGAGAATCGAAACTCCTTGCCTTTCCGGTCCGTTCCGCCAAGGGATGCTTCGCATGGCTGACCTGTCCGACAGCGCTTCGCCGTTTCGCGCGCGAGCTGAAGATCGACATTCATTTCGAGACACTTCCGACCGGAGACATGGATGCGCTTGTGTCCGACGGGTTGAAGTTGTCCAGCGGCAAAGCTGCATTCGAGGAATACGTGATCAACGCCGGCCCGGCTCCCTCCTCCTCCATTGTCGCCGCTCTCGCGGAACTCTCCGGGGATGTCCTTTGGACGGAAAGCCTGAAGGATAAGCTGGCGATCGTCTCCGATTCCCTGTTCCGGTATTTCGTCGAAAACGCCTGCGAAATCGCCCAGCACAACCGGATCGTCGATGAAACCCATGTCGTGGACGATGGCGCGCTCTTCAACCAGGAGAACGTTCCTTCCGAGGCAATGTTCTACGCCGTACTTCGCTCGAACGCGGACGATGATTTCGCAAAGTTGGAAGCACGACTGAACTCCGTCGGAAACGTCATCCAGATTGGCGCCGATGTCACGACCGGTCTCGGCTGGTGCTCCGTTTCGCTCAAGGAGGTGAAATAATGAGAAAGAATCTCGCGCAGCTTCGTGCCCTTCATGCGAGCGCCTGGGCCCCCCGCGTCGAATCCGGGGAGGGCGGCAGCCGGGCCATCGCCAAGAAGGTTCCCGCCCAGATCGTCCAGAACGGCATTCTCGGTGCCTTCGCCTTCGCCCTCGAGGGCAACAAAGGCCACCTTTCCGTCTTCAAGGGAGTGATCGACCACTTCGATCTTCTTCGGAAGGAGGGCTTTGACTTCGACGTATCGTCAACCGAGCCCGAGGCGTTCTTCCGAGAACTCTGCGGGAAGTCTTCCGACGTCCTTCGGGCCGTTACAGACGAGACGATGGAATACCTCAACTATCTGCGCCGGTTCGTCCATTAGCAAGGAGACTGTCCAATGACCTACCATCCCAACTACGGCCACCTTGGCGGCCATCCTCGAAACGGAGGCGGCTTTCGAGGCGACAACCGTTTCCCGACTCGGCAGGACCGACCCTTCCGGCGCGATGGAGCTCCGGAACAGTCGCCCGGGCACACCGCAGGAACGGAGGAGGCCAAGCAACTTCTTGGCGGCGCACTGTTTCCGCTTTGCGATTCGCCATCCCTCCGTCTGGACAAGTTCGTGACTGTCGGCAACAAAATGAAACTCCGGGAAATCAGAGCCGTTGTTTCGCTTCACAATCGAATCAAGCCGAAAGCACCGGCCTTCGTTCCCCATTCGAGTTTTCGGACTTTCATCGGTACGCTACGCTCCAATCTGATCGTGAATCAGGCCGGTGGCGTTCTTGAGAACGCCGGCATCAGCATCCATCCCCACTTCAACGTACCGGTTCTCCCCGGTTCAGCCGTGAAGGGCGTCGCCCGGCACGCGGCCTGGCTCCAGTGGTGTGCAGAAAAGGACCCCGCCCGGAAATCCGATCTCGCCGGACGCATTGCCAGAACATTCGGGTATCCCACTCGAAGCGACACTCTCGACAAGGCCCTTAACGCGGCGAACACTGCCGAACAATCAGGGTCCGTTTCGTTCATGGCCGCGTATCCTTGCAACGAATCCGGAGAGGCGGCTCCCGCTACGCTCGCGGTGGACATCCTTACGCCACACGGAGGAAACGACTGGACCGATCCGGTTCCCAATCCGTTTCCCGTTGTCGCAAAGGGAACGTCGTTCAAATTCGCCGTTGGTCCTGCCGGACCGGAAGGAGCGCAATGTGTCGAGGACGCCGTCCGCTGGCTCCAGAAGGGGTTGACAGAAGGAGGTCTCGGCGCGAAGACAGCCGCCGGCTACGGCGCGTTCAAAATCGCGGGGGTTGAAAGTACCGAACCGAAGAAAACCTACACACTCCGCCTGATCTCCCCCGCGTTCCTCCGCGGCGCAGAGGAAGACGAAGGAACGCTCCGCGAGTCCTCCCTTCGCGGCGTTCTCCGCTACTGGTGGCGAGTCGTGTTCGGCTCCGTTCTTTCCGAAAGAGATCTCAAGAAGCTTGAAACGATTATCTGGGGCGGGACGGGCAAGCCGCCGATGGCCAGCCAGATTGTCGTTCGCCTCGTTCCGAAGAAACAGACCGCCGTTTTTTCCTTCGACAAGGAATCCGTCGCCCGCCAGCTTCCGTCCTCATTTCAATCCAAGCGCTTTGACAAGAGACAAAATCGGACTGTCATTACCGCCCCTGGGCTGGCCTATGCATCGTATGGGATGGACGATTCCGGTCGTCGACGCAAAGTCATCGAACCGGGTGCCGAATGGACTCTTGAAGTCATATTCCATCCGCGTAACGGAATGGAAGCGAATGTCCTCGCCGTTCATATGGACCTTGCACTGAAGGCCCTCTGCACCTTTGGCGGCGTTGGGGCGAAGTCCCGCAAGGGATTCGGCTCCTTGGACTGCGGCAAGTCGTTCAACCTTGAAGACGAGGATGTCTGGCCCGCCGTTGTGAACGCGGTAACTCCGTTCGGAATGACGCCGGCCCCCGACAAGGCCGACGCATACAGTATGCTCTCCGAAGGCATGTGCAACATTTCCGTTCGCCTCGGAACGAAAAGTCCATGGGCCGCGGTCGACCGAATCGGATTCGCCCTCCAATCCACGGCTGCATCGCTCAAGCACGATGCCCGGAAGGCCGCAACGGGACTTCCTCGCAAGATACACGGGCCACTCAAAGACAAACTCCTGCGGCATCAAACATGGGAAACCCACCAGAATCCAGTCGACTTGCAGTCCGAGGGAGCGGTCAAAAACATCCCTCGGTTTGCATCGCCGCTGTTCGTCCACGTCTCTTCGGGCGAAAACGGAATGCTGAAGGTCAACGCCATCGCATTCTCCTCCGGGCTCGTCCGTCCCGAGAGTGTGTCGCGAGAGGTTCTCGGAGCCTATCTTGAGAACTTGAAGAACATTCTCTCGGAAACGAATTGGGCCGCAAATATCAGAATCAGAAGACCAATACACACGTCATGAGCAGAATCCTCATTACCACGCTCGGCAAAGGCCAGCCGCCAAGGAACAACCCCGAGGCGGTCCACGGAAACTACCAAACCGCGCAATACCGGTTTGAAGACGGTGTCTCGTCGGAACCGACGCAGTTCTTCGGCCTCGCCCTCTACCACCATCTGGTCGAAACCGGGTGGAAGCCAGACGGAATCGTCGTCCTCGGCACATCGACTTCCATGTGGGACGCCTGGCTCGAGAGCGCTCCGGAACTGGCTGAACACGGCGAATTCGCGAGCGCCCTTTACGAGTTGCAGAAGCCCGGGAGTAAAGGTGTGTCCGCAGATGACTTGCGACGGCTCTCGGATATTCTCTCGGACCATTACCAGGTTGACTTTGACTGTCGGCTGATTCCGTTCGGACGGACGCAGGACGAACAGGCGGACATTCTTCGCGTCCTCGACGGGGCGGTCGGTAGTGGAAACGAAGTTATCCTCGACGTCACCCATGGGTTCCGCCATCTCCCAATGTTGGAGATGCTTTCCTCCTTTCTGCTCAGTCATGTCAAAAACGTCGAAACGAAGTCGATCTACTACGGAGCACTCGACATGCCGGGAATCGACGGAACGAAACCGGTCGTCCGGCTTGATGCGCTGTCCAATCTCGAAAAATGGATCGAGGCCGTGGCCGTCCTCGACAGTTCCGGGAATGTTCTGCCGCTTTCTACCGCCTGTTCCGGTCTGCCGAACGGAGAAACAGTCCAATCAAACTTCGAGCGCTATCAGTTCCTTTCTGAAATGAACGAGGTGTTCCCCTTGCGTTCCACGGCGAAAACCATCTCGGATTGGATCAAGACTGTGGCACCCACCTCTGCGATGCTTGCATTGTTTCAAGATGTCCTGCTGGATTTCTTCGCGTGGTATTCTCTTCCGCTGGCCCAAGGCCAATTGGCATTGGCGGAGCGGGCCTTGCAGACGGGACGCAGGGACAAGGCGGTAATGTTGGCGTTTGAATCCGTCATTACCGCCCATCTGGCACCGGGCGACAAACCAACTGATTATACGGCCCGCACAGAAGTCGAAAGACACATCTCGGATGTCTTCAGCAGGAAAGCCGACAACTGCTGGTGGCTTCTCAAAGACCTGCGTAACGCGCTCGCGCACGGAACCTTCTCGGGTTCAAGCCGCATGAAAGACAGAATCAATGGAATGCGTTCTGACGCCAACCGTTTTTCCTCGGAAATCAAACGACTTATGGATTGGGTCAGAAACGAAGTCGCAGGAGCGTGAACGGCGGAGAAAACAATGAAAACCTTGATCCAGCTTGTCAGCGAACAGACCATGCAGAACCTGCTTCCGGCAATGGCGTTGAAGCCGGAATGCATCGTCCACCTGTGCACGCCGAGAATGAAACATGTTTCGGAGGCGCTTGTCCGGGCATACAAGGCGGCGGGAGTGGACGCGCAGGTCCGTTCCGTCCCGCTTGGCGACATGCCGGGGCTTCAGGACACCGCAGCCGCCATCCGCAGCGTGTTCGGGGATTGCGAATCTCCGATCGTGAATTTCACCGGCGGGACGAAGCTGATGTCCATCGCCGCATACGCCTCGGCGTCCGTCGCCAAAGTTCCGAGCCTCTACGTGGACACGGCGTCCGGCCGGTTCGTCGACGGAGGAACGGCATCCGGGCTTTCCGCCGCGTTGCCCGGCGGCGGTTTCGGCTTGGAACCCGTCATGCGGCGCCTTTCGGTCAGCACCATCGCGATCGCCAACGGCGTTGAGCGTGTGACGGGCGGCAAGGCATGGAGGCCCTACGCGCCCCTGGCCCGTCTGCTCGTCGCCGAACCGAAACTGGAACAACGCTGTTTTGACGCCGTTTCCGGACCGTTGGGGAAAATGCCGCGGGACTTCGTCCTGCGCAGGAAATGGATCGCCGACTTCTACGCGAATCCGTTCCCGGGATTGCCGGAGGCGGTCGTTCGCGCCGGAACCGAGTGCGGTCTCCTTGCGCTCCGCGGAACCGTTGCGTTCCCGAACCCGATCTTCGCGAAGGAACTGTTTTCACTCCCCGACGACACAAATCCGTGGAGGCTCGTTCCGGCTCTCGAAGAGGCGGCGACGCCCCTCTCCTTCCTGCAGGGCGTCTGGTGGGAGGTGGCCGTGGCGGACCATTTCGACCGGAACGGCCAATGCCGCGACATCCGCTGGTCGGTGACGGCAGGAAGCCGGGGCGCCGACAGCACCGACATGGAGGAGGACGTTCTCGCCGTCTCCGGGGCGAACCTGCTCTACGTCTCCTGCAAGCGCGGCGGACAACGCGAAAAGCTGTCACGCTTTCTGGAAGAAACGGAATCCGGCGCCCGACGCATTGGCGGAAGTTTTGCCCGCAAGGTTTTCGCCGTGTTTCTTCCGCAAAAGGGGCTCGTCCGCAACCGGATTCTCAACCGCAGCCGCGAATTGCGGATCGAATTTCTGGATGGAGAAACGGTCCGGCGCGCGCTGGCATGACGCAACACCCCGCCGACGGATTCGATCGTCGGAGGAAGACTGCTTAAACTGCACTAATTTTTCAAGATAATGCATCTACAATGCATTCATCTTGACAGGCCCAACCGCTTCGCCTAGTATGTCTTCCGTCTGGACAACGCAAAGAAAGGGAACCGGCATGACCATCGACTACGAGCGAATCGTCAACGAACAAAAAGAAGAACTTGCGGATTACGACTACGACGCCATTATGCCGCGGGCCGCTGAATCGGAGTTCGACTTCGAAAGCCCGCTGGCCCAGATCGTGATCGGCGTCCGGCGTTGCGGAAAGTCGTCCCTCTGCCACGGTGCCCTCCACCGCGCCGGGATCCGGTACGCATACGTCGACTTCGATGACGAGGCGCTTCGCTCGGCGACGGCGGACGACCTCAATCCCCTCCTTGAGGCGCTCTACGTCGCCTACGGGGATTTCACGCATCTGCTTCTCGACGAAATCCAGAACGTGGACGGATGGCATCTGTTCGTAAATCGACTGCTTCGGCGCAAGATGCACGTCGTGGTGACCGGTTCGAACGCCCGGCTCCTTTCTACCGAACTCGCGACCCATCTGACCGGGCGTTACCACGCCATCGAGCTGCTGCCGTTCTCCTTCTCCGAATATCGTCGTCTGCTTTCGCGCGGCCCCGCCTCGACGACGCGGACGATTGCCGAGTGCAAACGCGACCTGGCCGCGTATTCGGTGCGGGGTGGGCTGCCCGAGGTCGCCTCCATGCGCGATTCCCGGTCCTACGTCAAGTCCCTTTACGATTCGATCCTTCTTCGGGACATCGTCGGACGGCACAAGATCCGCAATCCCCGGATGCTGCTCGACGTGTCGGAGCTGCTCGTGCGGAACTACGCCCGCGAGACCAATCCGGCGGCGATTGCCAGGGCGGTCGGCGCCGGGAGCGTCCACACGGTGCTCAACTACGAACTGTATCTCCGGCAGGCGTATCTTCTGATGGAACTGCGCAAGTATTCCCGCAGGCCTGTCCGCCGCATCCGGAACGCCAAGACGTATGTCGTAGACCCCGGTTTCATCAGCCATTTCAGAGGGGTGGACGCAGACGGCGAGAACCTCGGATGGAGGTTGGAGAATCTCGTGTTCCTGGAATTGAACCGCCGCTCTTCCACAGAGGACTTTTCGCTTTGCTACTGGCGGG
>CAMNCG010000108.1 GCA_946534105.1 uncultured Verrucomicrobiota bacterium
ACGCTGGGCCGCTTCTGGCGCGGAACCGGGCAAGGCGGGCGCGACGTCGGCGCCGCCGCGGAGGCGGCCCGCGCCTACCTCTCCGCCGAGCCGGACTAGCCCCCTCGCCTCCCGCTTCGGAAATTTGTTGATTTCTTCGGGGGGTTTTGGTACTTTCAAGCGCGTCGGAATCCGCACCGCGACGGACGCGGAGGACGGCTTGTCCAGAAATGCGCATCATCGTCGGATACGTCCCCCTGGAGTCGGAACTCGGCGTTCCCCTCCTCTCGCAGAACCGCCAGTTCCAGTGGTTCTCGAAACCGACGTACGTCTACCCCATGGTCCCGGCGAGCGCGGCGACGCTGCTCGCCTCGAAGGGACACGAGGTCCTCTGGCTCGACGGCATCGCCGAAGAGCTTTCGCAGGAAGCGTTCGAGCGGCGCTTCGCGGACTTCCGGCCCGACCTCTTCCTGCTCGAAACCAAGACCCCCGTCGTGAAGGCGACCTGGCGCAAGGTCGACCGCCTGAAGAAGATCGCGCCGGCGTGCCGAATCGTCCTTTGCGGCGACCACGTGACGGCGATGCCGGAGGAATCCCTGCGGCGCTGCGGAGCGGATTTCGTCCTCGCCGGAGGCGACTACGACTTCTCCTCCGCGGCCCTCGCCGACGCCCTGACGGCGGGCGTCCCCCCCGGAGGCGAAGGTTTCCCGGAGGGCTTTTTCTGGAGGGCCCCCGACGGGTCGATCGGAACGTCGGGCCCGTTCCGCAACCGGGAGCACCGGCTCGAAGACCTCCCAGAAATCGACCGCGAGCTCACGAAATGGCGGCTCTACAGCCGCAAGAACGGCAATTTCCGCCGCACGCCCGGCACGTACACGATGGCCGCGCGCGACTGCTGGTGGGGCAAATGCGCGTTCTGTTCTTGGACCACGCTCTACCCCGAGTGGCGGCACCGCACGCCGTCGCAGATGCTGGACGAAATCCAGCACCTCGTCGAGCGGCTCGGCGTGAAGGAAATCTTCGACGATTCCGGGTGCTTTCCCGCCGGCGCGTGGCTGCGCGAGTTCTGCGACGGCATGGTCGAGCGCGGCCTTTCGAAAAAGGTCACGCTCGGCTGCAACATGATCCCGGGCGCGCTCGACGCCGAGGCGTACCGCCGCATGGCCGCGGCCGGATTCCGGTTCGTCCTCTTCGGGCTCGAAAGCGCGAACCATCCGACGCTGGAGCGGATCCGCAAGTGCCCGCTCGCCAAGAACGTCGAGGAATCGATGCGCCTCGCGCACGAGGCGGGCCTGCGCCCGCACGTCACGTGCATGATCGGGTATCCGTGGGAAACCGCGGACGACGCGCGCCGCACGATCGCCCTCACCCGTTCGCTCTTCGACCGCGGCTGGATCGACACCCTCCAGGGGACGATCGTCATTCCCTACCCCGGCACGCCCCTCTTCCGAGAATGCCGGGAGAAGGGATGGCTCCGCACCGAGGACTGGGACCGCTACGACATGCGCGAACCGGTGATGCGGTGCCCCGTTCCCGACGACGAGCTCCGCGCCCTCGTGCGCGGGCTCTACGGCTCTTTTCTCACCCCGCGGTTCGTCTGGCGCCAGCTCCGTTCGATCCGTTCACCTTCCGACGCCGCGTTCCTCGCGCGCGCCGGGCTCCGGGTCTTCGGCCACCTTCTCGACTTCCGCCGGTCCCGCCGTCCCGCGCCGCCCCCAAAAACGAATTGACCTCCACCATGTCGTTTTTCGACCGTTTCCGGCAGACGCCGAAGATTTCGGCGCGGGACATCGATCCCGACGCGCTCACGGTGCTCAACCGGCTCCACTCCAACGGATTCACCGCCTACCTCGTGGGCGGCGGCGTCCGCGACATCCTCCTCGGCCGCGCGCCGAAGGACTTCGATGTCGCGACCGACGCCCGCCCGAACCAGATCAAGCGGCTCTTCCGCAACGCGTTCGTCATCGGGCGCCGCTTCCGGCTCGCGCTCGTGCGCTTCGGCGAAAAGCAGATCGAGACGGCGACCTTCCGGCGCGACCCGGAGCCGGACGAGGCAGGCGCCTCGCTGGAAGACGGGCCGAACCCGGACGCCGCCGGCGCCCTCTACCAGGCCAGCGACAACGTCTTCGGCACGCCCGAAGAGGACGCCATGCGCCGCGACTTCACCGTAAACGCGCTGTTCTACGACCCGTTCGAGGACCGCGTCATCGACTACGCGGGCGGCCTCCGCGACCTGCGCAAGAAGGTGCTGCGCTCGATCGGCGACCCGAACGTGCGCTTCCGCGAAGACCCGGTGCGGATGCTCCGCGCGGTGCGCCTCTCGTCGCGCCTCGGCTTCACGATCCACGCCGATTCGCTTGCGGCGATGGAAAAACATGCGGACGAAATCCTCGCCGCGTCGCGCCCGCGCCTGTTCGAGGAGATCCTGCGCCTCTTCACGTTCGCGAAGTCGGAAGAGGCCTTCCGCCGCCTCCAGGACACGGGGCTCATGGCGAAGCTCCTGCCGGGCGTTTCGGACTACGTTTCGCGCACCGGGGGCCGGCGTTCTCCGCTCTGGCGCTACCTCTCGGCGCTCGACGCCGCCTTCGCCGCCGGGCTCGAAACGGAAAACCGGTCCGATCCGCACTACGTGCAGGAAAACGCGCTGCGGCTCGCCGCTCTCCTCGCGCCCCTCTACCGCGAGCGATGCGCCTCCGGCGGCGGCGCGGCCCCGATCTCCATCGCCGAGGAACTCGTCGCCGAAACGGTCGTGCAGCCGTTTTCCACGCCGGGATGGAGGCCGCCGCGCCTCCTTTGCGAGGATGTCTGCTGCATCCTCGAATCGCTCCTGCGCTACCCCTCGCGCAACCTCCGCCGCCGGAGCGTCTTCTCCCTGCCGTGGTTCCGCACGGCCATGGCCCTCTGGAAAATCTGCGCCGAAGCGGAAAACGACCGCGGGGCCGCGCCGGCGCTGGAGCACTGGGACCGGCAGTTCGAGGAATGGGCCGCCGGGCCGCGGCCCGAACGCCGCGGCCGCTACATCCCGACGAAGCCCGACTCCGCCGAAGGCCGCGGCTTCCCCGGCGACGTGCCCGAAGACCGCGATTCCGTCTTTCCCGGCGACAAGGCCCCCGGCCGCCGCCGGCGCCGCCGCGGAGGCCGCCGCCACCGCCGCGGAAAGAAGACCTCCGGCGGGGAGGACGCGCAGTGAACGGCGCGGCTCCGGATCCGCGCCGCGTCCCGGACTGCGCGGTGCGCGTGGCCTACCGCGTGCCGTACGCGGACACCGACGCGATGGGATACGTCTACTACGGCCACTACCTCACGTGGTTCGAGCGGTGCCGCAACGAACTGCTTCGCGCGGCGGGCCTGCCGTACGCCGAAATGGAGGCGCGCGGGTTCATGCTACCGGTGCTGGAGGCGCATGTGGACTACCGCCTTCCCGCCCGATACGACGACGAGGTGGAAATCGCCGGCTGGCTCGACGAAATGCGCGGCGTCCGATGCCGGGTGCGCTGCGCCGTCCTGCGCGGCGGCGAAACGCTCTGCTCCGGCTGGACCGTGCACGCCTGCGTTTCGGCCGCGACCCGCCGTCCCGTCCGGTTTCCGCCGGAAGCGGCCGCGCTCCTCGCCCCGTTCGCTTCTCCGCAAAACGCCCCGTCCGCCGCGCCATGAGCCGCCCCCTGCCTTCTCCCTCCCCGTACGCGACGGTCCACGGTTCGCCGGGCGCGCGCGTCCGGTTTTTCGGCCTCGCCGACATCTACGGACCGTTTCTCCTCGTCGTGTTCCTCTGCGGGTATTTCCTGCACGCGGCGCTTCCGCTGCGGATGCCGCGCACGCTCGCGGCGGCGCTTCTCGCGGCCGTGGCGCTCGCGGCGTGGGCCGTCTCGGACCGCTGCGCGCGCCGCTTCGGGATGTTCCTCAAGGGCGCGCAGGGCGAAGAGGCCGTCGCGCGCGAACTCGCGCTGCTGCCCGCCGGATGGACGGTCTTCCACGGCGTGCCGAGCCGGTCCCGACGCGGCGGACAGGATTTCGACCACGTGGCGCTCGGGCCCGGAGGACTCTTCGCGATCGAGACGAAAAACTGGGCCGGTCCGCTCCGCATCGAGGGCGGAACGGTGACGATCGGAGGAGCGCCGGTGACGCGCTCTCCGGTCGTGCAGGCCCGCCGCCAGGCGGACGAACTCGCCTCCGCGCTCCGCGGCGTGCTTCCGGAGGATTTCCCGATCGCCGGCATCGTGTGCTTCGCGTCCAACGGCATGGACGTCGACGCCGACGTCGTCGACGGCACGCCGGTCTGCAACCTCCGCGCCCTCGGCCGGCTCCTGCGCTCCGCCCCGGCGGTCGAGCCCCTCCCGCCGGAAACGCGCGCCCGCCTCGTCGCCGCGCTCCTCGCCCGGCGCTGACGCGCCCCGCGGCCGAGGGCGAAATCGTGAAGTCCGGGGGTGGGCATGGCGGAGTTGCGGCCTTCACCGAATTCCGTGAACAATACATGCTGATATTCAGTAAATATCAACCATAGAATTCGGTGTGCCGCGTAGACGAAAATCTCTTGACTTTCCCCCGTCTTTTCCCCATAATCCCTTCCCGTAGCCGCGCAGGACGGCAGCATCCCTTTCCCGTCACCCCGCGCCACCCCTGTACTTTTCAACTTTTCAACCTTTCAACCTGGTCAACGATCACCTAGCCACCAACGGGACCACTTCATCGCTCCAAAGCGGTCGTCGAAGGAACGCGAAAATGTGCATGCTTGACGAAATCCGGGCAAAGCGAGACGAAATCTACGCCATCGCGAAAAGGCACAAGGCCGAAAAACTTTGGGTCTTCGGCTCCTGCGCCCGCAAGGAGGAGCGCCCGGACAGCGACGTGGATTTTCTGGTGAAGTATTCCGACGATGCAGCGGGGTTCGCGTCCGTCCGCATTCGCCGCGAGTTGTCTTCCCTGCTTTCCCGCCCGGTTGACGTCGTTTCCTACGGATGCATTGTGGGCCGGCCCCAGTATTGGTTTCCACGCAATGTCATGAAGGATATGGTCGCCGTATGATTCCGGATGCAGACAGAATAACGCACATGCTCGAAGCGATCGCCAAAATGCGGATATCGCTGTCGGGAATGACAAAGGACGAGTTTCTCCGTAACGATGACAAGAAGGCCGTCGCGGAAAGGTACATCATGGTTGTCGGCGAGGCCGCGCACATGGTTTCGCGCACCACCCGGGAGCGTTTCCCCCAGATTCCGTGGCAGGACGCCAACGACATGCGGAATGTCGTGGCGCACGAATACATGCAGGTTGATTACGACGAAGTCTGGAATGTTGCCACAAAGGACTTCCCGGAGTTGGAAAAGCAGTTGCTTTCGATCCGAAGCCAGATTCCACCCCCGGTTTGACTTTCCCCGCTCCCTCCCCCATAATCCTTTCCGTAGCCGCGCACGGGGCGCGGCAGGACCACACCCCCGCCCGCGAGGGCAGAACATGACATAGCACCACACACAACGTAACCTATCGCTGCAAAGCGGTCGTCGAGTGAAACCTGAGAAATTTCTACGAAAGACGACACCTTGCAGAGACAAAGCGCACTCGCGCTTGCCTCTCTTCGTGTTTCTGTCAGGGCAATTCTCAGGGCCTCCTTCGGAATACGGAGAGAGGCTTCCTTTTTGTCTCGATCCGTGTCTGATCGGAAGCGGCAACAACCACGAAGGAAGAAACCATGAAGAAACTTGCAGTCTTACTTGTCATCATTTCGGCCACCTTCTTGCAGGCGGAAACGATAAACGGCCTCAAATGGGAATATGAAATCCGCGGGGAGTCTGCTATTGCCCAATACGTTTCGACCACGAACGGGACAAAAGTCGCAGGTGCAATCACCATCCCGTCCTATTTGGGTGGCCACCCCGTGACGGGTTTTACATCTGGAGTGTGCAATTCCAACACCTGCCGCCCCGAAGATATCACGTCCGTCACGATCCCTTATGGTGTCACTTCGATTCCAAGCAGGGCGTTTGATTTTTGTAGCAACCTCGTGTCCGTGGCAGTTCCAGACAGTGTGACGCATATCGGGGAACAAGCGTTTCGGAATTGCACAAGTCTTCAAACATCGCCGATTGGCAATGGAGTAACATCTATTGGAAGTGGTGCCTTTTCCGGTTGCACGGGATTGACATCCGTGACGATTCCTCCTTCCGTCTCGACAATAGGCTCATACGCCTTTTCCGGCTGCAACCGACTCACCTCCGTCCATATTTCAGATTTGTCGGCTTGGTGCAAGATTCGCTTTGGATCTTCCTATTATTGGCTTATCGATGCCAGCATTACGGCAAATCCGCTGCACTGCGCCCGCCGTCTGTTCCTGAATGGACATGAGGTCACAAACCTGGCTATCCCGGACAAGGAAACGGCGCTTGATCACTTTGCCTTTGTCAATTGCACGAATCTTACTTCGGTCATAGTGCCGAACAGCGTTGAATCCATGGGCGAAGGAGTTTTCGCCGGTTGTTCCGGTTTGAAGACAATGTCGATTCCTTTCTTGAAAACGGAAAGAGATGACAACAAGTCGTTTTTTCCGTTCGGCGGGTTATTTGGCCAAACAGACGCCGAAGGAACGGTTCCCGTTGGGCAACGAGAGAACGATTCATCCAATGCATCTCGTTACACGTTCTACATCCCGGAAAATCTTGTCTCTGTGACTATAACCGGCGATACCACTCTACACACGGATGCCTTCCGCGACTGCTGGATGCTGAAGGACATCCACATCAATGAGGGCGTGACGAGCATCGAAAAATGCGCGTTCATGGGTAGCGGCATTACGAACTTGACGGTTGCCCTGCCTGCATCTGTGACAAGTCTCGGAACCTATGCCTTCGCCGACTGTCCGGGACTGCAAAGTCTACCCATCACGGACGGCGTGACATCGATTGGAGAATACGCATTCCGAAATTGCGTCAATGCTAAAACGGTGACAATTCCTCAATCTGTCACATCGTTCGGAGATTATGCTTTTGAAAACTGCACTGCGCTTACATCGGTGAAAATTCCGAACAGCGTCGAAAATATTGGATCCTACTCCTTCGTGGGATGTGCCAGTTTGCAATCCATAACGCTGCCGTCTGCGAGAACGAGAACCAGCTCGTATTATGGTAGCAGCTATAGTACTTTTGGAGGTCTTTTCAGTCGGAGCGAATCGGATGGGACAACCGAAGTCAGGCAAAGAGGCGACACCTTCTATATTCCGACGAACATCGTCTCCGTTACAATTACGGATGAGACATCAATACCGCAAGATGCCTTCCGTGACTGTTGGATGCTGAAGGACATTCGGATCAACGAGGGCGTGACGAGCATCGGTCAATATGCATTTGCAAATTGCACGGGATTGACATCCTTTACACTTCCGATGTCCGTAACAAGCATCGGTCAGTATGCATTCCAGAACTGCACGGGGTTGGAAGCATTCCATATTCCTTCCAACAACATATCTCTTTCCATCAACTCCACCGCCTTCGACGGATGTCCTGCCGGTCTTTTCGACACGGTGACGAAGCCGGGGCTGGCGCTTTTGGATGGATGCGTGGTCGCGGTCGATTCCACGGTGTCGGGCATCGTCGATCTCACGGGAACGCGCGGGCCGACACAAAACGCCTTCAGCGGCAACCGGAAGATCACCGGCGTCATTCTGCCGGAGGGAATGAGTGTCGTCCCAGCCAACGCCTTCAACGGCTGCACGGCACTCGCCAGCGTGACGATTCCCTCTTCGGTGCGCACCATCGGTGCCGACGCGTTCCGGGGATGCTCGAAGCTGACCGGGATCGTCATCCCGGAGGGCGTCGCGGCCATCGGGGAGCGGGCGTTCCAAAACTGCACGGCTCTGCGTGGCGTGGCAATGCCTTCGACGATGCAATCGGTGGGAATCGACGCCTTCGGCGGCGACTCCAACATCGCGACCGTCACCATCACGGACGAAGTCGCATGGAGCGGCATCGCCTTCGGAAACGCCGCCGCCAACCCTGCCTATTTCGCCCATGCGCTGACGAAGAACGGAGAAAGCGTCCGCTCTCTTGTCGTCCCGGAGGGCGCGCGGCGCATCGGCGCGTGGACGTTCTGCGCGAACGAGGAGCTGTCGGTCGTGTCGATTCCGGCGTCCGTGACGGATATCGGGGTAATGGCGTTTCTCGACTGCCCGAAACTGCCGAGGATCGAAATCGCGGCGGACAATCCGTCCTACCGCTCGATCGGCGGCATCGTCTTCACGAAGGACCGGCGGACGCTCCTGCGCGCGCCGGCGGGATGGTTCGGCAACGCGAATCTCACCGAATCCGTGCGGAACATCGGACCGTATGCGTTTTCCGGATGCGCCGGACTGCTCGCGATCAGCATTCCGAATTCCGTGACGAACATCGGAACCCACGCCTTCGACGGTTGTTCTGCGCTCACGGAGGTGGTGGTGCCCGAGAGCGTCGCAAGTGTCGGATGGGACATTTTCTCTGGATGCCGCAACCTCCAGGCGCTCACGCTTCCCTTCGTGGGAACGGAGCGCGGAAACGACGGCGCGGCGACAGCGCAACTGGGGTGCCTCTTTGGCTGGATCTGGAAGGACCCCGCCGGCTCCCGGATCGTCCGTCAGTACTATGACGACTACCACTATTGCGACTACCAAATCCCTACGAATCTGGCATCGGTCGTCGTGACGGACGAGACGACGGTCGGAAGCGGTGCGTTCGAGAACTGCGCGATGCTCGCGACGATCCAGTTCAATGCGGGCGTGACGAACATCGGCGCGCGGGCCTTCTGCGGGAGCGGCGTCACGGGCATGTCGGTCCCGGCGTCTGTGACGAGCATCGGCGAGAAGGCGTTTCTGGACTGCCCGGCGCTGGGCCGGATCGACGTGGATGCGGCGAATCCGTCCTACCGGTCGGTGGGGGGCATTCTCTTCACGAAGGACAGGAAGACGCTTCTGCGGGCACCGGGCGGGTGGTATGGAAACGCTGTCATCCCGGAAGGCGTGACGGCCATTGTCCCAGGGGCTTTCGAGGGCTGCCGGCGAATGTTCGGCGTCACGGTGCCGAACACAGTGACGTCGCTTGCGACGGGGACGTTCCACGGATGCGCGGCGCTGCAGTCGATGACGCTCCCGTTCGTCGGGATCGAGCGCGGGACGCCGGACATCGACTTCCAGTTCGGTGCCCTTTTCGTCGGCGGCGCGGTGGATGGAACGACACCTGTGCGCCAGCACTACCTCAAGGACAACGATTCGACGATAGGAACCTACCACATCTCGACAAACCTCGTCTCCGTGACCATTACGGACGAGACGGAGATTTCGCCGCGGGCGTTCGAGAACTGCGCGATGCTCACGGCGATCCAGTTCAACGCTGGCGTGACGAACATCGGGGCGTGTGCCTTCTCGGGGAGCGGTGTCACGAGCATGTCGGTTCCGGCGTCGGTGACAACCATTGAAGCGAAGGCGTTCCTCGGATGCCAGAACCTGTCGAGAATCGACGTGGACGCGGACAACCCGGCCTATCGATCCATCGGCGGAATACTCTTTACAAAGGACCGGCGGACACTCCTTCGCGCACCAGGAGCGTGGTACGGGGTGGCCAATGTCTCGGAAAACGTCAGGGCCATTGCACCCGGGGCGTTCGAAGGATGCTGGCAACTTCTGGGCGTTTCGATTCCGGGGAACATGACGACGATTGCGGAGCGGTCTTTTGCCGGATGCACGGCACTCGTGGGGTTGACCATGCAGGGCGACGCGATCCCCGAAGACGCGGAGCATGTCGGGGCGGACGCCTTTGCCGGCGTCCCGGCGACGATGGTCATCTGGGTTCAGCCGGAGGCGTCGGGATGGGGCAGCACATGGCAGGGTTTTGAGGTCTGTGTCATCAAGTCCGAGACGTCAACCACCCCCGTTCCCGTTCCGCATTCGTTCCTCGACACGGACTATCCCTCAATCCTTGCAGTGCATGGCGGCGACTACGAGGAGGCGGCGAAGGCGACGGCCGCGAACGGGGTGAACAAGGTCTGGGAGTGCTACGTCGCGGGAATCAGCCCGACGAACGCGGCGGCGCGGTTCGAGGCGACGATCGAAATGGGCGCGGACGGGAAGCCGGTCGTGACGTGGACGCCGGACCTGAACGAGGGCGGGAAGAAGAGCGAGCGCGTCTATCGCGTCCTTGGCGCGAAGGAACTTGGCGCCGCCGCGCAATGGGACGACGTGACCGATGTCGAGGACCCCGACGCGGAGGGATACCGGTTCTTCAAGGCGGCGGTGGAAATGCCGTAGGGCGGTCCAGATTGGCCCATTGCGGGCCGTCCGGCGGCCGGGACGCAGGGAGCGGAGAAAACTTTCCCCTAAATCTAAAAATGCAGAATAGGGGAAATTATTTTCGGATCATAAAATTTTCCCCTAAATTGCAAAATCACAAATAGGGGAAACTTTTTTCTTGCGTTTTGTCGGAGTCTTGCGGCGCAGACGGACGCCGAATCCACCCCGCCCGGAAACTGGTTCGACGCATTCCGCCGGCTGAACGGCCAGATCGACGACCGCCGCCGCACCGTGGTCCTGCTGGACGAGGTGTCCTGGCTGGCGCACTACGACGGCGCTTTCGCCGACGATCTCAAGGTGGCCTGGGACAACCTGTTCAAGAAGCACGACCGTCTGGTGATGATCCTTTGCGGAAGCGTTTCAAGCTGGATACGGGACAACATCATCGACAATTCGGCCTTTTTCGGCCGCCGTTCGCTCGATATTGTCGTCCCTGAACTCCCCCTCTCCGATTGCGCCCGTTTCTGGGGCGCGGCCGCTTCGAGGATCGATCCTCGGGAAATCCTGGACGTCCTTTCCGTCACGGGCGGCGTTCCAAGATATCTGGAGGAAATCGACCCGTCGCTTCCGGCGTTCGAGAACATCAGGAGGCTGTGCTTTCTTCCGAATTCGCTCCTGCGCACGGATTTCGACGAAATGTTCCGTGATGTCGTGACCCGCGAGCGCGATTTTTCCGCCACCGTCCTCAAATGCCTCGCCGACGGCGCGAAAACCTCGACGGACATCGGCACCTCGCTTGGCATTGGAAAGGGGGGCCGCGTCTCCAGGGCCCTGTCCCGCCTTGCGGAGGCGGGATTCGTGGCGGAAGACGACGCCAAGGACCCTGAAACAGGGTGCATTCCCCGCGAACGGCGCTGGCGCCTTTGCGACAACTATTCCCGGTTTTTCCTGAAATACGTCGAGCCGGCTGTCGGAGCGATAGACGCGGGTTCGTTTGAAATCGTCAGGCTGGAATCTCTTGAAGGCTTCGAGTCGGTCATGGGTCTTGCATTCGAGAATCTCGTCGCGAATCACGTCCGGGATCTTCTTCCGTTCCTGAACCTAAAAGGAGCCCTGGTCGTTTCCGCTGCGCCTTGGCGGCGCAAAGGGGCGAAAAGCGGGCGTGGGAGAAAGGGGTGCCAGATCGACCTACTCGTCCAGACCCGTCGCACGGTCTGCGTCGTGGAGATCAAGCGCAGACGGGAAATCGGACGCGAAATCATCGACGAAACGGATGCCAAGATAAAGGCGCTGTCGCTCCCGCCCGGCGTTTCCGCCCGTGCGGCGCTCGTTTACGACGGCGACCTGTCCCCGGTCGTCGAAGCCGACGGTTATTTCGACTCCATCGTCCCGTTCCGGAAGTTGATGGGACTTTGAAACAAGTCCGCAGGCACGTGATGGGAATGCTGCATCGCGGGATCAGCCCGACGAACGCGGCGAGCCGGTTCTTCCGGGTGAAGGTGGCGATGCCGGAGAAGTAGCGGCGGCGCGCCCGGAGAGCGCTGGAACCCGCCGCTTGCGCCGGAGGAGGAGGCGAAGCGGATGCGGAAGGTGCTGGGCAAGAG
>CAMNCG010000109.1 GCA_946534105.1 uncultured Verrucomicrobiota bacterium
CCCCCGCCACACCCTGCGAGGCCGCCATTTTGTTCTTGCATTCATAAATGGATTTTGCCAGATTTCTTCCTGCAACGGCGGTTTCCGAAACAGCGGTTGCAAGGAAACGAGGCGAGAGGTGTTCGGCAAGGACCACGGCACCTACTTCTCGATCCTCGCCGCCATCGCGCGAGGCGTCACCGACCGCAACGGCATCGAGCAGGTCGTCGGCGCATCGGTGGGCGGCCACCTCACGAAGCTCGAGCGCGACTACGGAATCGTCGCGCGACGGCAGCCCTTCCGCGAAACGAGCGCGAACAAGTCGAGCCGCTACCGGATCTCCGACAACTTCCTCGACTTCTGGTTCCGGTTCGTCTTCCGCAACGAGGACCTGATCGCGCTGAAGCGGTTCGACGTCCTGCGCGATGTCCTCCGCCGCGACTACGACGCCTTCTCGGGCCATGCCCTCGAAGGCTGTTTCCGCGAGAAGTTCGTCGAGGAGCGCCGCTACACCGGGCTCGGCCCGTGGTGGGACCGCAAGGGCGAGAACGAGATCGACCTCGTGGGCGAGGACGCCGTCGCCGGCCGGATCGACTTCTGGGAAGTCAAGCGCGACCCCGCCAGGATCGATCTGGCGAAACTCCGCTCCAAGGCCGATGCCTTCTTCGCGAAGAATCCGGAGCTCCGCTCCCTGCGTCCGTCCTTCCGCGCGCTCTCCCTCGCGGACCTGCGGACTTGATTACAGCCCGGCCCGTGCGCGGCGGCTTCTCCGTGCGAACGGCCGGACACCGACGCAGTCGACACCGCGACGCGAGTTCAGGGTTTCAGCGCGGAGATCGGGCAGACCACAACGCCGTCCTCGCGCCGGTAAGCGACATCGCCCACCGCGGTCAAGACCATCAGGAACGAGGGCTTGCGCATTTTCGACGTGTCGAGCTTCGAGGAAAGCTTCTTCAGGGACGAAGCCCCTTTCTCGACCAGCTCCTTGCCGCCGAGCTTGATTTCGACGAGTCCGTACCGTCCGCCATGAAGGTGGATGACGGCATCGCATTCCAGACCGTTTGCATCGAGAAAGTGGGAAACCGATCCGGACAGAGCGTCCGCGTACACCCGCAGGTCCCGGATGGCCATGGTCTCGAAGAGAAGTCCGAACGTCTTGATGTCTCCCATCAGTTCGCCGGGGCCGACGTCCAACGCGGCGGTCGCGATGGACGGATCCGTGAAATAGCGGGTGTCCGAGGTTCGCACCGCGGACTTGCTCCGCAAATCCGGGCACCATGCGGGCATGTCTTCGACGACGAAAATGCGGCGTAGGGCGTTCAAATAGGAATACACCGTGTCCTCGCCGATGCCTCCGGCCTCGTTTGCGCACATGTCCGCCCTGATGACGGAAGCCGAAGCCTGCGTGCCCTGAAGCCGTGCATACGAACGCAAAAGCCGGCGCACGCGTCCTTCGTCCTTTTGCACGCCGTCACAACGGGACACATCCGATTTCACGGTGGCGTCGAGGTAGGAAAAGGATCTCCTCAGAGCGGCGCGGCTCTTCATCCCGCTCACATACGGCCAACCGCCACGGCAAAGCAGAAAGGCGATTTCCTCCAGATCTCGGACGGCTGGCTCCCCCCCGGCCGGATCCTGTCCGTCGAACAAGGAAGACAGGGAAACTTCTCCGGAGGAATCCCCGGATTCCCAGAGCGTCATGGTTCTCATCCGCAGCCAGGAAAAACGACCGGCTCCGGAATGCTTCATCTCGTCGGTATTCGGCGGGACGGAGGAACCCGTAAGAATGAATTGCCCGGGTCCGTCGGCATGGTCGACCGCGTAGCGAACCGCATCCCAAAGAGTCGGCGCTCTTTGCCACTCGTCCAGCAGTCTTGGCGACGCCCCTTCGAGCAATTTTCCGGGAGCCGTCCGGGCTTGAATCAAATACGCCTCCGAATGATCGGGGTCGTCAAGATACAGCACGCTCTTGGCCGTTTGTTCGGCCGTCGTCGTTTTTCCGCACCATTTCGCTCCTTCGATCAGAACTGCGCCTGTGACAGACAGTTCTTCCCGGAGGATGGCGTCGAAAATCCTTGTTTTGTAGATGTTCATGGCGCGCAATTCTACCAGACAGGCATGCTGCAGTCAATTACAATCCGGCATTTGAGGAGTCTTCAACCCGGAATTTGAGGAATCTTCAACCAGGAATTTGAGGAATCTTCAACCCGGCATTTGAGGAAGTTCCGATTTGGAGGTCCTTCGCAGCCGTCATCGCCGCAGCCGAGCTTCGACGCAATCGACACCGCGACGCAATCGACGAAATCGGGCGCCCCAGGCCCCCCGAAGGCGCAAGGGGAGAAGAAAACGGGAGGGACAGACCTCTCCGCCGCTTCTGTTGTCCTTTTGTCGGCCGGCCGCGGAGCGGCGGCGTGCGGCAGAGCCGCGAGGTTCGTCAGGAACCGTCGCGGCCGAGCAGTTTTTCGAACGGAACGAGCGCGTCGAACCAGGCGTTTCCGCGGACGACCGGGGCGAGCCGGCCCTCGTAGACGAGCGCCGTGCGGACGGACCGCCCGCGCGGAACGGGCAACCGCTCGACCTTGCGCGCGACTTCCGCTTCGATTTCCTCGCCGAACTCCCGCCGGCGTTTGACCTCGACCACGAAGACGGCCTTGCGCGTCTGGAGCAGAAGGTCGATCTGGACGCCATCACCGAGCTTCGTCCCCTTTTTGCGGAACGGCGCCGCGGACAGGATCGGGACGCCTTCCAGGTTCAGGAACGGCACGAGTTCCATCGCGTGGTTTAGGACGAGGTTCTCGAACTGGAGCCCGAGCGTCGTTTCCCAGCCTGGCAGCGATTCGAGGGACGCGAAGGCGTAGCGGCCTCCTTCGATTTCCGGCAGCCTCGGTTCCACGTAGCGCAGGTAGAACCTCGTGTAGTTGTCGGAGAGCCGGTAGCGGCCCTGCCGCGCGCGGCGGGCCGTGGCGGGGTTCAGGCCCGAATCCCGGGCGACGAATCCGGCCAGCTCCAGTTCGTCCAGATTCCGCGCGAGATGCCCGCCGCGCCCCGTGCCGACCGCGGCGGCGAGTTCCTCCGAACTCTTCGCCCCGTCCGCGAGCGCGCGCAGGACATCCCGCTTCGCGGAGGCGTTCTCCCCGAACACGTCGTGGAAGATCTGGCGGAAGTCCCGGACGAGCGGACCGGACGGACGGAAGCAGAGGCGCCGCAGGTTTTCGTCGGCGGAAAGCGACGGGTTCACCTCCTCGAGGTATTTCGGGACGCCGCCCGTGACGGACAGCACGTCCACGATGTCGCGCGTCGAAACGCGGTCGGCTTTCGGCCCCCAGAACTTCACGCAATCGCGCAGGGGAAGTTCTCGAAGGACGATGTCGCGCGAAACCCTCCCGACAAAGCCCGTGTTGTTCAGGACGTTGTCGGCGATCCACGCGCTCACGCTCCCGCAGAGGACCAGGACGAGCCGCCGGTGCTTTCGGAACAGGTTGTCCCAGGCAATCTTGAGGTCGCCCGGAAATCCCGGATCGTGCCGGCCCATCCACGAGATTTCGTCGAGCAGGACGACCGTCTTGCGGGAGCCGGAGAGCGCCCGGTCGAGCAAGGCGAACGCCGATCCCCAGTCGGAAACCGTCGCGCGCGGAACGGCCGACTGCGCGGCCAGCGAGCGGCAGAACTCGTCCAGTTGGTCTTGGTTGCGCTGCCCCGGCTCGGGCATCTTTCCCTCGATTTTGATGAAACGGCATTTCCCCCGCATCGCGAACCGTTCGACGAGCGTACTCTTTCCGATGCGGCGGCGTCCGCGGCAGACGACGAGCGACGCCCCGGGCTTTTCCCAGAGATCTTCTAGTTCCCGCAGTTCGGCTTCCCGTCCGTAGAAAGGTTCGTTTCCGGTTTTCATGTCGTTTCCGTCCTCCGGATTTTGCAGACGCCCCGGATTCTCGCAAAAAACCGCGCGAAATGCAAGAACATTTCAGCCCCGAAATAAGAGAAATTGCGATCCCGGGGCGAAATTTATCTATTGAATCTTGCCCCGAAATCAAGTAAATCAAACAATGGGGGCAGATGTGGTGCGTGGTGCGGCGGCCCGGAATCCGGGCGCACCTCGCGCTTCCGACCTTCCGTGCGCGGATCGTCGAGGCCAAAAGTCAGCGTCGTGATACTCGGCGTCTTCGGGCTGGGCGCCGTCGCGGCGGTCGCGCATTCCGTCTTCCGATTCCTCAAGGACGTCTTCCGGATCGGCTTCGAGGCGTCGAAGTGCTGCATGACCATCGCCCTCCTGCTGCTGCTCGTCCTCCTGCTGGCGCTTTGCGGGGCGAAGTGCGACGGCGCGGTCCCGTAGCCCGCCGCCGTTCCGCTTCCGTCGCTCGCAGGCGCAACCGCGCGTTCGCGCGGCGAAACGGAGGCGTGGCAAGCGGGGGGCATGGATACTATCTGTCCGGAGGGACGGTTTTCCATTCGCCGTTTTTCCTCGCGCTCTCGCGGCGAACGAGTCCCGCGCTCCGGAGACGCCCGAGGACGCGGCGGACGGTGGACACCGACATGCTACTGCGTTGCGCGATGTCGGAAAGGGTTCCCTCGATGCCTTTGCTGTCGCGATACCTGGTTTCGGAGATGTCCGTTCCCGGAAACGCAACCGCTTTGACGGAGCAAGACGTCAATTCCCACTGCGGAACCTTCCCGAAGAACAAAAGCCCGCCGACAGTCGGACGCCCGGTCGGCCCCAACACGCGGAGGTTGCGCAACTATTTCGCTCAGGACCTCATCGGCGACGCGCTGGTCTGGGTGAATCAGGCGTGGATGCTCGACGCGTTTCTCGTCAAGCGAAGGGAGAGGCTTTGCGAAACCACGATCTTCTGCACGAAGGGCGTGGCGGAGCTCTTCCGCTGCAGAGCGTGATGTCCACGAATCAGACAAGCGTTTCGTCGAGCAGAAACTCCGTCAGGCCCACATGGAGGATTCCGCGGTCATCCTGCCAGCCACGTCCGACATCGCCCCGAACGACAATCTTGCGGAAGGAGTCGCCGGTCTTGGAAAACGGAGCAAGTTCGCGCTCCCGCTTGTCATCGTCGGGCATCGCCCATGCGGACTGGATGTACACGCGTGTTCCGGGCTTGTTCACGACAAAATCGATTTCTCGGTTGACGTGGATGGAATTGCCTTTGACGTCGGTCTCGCGTCCGGGAACAACGCCGACATCCACGGACAGTCCCCTTGCGAGCAGTTCATTGCAGACGATGTTTTCCATGATGTGCGTCGGCTCCTGCTGCCGCCAGCCGAGCCGCGCGTTTCGGAGACCGATGTCCTCGCAATAGTATTTGTCCGGCGTATCGAAGTAAGCCTTCCCCTTGATGTCGTAGCGGCGGCATTTGTTGAACAGAAAGGCATCCGTCAAATGCCCGATGTAGGTTCGCACGGTGTGGGCGGATGTCGAAGTTCCGGCTGCCGACATGGCCCTCGCGATGTTCGTCGGATTTGTGAGAGAGCCAACAGAGGAGCAAAGCATGTCGAGCGTCCCTTCCAGAACGTCCATGCGGTCGATGCGGCGGCGTTCCACAATGTCGCGCAAATACGTTTCCGAAAAGAGTCTCTGGAGGTAGGTCTCCCTCGCCGCGTCGGATTTGAGCCCGGGCAAGGCAGGCATTCCTCCCGTTCGCATGTAGGTTTCAAGTGCGTCCCGGCGATCATCCCCGACGGCGGAAAGCATTTCCGCGAACGACAGGGGATGAAGCCGGATCTCGGTGCTGCGGCCGCGAAATTCGGTCAGAATGTCGGTGGAGAGCATTCGAGAATTGGAACCTGTCACGTAGATGTCGAGATTTTCGATGGAGCGAAGCCCGTTCAGCGTATCGTAGAACGTGATCGGCGCACCTTCGGGAATGGCCGGGTTCGGCACGGATTCGCACCGCTGGATTTCGTCAACGAACAGATACCGCCGCGCAGTCGTTTTCCCCATCCACTCGCGGACATGGGATCCAAGGCGAAGCGGATGGCGCAAGTCCGCCATGTCGTCGCGGTCGAGATCGATGACAAGAATGTCTTCTGGTGTTGCGCCGGTCGCAAGGAGGTGGTCGAAAAAGAGTTTGCGGAGCAGATACGATTTCCCGCATCGCCTCAAACCCGTGATGACCTTGACTTGGCCATCCCATTGGGCGTCGATGAGTTGTCGCAGATAGCGGGGGCGTTGAATGTCCATGGATTTCCTCAAAATGCCGTGTTGGGCAAATGTGGGAATAATTATAATGAATCCCCTACGATTTTTCAATATGTTTTTCCTGTTTTTGCCGCATTGGGCAAAAGCAGGAAAAATCTTTCGTGATAAGGCTGGACGGCCGCGGAGGCGCGGAAAGGCGGAGGCAGAGGATGTGGCGATGACGCCTCGTCATCGCACGACGGCTGGGGCACCGTCGCTACGCATGCCGCGGGGGAGCCGCCCGCGCCCCGACAAGGCCCGCCCGCGGCGGGAAGGACGGCCGGCTCTACCGCGGCCACTACGCAAGCGGCGGTGCCGCTGCGACGCTTTCCGGCGCCGCAGCGCCTGATGACATCACGCTCGCCTTTGTCGCCATCCTTTCCGGCCTTTGACGCCATCTCGAACGCCGGATGGACAGGTGCCAACGCGCGTTCGAGCGGCGAGACGGAGACCGGACGGGGCGGAAGGGGCGTCCGCGCTTTAGATCGCGGCGAGGGCGCGGTCGAGCTCGGAAACGATGTCGTCCACGTGTTCGATGCCGATGGAGAGTCGGACGAGCTCGGGGGCGACGCCGCCCTTGCGCAGGTCTTCGTCCGAGAGCTGCGAGTGCGTGGTCGATGCCGGGTGGATGACGAGCGATTTGGCGTCGCCGACGTTCGCGAGGAGCGAGAAGATTTCGCCGTTGAGGGCGTCCGCGAACTTCCGCGCCTTCTCCGCGCCGCCCTTCACGCCGATCACGACCATGCCGCCGGCTCCGTCGGGAAGGTACTTCGCCGCGAGTTCGGGCTGCGAAAAGGACGGGTACTTCACCCATTCGACTTTCGGGTGATTCCGGAGATGGTTCGCCACCGCGAACGCGTTTTCGCTGTGCCGGGCCATCCGGAGCGGGAGCGACTCCACGCCCTGCAGGAAGATCCACGCGGCGTCCGGCGAAAGCGTCGGCCCCTGATTGCGGATGCCGACCGTGAGGAGCCGCAGCGAGAATGCCACCGGGCGGAGCGGCTCCGGGAGGTCGTGCGCGAACCGGAGCCCGTGGTACCCGGCGTCGGGTTCGTTGTAGAGCGCGAATTTCGGGTCCGTCCAGTCGAACTTCCCGGAATCCACCACCACGCCGCCGATGCCGGCGCCGTGCCCGCCGATCCACTTCGAGAGCGAGTGGATCACGAGATCGGCCCCGTGCTCGATCGGGCGCAGCAGCGCCGGAGTCGTGAACGTCGAGTCCACCACGAGCGGCAGATGGTGCCGGTGCGCGAGCTCGGCGTACGCCTCGATGTCGGCGATGTCCAGCGCGGGGTTGCCGACGGTTTCGACGAAGACAAGACGCGTCTTTTCGTTGATCGCCGCCTCCGTCGCCGCGAAATCGTTCACCGGCGCGAATCGCGCCTTGATTCCGACGTTCGGCAGAATCGCGTCGAACTGCGAGAACGTGCCGCCGTAGAGGTTCGACGCCGCGACGATTTCGTCTCCCGCGCGGGCGATGTTCGTCACCGTGAAGAAGATCGCCGCCGTGCCTGACGAGAGCGTCTGCGCCGCCGCGCCGCCTTCGAGCGCCGCGATGCGCGCCGCGAGCACGTCGTTCGTCGGGTTCATGAGCCGCGCGTAGATGTTCCCCAGTTCGCGCAGGCCGAACAGGTCCGCGCCGTGCTTGCTGTCGCGGAAATTGTACGCGGTGGTGCGGTAGACCGGCGTGTTGCGCGCGTACGTCGCGGGGTCGCCCTTTGGATTCTGTCCGGCGTGGACGGCGAGGGTTTCGAGATGGAATGTGCTCATGGTTGCATCCTTTCGTTGTCGTGATTTCGTAGCGCGGTTTTGCCAGATTTTCCGGCGCCTAGCCGGTACAATCACTACCTATTTGGTTGTGAAGTGGGGCGCAGTCTATCACCACCGTCTTTCAAATGCAAGCAGGAATTTTCGCCGGGGAGTGGCCCGTCCTTGTCGGCGCCCATGGCGCTCCTTCCTCGCCGAATCCACGTCTCCGGGCCGGCTCGGGAACGCCTGCGGAGTCGCACCGAATTCTATATGAAACATATCTTTTCAATCAAAAGAATATCTTGCGAGAATTCGGTGCGTTTTCAGGCAGGTCCGGGCCTGAGTCCGGGAGGCGGTTTTGCGCGCATCGGGCGTGGCCGAGGGCTCGGCGCGGATGCGGCCCTAATGGTGGTAGTGGCCGTCGAAGTCGGGAGCGAGGGGGCGGCGGAGGGGCCGGTAGCCGATGCGGACTTCGGGGGCGCCGCCGGGGGCGACGGCGACGAGGCGCAGGTTGCCGTCGACGTCGAAGGGGGCGATGGCGGCGCCGGGCGTGAGGCAGCGCAGGCCGTCGCGCCAGCGGTAGCGCAGCACGAGGGGCCCGGCGGCGCCGGGGTCCGCGGGCCGCACGACAAGGGCGTTTTCCGAGGCCTCGACTTCGCCTTCGCCGCGGTAGAACCGCGTCGGATCGCCGCGCGCCCAGTCGTCGAGGATGCGGTAGACCCGCACGTCGGCGCTTTGCATCGGGAAGGAGGCGGCGAGGGCGAAGTGGTTCGTTTCCGTTTCGCAGAAGCGGCGGGTGCGCGGATCGACGACCGCCCAGTGCGTGACGCCCCAGACGCGCGAAAACCCGAGGAAGCGCTTGGTCGAGGATCGGTAGACGCGGGGCGGGTAGTTGCGCTCGGTGAGCCCCTTCGGGTAGCCGTAGTAGTCGTCGCCCATCATTTCGCGTCCGGCGAGGACCGGCAGGTACGCGCCCTTGCCCCAGTCGAGCGCGCAGTCGGTCTCGCCGGAGAACGCGAGGCGTCCTCCCGGCGGGACGTTTTCCGCGACCCACCGTGCGAAATCCCGGACCACGGGCTCGGCCTGCCAGAGCTTGAAGCCCGCGCCGTTTCCGGCGTGCGCCGCGGCGACGCGGATTCCGAGCGCGAGGAGCGCGGCGGCCGTGCCGGCGGCGAGCGGCCCTCCGTCGCCCCGGAGGGCGCGTCCCGCGGCGAGCGCCGCGGGGAAGACCGCCGCGAAGGCGAGCTGGATCGCCACGCGGTCGAACTGCGAGGACCGCTTGAACCCGACCGAGACCGCGACCGCGGCGAGCACCGCGAAAAGGGGGAACGCGAAGGCCCGGAGGCGGCGCGGCCGACGGGCGAAGGGCAGGGCGGCGAAGCCGAAGACGAGGACGCCGGGGTGCATTTCGAGAAGCCGCCGCCCGAGCTGCGAAAGGCCGGTGCCGAGCGAAGGAAGAAACGGCGCTTTCGCCCCGCCGGCCGCGTAGTCGGCGATGCCGCGCGCGGGACCGTGCAGCACGAGGAGTTCCGGCGCGAGCGCGGCGAGGGCGGCCGCGGCGGCGATCCACGCCCGTTTCGGGACGCGCGCGAGGCGCCCCCGGACGGCGGCGGCCGCGCCGAGCGCCATGCCGGCGCAGGAAAAGAGGCCGGGCGGCCACGCGCACGAAAGCGCGGCCACGACGGCGAGCGCGGCGGCGAGGCGCCATGAATGGCGTCGTTGCACCGCGACGGCGAAGCAGAGCGCGGCGAGCGAGGGAGAAAGGCCGGCCGTGACGGCCGCGCCGAGATTGCCCGACTGCCAGAAGAAAAGAAACTCCGCCCGCGACGCCGCGAGCGAAAGCAGGGCGCCCGAGAGCTGCGCCGCGACGCTCCAGCCGCACGCCCGCAGCACGAGCGCCGTGAGCCACGGAAACCCGGCGAAAAGCCAGAAGCACAGCGCGGGCGCCTGCCACGATTCCGGCGGCAGGGCGAGGAAGAGGGGAAGGTTGAGGAGCGCCCATCCGTGCGCGCCGCTCGTGACGCCCGCGAAGTGTTCCGTCCCGGCGTTCCACCACGGCGTCCAGGCGCCGAGCGCGGGGAGCGCGGCGCGCATCTCCCGGACGCGGAAGAGCGTCGCCCCGTGGTCGATCCCCCACGGAAGCGCGCCGTACGCGTGCGGCCATGCCCGCATGGCGCACCACGCCGTGCCGGCGAGCAGGAGCGCCAGAAGCGCGGCGGGGACGGCGCGTTTCGCGAATCGTTTCGGAGCGAAGGCGAAGAACGCGGAAACGGCAAGCGCAAGAAGCGCGAAGTCGAGCGCCTGGGATCCTGTCGCGGCGGGGACGAGATGCGCCCATGCGCCGATCTGCCAGCCCCAGTGCGCGCCGGAGGCCGCGAGCAGCGCCGCCGCCGCGGCGAACGCCGCGACGCCGGCGAGACGGGCTCGCGCGGACGCGCCCGGCGCTCCGCCGCCGCGACCTTCGGGGCGACGCGCTCTTGCGCGCGGGGGCGATGCGGGACGGGCTTCCACGCTCAATCGACGGAGCAGAGCAGTCCCTTGAGGTACAGGCCCTCGGGGCAGGAGAGGGCGACCGGATGGTCGGGGCCCTGGCCGAACCGGGCGAGTTCGCGCGCGTTCCGCCCGGCCTCGACCGCGGCCTCGGCGACGACGGTCGAAAAGAGCGCCGGGTCCACCGCTCCGGAGCACGAGAACGTGGCGAGCAGGCCGCCCGGGCGGAGCAGCTTGAAGGCGAGCCGGTTGAGGTCCTTGTACGCGCGGCACGCCTTCCGCACCCGCGATTTGGAATCGGCGAGCTTCGGCGGGTCGAGCACCACGAGATCGAACGAACGGCGGGCGTCGCGGAAGCGGCGCAGCGTTTCGAACGCATCGCCGCGGACGCACTCCACCGGGGCGTCCGCGAGGCCGTTGCGCGCGAGGTTCGCGCGGAGCGCCGCGAGGGCGGGCTCCGAGGCGTCGAGCGCGGTCACGCGCGCCGCGCCGCCGCGGAGGCAGGCGAGCGAGAAGCCGCCGTCGTAGCAGAACGCGTCCAGCACGTCGAGCCCGGCGGCGAGCGCCCCGACGCGGGCGCGGTTTGCGGCCTGGTCGAGGTAGGAGCCCGTCTTCTGCCCGGAGGCGAGGTCGACCGCGGTCTTCACGCCGTCGAGGACGATTCCGACCGCGGTCGGATCGACGGCGGCGGCCCCGGGGCGCGAAGCGAGGAGTCCGCAGCGGTCTTCGAGGCCTTCGCGGGCGCGGGCCTTCCCCTCGGAGCGCTCCCAAACGAGCGACACGTCCGGGAAGAGGTCGAGCAGCGCGGCGGCGATTTCCGAGCGGCGGCGGTCGAACCCCGCGCTGAGGAGTTGTACGCAGAGGGCGCCGGCGTAGCGGTCTACGACAAGCCCCGGAAGGCCGTCCCCCTCGCCGTGGACGACGCGGGCGGCGTTGTGCGAGGCTCGGTTCCAGAACCCGGCCCGGCGCGTCCACGCGGCGGCGATCTTCGAGGCGATCCAGGGTTCCGAGGCGACGCCGGGCTCGGCGGGGTCGAACGAGAGGACGCGCGCGCGGATCTGCGACGCGGGCGACCAGAACGCCTGCGCGAGCGCCTCGCCCGAAGAGGAGACGACGCGCACGAGGTCGCCCGGCGCGGCGCCCGCCGGGGCCGACGCGACGGCTCCCGAAAAAATCCACGGATGGCGCCGCGCGAGGGAAGCCTCCCGACCCGGCGCAAGCCTCAATTCCGGCATGGCGTTTTGCATGGCGCCGAAGATACCAGAACGCCCCCGCCCGCGCAAATGGCGCGCCGTCCCCGGGTGTGATCAAACGTTGTCAGCGGCATGGCGCGCCCGTACGCGGGCTTGCGCTTGCGTGTGCGCCCTCGCGCGGCATGTGCGCCCCCGTGCATGTGCTTCCCGAACCGCCGCCGCCGGTCGAG
>CAMNCG010000110.1 GCA_946534105.1 uncultured Verrucomicrobiota bacterium
GCCGCGCCTCGCGCGCCGGCGGTCCTCGAAGTGTCGTCGCCACGGCGTGCGGGGCGATGGACCGCATCCGCGCGCTTTTCGCCGCGACGCCGCTCGCCCGTTCGCGCGGCTACGGCCCGTCGCGCTTTTCGTTCGCCGCCAAGGGCGGCCGCTGCGAAGCGTGCAAGGGGGAGGGCGAAACCCGGTTCGAAATGGGTTTCCTGCCGGATGCCGCCGCCGTCTGCGAGGAATGCGGCGGCGCCCGCTACAACCGCGAGACGCTTGACGTGCACTGGAGCGGTCGCTCGATTGCCGACATTCTTGCGTGCGACGTCTCGGCGGCCGCCGGGATTTTCCGCGCCGTGCCTGCGCTCGCCAGGCTCTTCGCTTCGCTCGAAGCCTTTGGACTCGGCTATCTCTCGCTCGGGCAGCGCGTTTCGACGCTCTCCGGCGGCGAAGCGCAGCGGCTTCTTCTCGCCGCGGAACTCGCTTCGCCCGCCTGCGCCGGGACGCTGTATCTCCTCGACGAACCTGCGTCCGGCCAGCACGCCCGAGACGTGAATCTCCTCCTGCGCGCCCTCGAATCCCTCCGCGATGCCGGCGGCACGGTCATCGTCGTCGAGCACCGCCCGCAGGTCCTCCGCGCCGCCGACTGGATCGTCGATCTCGGTCCCGGCGCCGGCGCGGCCGGCGGCGAAGTCGTCGCCGAAGGTCCGCCGGCGGCGGTCGCTGCGACCTCTTCCCCGACGGCCCCCTGGCTCGCCTGATCGCGCCCGCCTACTCCGGCAGGTCCGCCTTCACGCGGAAGAAGCGGCTTTCTTCCGTCACTTCGCCCCAGGGGCCGCCCGGCTCCGGCGCGCCCTGCGTCTTGGAAGGCAGGAGGGTCAGACCTCTACGCGTCTTGAGACATTGTTTCGCTACTTTAAAGTAGAATCTTGAAATAGCCGAGGCGCTGTGGTATGTTGTTCTGCAAACGCAAAAGGAAGGCGAACCATGATACTGCGCGAAGCGGCGGAATACGCAAGAAGGATGGCGGGAATTTTCCCGGTGGTGTCCATTACGGGGCCCCGTCAATCGGGGAAGACGACGCTTGCCAGAGCGGTGTTCCCCGACCACGAATACCTAAACCTTGAAAACCCCGACACGCTCCACGAGGCCCTTGCGGACGGCGCGTCGTTCTTTCGCAACCACCCCCCGCCGCTCATCCTCGACGAGGTGCAACGCCTGCCCGAACTGTTGAGCAGGATCCAGGTCGCGGTGGACGCGGAGCCGCGCAGGAAGGGAATGTTCATCCTCACCGGTTCGCACCAGCCATCCCTGCGTGAGGGAATCTCCCAGTCCCTCGCGGGAAGAGTCGCCATGGCCACCCTGCTTCCCCTCTCCATGTCCGAACTTGCAGCCGCCGGAAAATCCTTGTCGAGGGAGGCGTTCATGCACTGCGGTTTCATGCCCAGGCTCTACGACGAGGCGATCGCTCCGTTCGATCTCTACGAAAACTACCTCGCCACGTACGTCGAGCGGGATGTCAACCAGATCGCGAACATCAGGAATCGCCGAGAGTTCGACCTCTTCCTGCGCGTCCTCGCCGGACGCGCGGGGCAGCTCGTCAACTTCCAGTCGATTGCGAATGACATCGGCGTGAGCATGCCGACGGTGAAGGGCTGGGTCTCCATTCTGGAGGCGTGCTTCATCGTGACGGTGCTCCCCTGCTATTACAGGAACTTCGGCAAACGGTTCGTCAAGGCGCCAAAAATCTACTTCACCGACGTGGGGCTGCTGACACACCTTCTCGGCATCCGGGAGGAGTCCCAAATCTCCCGGGATCCGCTCTTCGGCGCGATTTTCGAGAACATGGTCGTCATGGAGGCCTTCAAGGCCAAGCTGAATCGCGGGCTTCCGCCGGACCTCTACTTCATTCGCGACAGGAGCGGGACGGAGGTTGACCTCGTCGCGGAGCAGGGACGGCGCATCCACCTCTTTGAAATCAAGGCGGCGGCCAGCTACTCGCCCGACTTCACGAAAAACATGGACCGGCTCTCCGGCGGCATCGACGCCATCGCCAGCCGGACGGTCGTCTATTCGGGGAAAGACCTGCCGAACGGGAAGAGCGCCGGCTACTTCCATTTCGCAAGCCTGTCGCGCCGCATGGGGGAACTCTCCCTGCTTTGATCCCGCGGCGTCGCCCCCTTGCGGAAGATCCGCCGGGAAGGAGAGGTGAAGGAGAGGGACGGACCCCGAAAAGTTCACTTCAACTTTGCTTCCGCCGCGCATTGTGGTATGATTTCCGCCATGCAAGACACGGAACAGACACTGCCTAAAATCAACGACGTTAGCGATGACTTCGCGGAACTTCGCAAAAACGATGCGATTTACGTTGACAAGACGGCCTTTGTCCACAAGCTTGTCTCCGACAGGAATTCGAACATCGTGTTCGTCTCGCGTCCGCGGCGCTTCGGGAAGTCGCTCACGGTCTCGCTGCTGAAGAATCTCTTCAATGGCCGGCGGGAGCTGTTCAAGGGGCTCGCCATCGAGCGGACGGACTGGAAGTGGCTCAAGCACCCCGTGATCTATTTCCGGTTCAATGAACTCACGACGATTAGTGTCGAGGAGTTTGCGGCGGACTTCGAGTCATACGTGAACAAGCAGCTGCGATACGCGGGGTTCGACTGCGATGACGCTCAGTCTTGCTGGCAGAATTTCGGCGATGCAATTGATTTTCTCGCGGAGAAGTCGCGTCGGGACGCGAAGGAGCGTCCCGACGAGTTCGGCGAAGGGGTGGTGATTCTGATCGACGAATACGACGCGCCGGTGGGGCATGCGTTGGCGGATGCCGAAAAGGCCGGGAAGATCCGCGACAGGATGTCGTCGCTCTACGCGCAGATGAAGTCGCGCACCGGCGACATCCGCTTCCTCTTCATGACCGGCGTATCCAAGTTCACCAAGCTTTCCGTCTTCTCCGCCCTGAGCAACATCAAGGACGTGTCGATGCTCGACTCCTACGCCACGATGTTCGGCTACACGGAGGAGGAGCTCGGTGAATACTTCGAGCCGCACATGCGCGTCCACGCCGCGAAGATGGGGCTTTCCTACGAGGACTACCGCGCGGAGATGAAGCGCTGGTACAACGGCTTCCGCTTCTCGCCGGAGAGCGAGATAACCGTTTACAACCCGATATCCGTCGCATACACGCTGAAAGACCAGAAAAGGCACTTTTCTGCCACGTGGGCGACGACGGGACGGCCCTCGATGCTGATGAACTTCCTCAAGCGCGAGGATGTCCTCCAAGTCAACCCGGAAGCCGTTGAAGATGTAGATGCGTCCGAGTTCGATGTCGCGGAGTTGAACAACCTTTCCGCAATCGCGCTTCTGTTCCAGTCCGGCTATCTGACGATCAAGGACTACGAACCGCTTACGGAAAGCTACACGCTCGGCGTGCCGGACGAAGAAGTCCGTCGCGACCTGTGCACGCTCATGGCGGGGGTCGCCGCCCGGCAGAGCAACGCCTGGGCGGCCTCGCTTGGCAAGAAGCTCCTCAATGCGAAATGGCCGCAATTTTTCGAGGGCCTGAAATCCCTCTACGCGGCGATGGCCTACGGATCGACGGAAGGAAGCGTCCATGAGAACTCATACGGGCGATGCCTGTCGTTTCTGCTGGCCGGCTGCGGATTCCGCTTTCGGATGGAGGACGTGCAGGCAAGCGGCCGCGCCGACATCGTGGCCGACCATCCCGCGCTGACCTGCATCTTCGAGCTCAAGGTCGGCGAGCCGGTCGATGAGGCGTTCGCCCAGCTCCGCGAAAAGGGCTACGCCGATCCGTATCGCGCCTCGGGCAAGCCAATCTGGCTCATCGGCCTCTCTTTCGACCGCGAGACGCGCAAGCTCGTCGATTGCGCCGCGAAGCTGTATGAGGCGTAGCGGCGGGAGCTGGTTCGACCGGACAGGCCGCACATGTCCGCCACGATCCTCTACCTCAACACCGATCCGGACGCGCACATCCCGCAGATGACGCTCGCCGGCATGCGCCGCTATGCCGCCTCGCGCGGTTGGGCGGCGGGGGCGTTTTCCGCCGCCGAATCAAGGAAATCCCGGCTGGCGGCCCTTTTCCGGAAGCACGCCCCGGTCGTCGGATGCGTCTGGGAATGCACCGACGACGGGCTGCCCGGATCCCCTTCGGCGCTCGACGGGGTGCCTGTCGTGTATCTCCATGCGTCCCGCGCCGTGCCGGAAAACGGCGTCCGGCTCAGCACGGACAACGAGGCCGTGGCCGTCGCCGCGTTCCGCGAACTGGCGTTTTCCAGGCCGGCCGCGTATGCGGTCGTGGGAATGGACCCGGCTTTCGAGTTTTCGCGCGTGCGGGCGAGGCGTTTCGAGGAGGAGGCCGCCAGGTCGAAGACGCCCTGCGCGGCGTTTCGCCCGGTGCCAGGCGAGAGGGCCGCCGCGCGCGCTGCGCGTCTGGCGTCGTGGATCGCCTCCCTTCCGCGCCGGACCGCAGTCTTCGCCGTGAACGATCTCGTCGCCGCCGAAGTCGCCGCCGCCGCGCGCAAGGCCGGCCGCGGCATTCCCCGGGAACTCATTCTCCTTGGCGTCGACAACCATGTCGCCCTGTGCGAATCGGCGTCGCCCACGATCTCCAGCATCCAGATCGACTTCGAGCGGGCCGGATTCGCCGCCGCGAAAACCATCGCCCGGCGGCTGCGGTCCGGATCGGGAGGCGCGGCGGCGCCCGCCCCCTCGATTCTTCCGCTCATGACAGTCCGCCGCGAATCGACGCTGGGGGCCGGAAGCAAGCTCAATCTCGTTCTCAAAGCCGTGGAGCGCATTCGCCGGGAGGCCTGCGACGGCCTGACCGCCGCCGACCTGGCCAGGAGCGTGCCCTGCTCGCGGTGGCTCTTCGAGATGCGCTTCCGGGATGCGCTCGGCCACTCCGTTTTGGAGGAGATACAGCATGTGCGGCTCGAAAAGGTCTGTTCGCTCCTCTCCGACACGAACATCGCCATCGGCGCCATCGCCGGGATGTGCGGCTATCGCTCCGACATCGCCCTCAAGTATATCTTCCGCAAGCGCATGGGCGTCTCCATGAAGGAATGGCGGTCCCGGAACCGGTTCGTCTGATTTTCTTTGGCAAAACTATACATGTTTTGCCGAACATGGTGTAGGATTGTTTCCGGCCCCGCCTTCCGCGCAGTCCGTCCTTTTGCGCGGTCGGAGCGGGCGCCGCACATCACGGAAAAGGAAACGGAATCCATGCCAAAAATCACTTTCATTGGCGCGGGAAGCACCATATTCGCCAAGAACGTCCTTGGCGACTGCATGCTTTGCGGCGCGCTGGCGAAAAGCGACATTGCCCTCTACGACATCGACGGCGCGCGCCTGCGCGAATCGAGGCGGATGCTCGACGCGCTCAACGCGAACGTCAACGGCGGACGCGCACGGATCAAGTCGTTTCTCGGCGTCGAAAAGCGGAAAAAGGCCTTGGAAGGAGCCGATTTTGTCGTCAATGCCGTCCAGATCGGCGGTTACGATCCATGCACGATCACCGACTTCGAAGTGCCGAAGAAATACGGGTTGCGCCAGACGATCGCCGACACGCTGGGCATCGGCGGCATTTTCCGGGCGCTCCGCACGCTTCCGGTCATGCTTGATTTCGCCCGCGACGTCGAGCAAGTCGCCCCGAAGGCGTGGTTTCTCAACTACGCGAATCCGATGGCGATTCTCACGGGCGGAATGCTGCGCGGCACGGGCGTGAAGACGGTCGGGCTCTGCCATTCGGTGCAGGTCTGCTCCAAGAGTCTGCTGGAAACTCTCGGTCTGGATGCGAAGTATCCGGTTGGCGAAGTCGTGGACTACATCGCCGGCATCAACCACATGGCCTGGCTCCTCAAGATCGAGCACAATGGGCGCGACCTGTATCCGGAAATCAAGGCCGCCGCCGCTAGAAAGCTCCGGCAGTGGCGCAGGGCGATGGACCCGAAGGAAAAGAATCCGAACATGGTCCGAATCGAAATGATGCTCCGGACCGGATACTACGTCACGGAGAGTTCGGAGCATCTTTCGGAATACGTCGTCCACTTCATCAAAAACGCGGCGCCGCAGCTCGTTCCCGAATACGCGATTCCGCTCGACGAATATCCTCGCCGCTGCCGCGTGCAGATCGAGGATTGGAAGAAAATGGGGCGCGAACTCGTCGAAAACAAACACCTCTCCCACGAGCGCTCCCGCGAATACGCCTCGCGCATCATGGAGGCGATTGTCGAAAACAAGCCGGACCGCATTGCCGGAAACGTGCTCAACGACGGACTCATCGCGAATCTTCCTCCGCAGGCGTGCGTCGAAGTTCCCTGCCTCGTCGACGGAAACGGCGTTCAACCCTGCCGCGTCGGAAACCTGCCCGAAGTCTGCGCGTCCTACAACCGCACGAACGTGAACGTGCAGCTGATGACCGTCGAGGCGGCGCTCACCGGCCGCCGGGAGTGTATCTATCAGGCGGCGATGCTCGATCCGCACACCGCGGGTGAACTCACGATCGACCAGATCCGCTCGCTCTGCGACGACCTCATCAAGGCGCACGGCGACTGGCTCCCGAAGTTTCACTGACCTCACGAAAACAAACCAGAAATTGGAGAAACGGACATGAAAACGACACACATGAAACGCCGCGGCCTTGCATTTGCCTCGTTTTTTGCATTGGCGCTCGCGGCCCCGCTTTGCGCGTCTGCGGCGGTCGGCATGAAAATAAACGAAGACTGCGCCACCGCAGAGTTTTCTTTCGACGCGAGCGAAACCGCCCGGGAACTTGTCCTGGGATACGGCTTGACCGATGCTGGCGCGGACGCGGCCGCCTGGGATAATTCCGTCAAGGTAGCCGACGTCCCGGCCGGGGCGACCTCCCTTTCCGGCATTGCCCTGCCAGCCGGTTGCGGAACATCGTGGAAAGTCGCCCGCGCCTTTCTGCCGCGCGAGGCCACGGCGCGGGACTACATCCAGCGCGGTCTCGTTCTCCAATACGACGGGCGCGAAAACGCCGGATACGGACTCCACGAGGACGCGCCGTCCGCATGGAAGGACCTGATCGGCGGGAACGACCTTCCGCTCCTTCAGGACGATGCCGTTTCGGCTGACTACGTGACGGTTTCCACGAACGTTCACGAAACCGCGGGAAACGTCATCGACTCCTACATGCCGCTCATGTTCGAGGTGTACACGTCGGTGAGCAACCTCGTTCCCTGGGCCGGCAACAATTCGGAGACGGACTACGGAACTCTGATGGAAGTTCCGAACGTCGGGCGGCTGGGCTTTTGGGGGCATCACGCGTTTCTCACCGTAGTCCCCACAAACACCACTGGCGTGACGCTTGGCTTCCGGCAGACGTATAAAGTCGGCCCCTACGGCAATCTGGGCGCGGACCTGTGCGACCGCAATAACCCGAAATGGCGGACCTGGTCCGCCTACATGGCGCCACTTGCCAGTCTTGCCACCATAGGCGTCCGCTACACCAACGGAGAGGTCAAGGGACTCGACGGACAGGGACGGAGCCACCTGACGACGGCGCGCCCGGCCGAGCTTACGCTCCGCGTCAGCGGAAACGACGGAACGCACGGCACGATCAACAAGATCGGCTCCATCCGCATCTACGACCGCGAGCTGACGGCGGAAGAGGTCGCCTACAACCGCGCGATCGATGTCGCACGCTTCGAGGGCGGCGTCTTTTCGCAGGCCGCCTCCGGCCCCGCCTACGCGCCGACGGCCCTTGCCGTCGAAAGAGTTTCCAACCTCGGTTCCGCGTCTGCGTCGGCGACGCTTTCCTTTGCCGGGGCGGCCCAGTCCCGTCGCCTCTACGTGGCATACGGCCCGAGGGACGCCGGAACCGCCACGAACGCCTATGCGGGGTGCGATTTTGTCTGCAACGTCGCGGCCGGCGCCATGTCGGCGACGGTCGCGGTTCCCGAGGCCGCGTCAGCGTATCTCTCGGTTCGCGGAGGCTGCCGCTTTCTGCTGGAAGCCCCGCTTTCGGCATCGGACTACGTGACGAACGGCCTCGTTCTCCAATACGACGCGACGGAAAACTCCGGCCGTCACGCGCCCGGTTCGGTCAACCTGTCGGCGTGGAGGGATTTGGTTGGCGGGAACGATCTGCCTCTGCTGTCCTCCGATGCCGTGTCGGCGGACTGCGTCCAGATTTCCAGCAACGTGCACTGGTCGGTCGAAAACGTCGTCCCGGCCTACAAAGCGCTCTTCTACGAGGCCTACACCAAGCTCGACAGTTACCACGGGCCGCAGCAAAACAGCGGCAACAACGCGAATTACGATTTCGGCACTTTGATCGAGGTCCCGAACGTGGGGCGCATGGGCTATAGGGGAACATTCGGTTCGTTCCTGACAACCGCACCCAATGGCAGTCGCTCGGCTGGCTGGTGGAGGATCTGGAATTCAGGGGCATACACCCCAGGCAATGTCAGACAGATGGGTTGGCGGACCTGGTCCGCCGACATGTCGGCCGGAACCGGAGGGGCCGGCGGCCACAGCTACCAGAATGGAGCGTCCTTGACGCAAAACACGGGGGTGGGCGATGTCGTGTGGACCTGGCCATCTGAATTGAAGCTGAAAGTCGGCGGCAACGGGCCGCAGGGGAACGGAACGGTGAACAGTTTCCGCTCGATCCGCATCTACGACCGCACCCTGACGCCCGACGAAGTCGCCTACAATCGCGCGGTTGACGTGGCCCGTTACGAGGGCGGCGTTTCGCCGGTTTTCGAATGGTCCGAGTTCTTCAAGCCGGAACGGGCCACGATTCTCACGCTCCGGTGACCCCAGGACGGCGGATCGGAAATGGAAATAGCCAAGTCCTTCGTTGCCGCGCTCACTGCGTGCCTCGCCGCCGGCGGCGCGACCGCCGCGCTCGCGCCCGAGGTGGAGGAGCGGCTTTCCGCCGTCCGCGCGGCATGCGCCGAACTTGGCGACGTTGTCGCGGAACTGGAGTCTCGCGGACAGGGGCAGTATGCGCGGATGTCCTACGAGGTGATCCGGTATTCGCTGGACGCCATCGACTCCGAAGACCTGCCGTGGGGCATGACGAACCGGGCGGAGCGCGTCGCGCGCGAACTCGCCCGGATCGCGCCCCGCGCCCTCGCCTCCGCCCGACGCGTCGCCTCGGGCGAAGAGGCGGACAAGCCCGTGCCGCGTTTCCGCTCCGGACACGTGGAGTTGCGCGGCTGCATTCCGCTCGGTCGTCGCGAGTGGCCGGACGGACGCGTGGAGGAGGGCGTCCCCGTCATGCTAAACGGATGGGGCCACTTCTGGCACGCCCAGCGCGACGTCGCCAGGCTCAACGCGATGGGCGGCAACTTCCTCCAGCGCGAAGTCGGACTGCGCGATCTCATGCCCGCAAGGGGCGTCGTCGCCACGAACGCCCTTGACAATTTCCGCACCGTCGCGGACCGGTGCCTCGAATCCGACACGGCGTTCGACTTCCACCTCTGTCCGCACTACATGGCTGGCTGGGCAATCGCGGAAAGCCCGGCCTCGAAGGTTTGCAAAAACCATTTCATGGGATTTTGCGTCCATGATCCGCGCGTCGTGGATGCCATCACGGACTTCCAGACGCGCGCGGCGGATCTGACGAAGGACCATCCGGCGCTGCTGGCGTATTGCCTTTCGAACGAACCAGGAACGGGGAATGGCTCGAAATGCCCGCATCTGCGCGCGTTGTGGACGGAATGGCTTGCGCGCCGCTACGGTTCCGTCGGGAACATGAACGCACTCTGGAACACGGACTACGGCTCGTTCGCCGACGTCGAAATGCCCGCCTGGCCGGATTTGCCAAAGACGCCGCGCGGGCTGGAATTCGTGCGGTGCAATCGCAGGGCGTTCGCCGATTTCCACGAAACACTCGTCAAGGCGGTCAAGGCCGTCGCTCCGCACGTGCCCCTCCACTCCAAGCTGCTGATCGACACCTCGCTTGGTTCGCCTGACACGAAGACGCGCTACGGCTTTCCGTTCTGGTCCAACGACGGCATGCGCTTCGCGGAAATGTTCGACCTCCTCGACCACGACGGAGTCTATTTTCCGGAACCGCGCGGAAAGTGGCCCAACCGCTGGGCGTCGCACCAAATGGCGAGCGACTTTCTGCGCAGTTTCGCCGACAAGCCGCTCATGAACACCGAAAACCACATCCTGCCGGACGACAGCGCCGGCATGGACGTGTCGCCGGTCCACTGCTACTCCGCGCTCTGGCAGGAGGCGATGCACGGCCTTCGCATGTCGGCGCAATGGTGCTGGCAGCGCGGGAAGCCGAATGAACGCGTGTTCTTCGGACTTGCCCCAGAGCGTCCGGAGTGCCTGGAGGCGATGGGCCGATGCCAGCTGGATCTCGCGCGCCTGTCCGACGAAATCGCGCCCATTCAGTCCGAACCGCCGACAGTCCTGATGATGTGGTCGCTTTCGTCCATGGTGCTGGGAACGCGTCACAGCGGATGCTACGCCGCCGCATCCTTTCTCGGCGAACCGCTTGGATTCGTGACGGAGGAATTTCTCGCGCGCTTCCTTGAGGACGGAAAATGGCGGCGGCCACTGGAAAACGCGCGGGTGATCATCCTGCCCGGCGTCACGCATCTTCCGGATTCGTCCGTCGCTGCGCTGAAGCGGCTGGAGGCCGGCGGTGTCCGGATCGTGGCGATCGGCGCGGAACTGCAGTTCGACGATTCAGGCCGCGCCCGCGCCGAACCGACCCCTTGGCCAAGCCTTTCTCGCGCGGCGGCGGTCGAAAAGACCGGCGAAGACCTCTTCGACGGCAAGCCGTCCGACACCGTGGCCGACATCTTCTTCGAACTCAATCCGGAAACCGCATTCGAGGTGTTTGCGCGTGTCGCGCCGAGCTGGAATCTTCCGCTCAGGCCGCGGCTTGCGCGTCCCGTATTCGGAGTTGAAACGCACGGATACGAAAAGGACCGCGTCCGCCGCATCGCGCTGTGCAACCATCTGCGCGAGCCCGTCGAGGTGGAACTGGAGGCGGACGGCATCGACCTGCTCGAAATGAAACCCGTCCCGCGCCGCCTGACCCTTCCGCCCATGCAGCCGCTGTTCGTGGAGTTGAACGACTGAAAGGCCGCCAAGGCGTTGCCGTTTCAAATCGGCATTTCCGACAGGCAACGCCTATCATCCGGCAGCCGCGCGGCTACGCCCCGCCGCCGCGATGTCTCGCCCCACCCGATTGCCGCAACGTCCTCGTTGCGAACTTCGCGGATTTTGCGCGAGTAATTTCCGCATGGTCGCTAGGGCTGCGCGATCTGGATTTTTATCCGGAAGAACCTGGCGGTCGCATTGTCTCCTGCGTCGGGAATCGCGACGGGTTCGCCCGGCGCGACGCTTTCGCCGACGGAAATGCCGTCGGCGAAGGCGCATTCCCCGTCGCCGGTCCACGCGCGGGCGTCCTTGTGCCGGCCCTCGGCGAAAGGGCGGACTTCAAGCTGTACACCCGCTACCCTTGCGACAGTCACGTCTCAATCGAGTGTCACGGGCGCAAGACGCTGCGCTTCTCCCTCAAGATCCGCATTCCCGCCTTTGCGGAAGGGGCGCGGGTGAAGGTCAACGACATGGAAATTCCGTCCCCTTCCGCCGGAAGCTATTGCGCCATCGAGCGCGAAATGGTGCGGGAAGACCACAACAGCCGAACAGGCGGCGAAAAGCGCCATCCATTTGGATGCGACGGGAAGCCTCGAACAAAATCTCATTTTGGCGCGGACGAAACCCGACAATCGGCTGATCATAAACGAGGACTCCGACACCGCCTGGAACAGCTGGGGACCC
>CAMNCG010000111.1 GCA_946534105.1 uncultured Verrucomicrobiota bacterium
GGAACGCCCCGCGAGGCGTTTCGGCGCGCCCGCGAAAAAAATGGGGAATGTCCAGTAAGAATTTTATGATTGAAAGTCGTGGGCTATTTGTTAGAATGTTCCCGTTCTTTGACAAATTCAGCGATCCTTTGGCATAGTGGAACAAGTTTTGTTTCTTAAATGCTGTTGTTCCCCATTGATTTTCCAATGCTTTGAGCAATATCGGCTTTGCCATAGATCACTTTTCAAACTGAGCTGAACCATCGAGCCACGGCCCGCCAGACGGGCGCGGCTTTGCCATAGATCACTTTTCAAACTGAGCTGAACAAGTCAAATGCGCCAAGTGCAAGTCGTGCGCTTTGCCATAGATCACTTTTCAAACTGAGCTGAACCAAACCGAACGGAAACCCAACGTCAACCTAGCTTTGCCATAGATCACTTTTCAAACTGAGCTGAACGTCTGCTCGTAGATGTTGGCGTGTGCGGGGCTTTGCCATAGATCACTTTTCAAACTGAGCTGAACTGCCAGGAGAAGGGCACCTCGTCGGGCAGGCTTTGCCATAGATCTCTTTTCAAACTGAGCTGAACACGGGTTGATCATCAAGAACGTCCGCGACGCTTTGCCATAGATCACTTTTCAAACTGAGCTGAACGGAGGATTCCGGCACGGAGAGTTCGAGTCGGCTTTGCCATAGATCACTTTTCAAACTGAGCTGAACTCCTTGATTTCGCCCATGACGCCTCCCGCGCTTTGCCATAGATCACTTTTCAAACTGAGCTGAACAAAATGGCGCATACGTCGGCCACGACAAGGCTTTGCCATAGATCACTTTTCAAACTGAGCTGAACGCCATCGAGGTACACGCGCAGGCCTTCGCGGCTTTGCCATAGATCACTTTTCAAACTGAGCTGAACGGAGCGGGCCTTCTGCTTGATCTTGACCGGGCTTTGCCATAGATCACTTTTCAAACTGAGCTGAACCGCGTCGATCACGGCGTTGTCGAGCTCCTCGCTTTGCCATAGATCACTTTTCAAACTGAGCTGAACGTTGTCCCGCTCGAAGATTCGTGATTGCGTGCTTTGCCATAGATCACTTTTCAAACTGAGCTGAACGCCGGGCGCGCGCAGGTAGCTCGTGACGACGCTTTGCCATAGATCACTTTTCAAACTGAGCTGAACGTCCGGGCGAAAGGCGGCATGGGCGCGGTCGCTTTGCCATAGATCACTTTTCAAACTGAGCTGAACCCGGCCGTCGTCGAAGTTGCCCTGCTTGGTGCTTTGCCATAGATCACTTTTCAAACTGAGCTGAACACGGCGGCGGCGTCGCGCGACATCTCGTAGCTTTGCCATAGATCACTTTTCAAACTGAGCTGAACGAGATCGCACAAATGCACAACACCACACAGGCTTTGCCATAGATCACTTTTCAAACTGAGCTGAACGGAGACGGCCCAGTCCTGGCGGATTTCCTGGCTTTGCCATAGATCACTTTTCAAACTGAGCTGAACGCCGAGGACGATTGCGACCTCGCTGCCGCCGCTTTGCCATAGATCACTTTTCAAACTGAGCTGAACCCGGCACCCGCCCAGCAGCATCCCGCATCCGCTTTGCCATAGATCACTTTTCAAACTGAGCTGAACTTTCGGTAGATTTCCACGAATTTCGACGGGCTTTGCCATAGATCACTTTTCAAACTGAGCTGAACTGCGCCTCGATGAACGCTTTGACCTGCGTGCTTTGCCATAGATCACTTTTCAAACTGAGCTGAACCAGCCGGGCCAAAACGAAAAGCGGCTCGCAGCTTTGCCATAGATCACTTTTCAAACTGAGCTGAACCGGGCGTTTTTGCGCCCTTGACGCCTCGACGCTTTGCCATAGATCACTTTTCAAACTGAGACGAGTTCTCCAGACTGCAATTTTGCGACCCCTGTAATTGCTACCAAAAGAGCATTTGTTGTGGAATTTCTTCAAGAGGAGCATGTCTCGCAGGGCTGCCCTTGATGGAATAGGCCCTCTCCCACTGGGCTCGGGTCACGAACAAGGCGCGTATGGAGCCTTCCTCCGGGACGGCGGTTTCCAGTCGCCGCAAATGCGTCTCTTGTCTGGAGAAGGTCACGCAGGGACGCGCGTAGACGCTCCACTGGATCATTTGGTATCCGTCGTCGATAAGCCATTTGCGGAACTTCGTTGCCGTCTTGCGCTGCTCTTTTGTGAGCACGGGCAAGTCAAAACAGACCATCAGCCATCCCATTTTGAACTTCTTCGTATCCATGGTTTGTAGATCGTCGTCTTGCCTGTGAGGAAGGCTTCCCGCAGACTTCCGATGGAGCGATCCAGCGTATGGTCGAGTGAAAGCGAGGAACCGTCTTTCGCTGGTTCTCTGCGATGAACGAGGTCCAGCATCGCCCGTTTGAAGCCGGAGTCGACGACAAGCCGGTCTCCGGTCGCGGCACGATCTTCCACCCAGGCGACGACGCCCCGGTCGAAGACGGGGCGGAACGGCTCCATCAGATCGTAGGCGAGCGGCGCGGCCCTTTCCCGGACGGCATGCCCCACTCCATACATCGGATCGAGCCCGATCGCGAGCATCTTCTGGAGGACTCGGGTCAAAAGGACTCCGTATCCGTAGTTGAGAAGGGCGTTCAGTCCATCTTCCTCGCGACACCGTCGGAAGCGCTCCTCGCCAAGGCGGGCGGCCAACCCCTCCCAATAAATTCGGGCGCAGTTCCCCTCGCGCCCGGGGTCGGTCCGCTTCGCTTGGACACGAAAAGCGTCAAGCAAGGCATGGTCGTCGGACAAGCTCTCCAGCAGCGTGAGCTGGTTCGCGACCTTGGCGTCGATCGTCTTCCGCCACAGGGTGTCACGAAGTCTCGGGGACGCGGAGATCTGTGCGCGGGTCAGCAAGGTATCCCCTCCACGAACAACCGGCAACAGGATCGAAACGGGCTTGAACCGTTCGCAGAGAACCACGGCGATCCGCGCCTTGGCGGATTCGACGAGGAAACTGCTGTGGAGAAGCGCCGAGAAGGATGTCACCAGGACGGCGCCGACATCCTCCAGCGGAACGGAGCGAACTTGCCCGTCCTTTGTTCTGCAAGCAAGCTGCCGGTCCTTTACGGAGACGACGGCGCCGGGTTCGGAGATATCGACGAAGTGGTAGGACACAGACTGATTCCGGTGTATCGGGGTTCAAGAATCTTCAAGCCGTCACGTATCATCGTGGACAGTTTTGCATTGATGCGAGATGTCGCACTCTTGTTGACGGGCGCAATGGCTTGGGGAACCACGAGATCCAACGCGATGCCCGACTGATTGTTCTTGACCGATTTGACGCGCCAGACACCTTGATATGTTCCTTTTGGAACGAATATGAGACATCCGTTCCGCACGATGGCTGGAAGGCGCTTTCCGTCTTTCATTCCGCCGAGCGTCTTCCAGACCTTGAAGACCGGAATGACCGTGGGCGTCGGCGACAGCGCGACGCCGAAGTTGCCGCTGCGAACCAAAACGCCCTTGATGGCTTTTAGCTTGCCTTGGCCGCCCTCGGGCTCCAGCCCGAACACCGCGGATCTTTGTACCGTCTTCGTCTTTGGAGGAATCCGTTTGCCTTTCTCGTCCCGCGCTCGCTGACGGATAACAACCTTGTCCCCTTCTTCCCTGACGACACCCCATGCGTTCTGTTCGAGAAGAAGACCCCGGCGTTCTTGCGGTTGATGGATGACGACACGCTTTTCCGCGAGGGCCCGAACGATGGAATCGGATAGGAAGGCGGGAAGTCCGACGAGCGCGGGCTCGTGGTTTGCGGAGAAGCGAAAAACGCGAAGCTTCCGGAGCGCGGACTCTTCCGTCGCCGTCACGCGGCGCTTGCAGATGGTCGCCCAGAAGGAACCGTCGGCGGGAAGAAGGGTCGCTGCGAGTCCAAGGGTGATGGCGTCGACCGCGTGGTGCATGTGAGTGATGTCGCGGATCTCCGACTTGAGGCGGAGTTCGCCGCGTTCGTCCAGCACCCTCGGATCGGTCCGGGCGAGAAGTCCGAGTAGATTCCATTGCGTCCGGAAGAACGCGGTGACGCGACCGGGGACGGAGACAAGGCGCGGCATACGTCCGCAATCGGCGAAATAGCCGCGGACCGCCTTCATCGCGAGAGTCGTGATATAGGATGTTCGCGTAAGCATCCCTTCGGTCATCCCGATGTCCGTCGCGCGCAGGCGGAGAAGATTCTCCTTCCTGCGCTCTTGCCGACGGCGATCCTCCGGAAAGTTCGTCGATTGCGCGGGACGCAGATCCTCGACAAGCTTCCGATACTCTTCTTCGCGGAGAACGACGAGATTCTCGCGGCCCGGAACGCGCTGCCCGCCGCATTCCCGGACAAACTCCAAACCGGACCGGGCGCCTTTCATCCGGTTCACCTCCGTGAAGGAAAGCACCAGGGAGTCCAGTGAGTCGGTCGCCCGCTGCGACCGGGGAAGAATGTGCTCACGGTCGACCGTTCCCGACCTGATGTCCTGAAGATCGTATTTCGCTCCCGTGTATGGGCACGTGAAGGAAAGGTCCTCCGCAATCCTTGCCTTTCGGATCAGTCCGGCCGATACGTGGGATACGTCGCATTCGAGAAACTCGGCCAGCTTCTTCGCAACACGATTGTGCTGGGCCGTCCGGAGGGTCATCTCGCTTTCGATCTCCTTGTTCGTCTTACCGGACAGGTCTTTGAGGTCGCGGGCCATCTCAATCGTGACCTGCGACACGCGGGCGGGGTTGTTCTCCGCGTAGTCATGGACGACGTCCTTCAGCAGCCGAAGGAGAATCTTTACGCGATGGCGGACGAGATGGTTGTTCGTCTCGCGGTCGATTGCCGACTCCGGCAGGGCGTCTTCCTCCGTCGCGTCGCGGTAGAGGACGCCGCCCTTCTCGCGCGGATCGATTCCGGCGAGAACCTCGGATGCGGCCTTCGCCAGTACTTCCCGCGCGAACGGCGCGCGTCCGGACGGAAGGTCGGCCGCGACCGGCGCGTTCCAGCGCTCGTCGTCGGTCTTCTTCTTTCCTCTTCCATTTGAGGCCGCGCCATTGAACCAGTTCTCGAAGGCGGACTTCCGGTCGGCAGAAACGAGCGCGGCGACGTCCCGCACGCGGAATGTCTTGCCGCGGAACATCCGGTGCGCCAGCTTCTTCGCGTCCGATGGATCGAGCCAATCGTCGAGGCCTTTCTGGTGAAGGGCGTAGAGTCCGGGATAGCAGACCAAGGACTTGTCGGCCTCGGGCGCGAGCAGAAGCGCGTCGATGTTGCTGACCTTTTCTCCCGTCGTTTTGGCAATCGCCTTCTTGTAGGCCCCCTTGGCGAAGCCGCCGACGAGACGGACCCGCTCCGTCATCGCGGCCCGTTCGTCGGCGGACAGCGGCCGGTTGGTCTCGCCGACGCGGGTGTTCGCGAGCATCATCGCCCAACGGTAGAGCAGAAACTCGGGCGTGGCCTTCAGCGGGAGCTTCCGGCCGGAGACCGGGCAGGTTCCGATGAGACGGTTGTCGAACCGGGGCGCGAGTTGCCCGAAGAGGACGCCGCCCCAAAACCTCGCGGGGACTCGGAACGGAAGGTTGGTGCGCCCGCGGAGGCAGGCGGGCTCCAGAACGGGGCTCGCCGTGAGGATATGGACGAGGTCTCGGTCCAGACCGGGAAGCTTGCCGATGTGCGCTTCCAGAATGCGGATGGCCTCCGCCTCGACGATGCCGCGGTCGAAGGAGAGGTTGAGTCCCTTGAAGCGCTTCGTGGAGGCCGACTTCCCCTGCGCCGGATCGATTTCGAAGAACGCGCACACCGTTTCCGCCATCGAGGAGGTTCCGAACTGGGTCATCGCCACCCGGGCGGCCGCGTTCTTCTTGCTGTCCTCGGGATCGACGCCGCGGCCGCTGCGGAGGCACGAGAGGGCGTTGCCGTCGTATCCGCGGTTGTGGGCGTACCAACGGAGGACGCTCCATAGCTCGATCCACGAAAGGGTCTTGCCACGCAATGCGGCGGCGGCGAGCTTCCACGGACTTGCCGTGGTGTTCGCGTCGAGTTCGCCTTCAGAAAGGACGCCTCTGGAAAGAAGAAGTGCTTTCATCCGCGCAATCCGCTGGCGCGTGGCACGAACATGGCGCCGCTGACGACGGAAGGCCCTGCGATGGTTGGCGAGGCAGTCGTCGGCCGGGAACAGGACGACGCCCGTTCCGAGAATTCGGAGAAACTCGGCCTCCTCCTGGCGGAACGAAGTGACGGCCCAGCCAATGGAGGCGTGTCCGACATCAAAATGGATTCCAAGATTTTCTGTCTTCATTTTGTTCTTGACTTTATGAGGGTTTTAGTCCAGTATTAGGTGCGGTCTATGACAAAGTTAGATAACGCAGACCGTGTCCCTAGCCGCTCGGCGGCTACACCGCGTTGAAAAGCGTTGTTTAAGAGAGGCGACTTCACGGTTGCCTCTCTTTTTTTTCATCGTGATTCGGTTTCGGAAGACATGGTGACTCTGTGGGGTTGAGCATACCGCAAAGTCTACCACCCAGTCGCTCTTCGGGCAATAGCGCCAGAGTTTAGCCATTCCCATAAATCGCCGGTTCGTAGGCCGGATCGGCGACGGCGGGGACGAGTCGGACGAGAAGCCGTTCGAACGAGAAGCGGTGTTTCGCATTCTCTTCCCGAAAATCGGATTCAAGGGTTCGTTCGTTCATTGCGGTTCTTTGCGTTCGTTGCGGGAGTCTGTTCTACCAGACGAAATGTTCTGGGTCAATCCCTTGGCCGCAAATGTTGACGACCGGTCAACAACGTTTCGTTTCCCTTTCGCAACTTGGCGACGGCGTTGGCGGCGCCGTCGCCAAGTTGCAGCCTTCGTCCGTTTCTGCGAGAATCCTCCGCATGAACCTCTTGAAACGGTTTTTCGGTTTCGGCGATCCGTCTCCTGCACCGCCCGCTCCGGCCGCCGATGACGTCCTGTCCGCGACGCGCGACGCTGCGGAGACGGCGGTTGCCGCGCTCCGGCGGAAACAGGAGGAAGAACGGCGCCGGGCAGAAGAAGCGAGATGCAAGAGCGAAGAGGAGGATCGGAAACGACGAAAGGAAGAGGAACGGAAGAGGCGCGAAAACGAAGCGTCCGTAATCATGGGCTGCGAGGACCCGCCCGCCGTACGGTACAGCGTCGGCCCTCGCTACATTGACGAAAGCGTCGAAAGCACAAGGTCTTTTCTTCACGGCGAGTTGGAGACTTTCGATTCGAGGGCCTTTTCCCGGCGCATCGTGCAGGGCGTGAAGGACGTCTATGGCGGCAATCCCGTTCCGTTCTACACGGCGGCAGGTTTGAGCCGGTCGGCCTACTCCAAGATCATGTCCTTCCCGGACCGGCATCCGTCGAAGGACACGGTTCTCGCGATGTCCGCCGCCCTCAAAATGCCGCTTGCGGACGCGGAAAGCCTCCTGCGCCTCGCCGGCTACGCCCTGTCGGATTCCATTCCGTCCGATCTCGTCTGGCGCGCCTGCTTCGCCGGCGGCGTCCACTACCTCCCGCAGATTCGGCAACTCCTCGCGGAGTTCGCCGGGCGCTGACTCGGCGGAACCCGGTTCTGGGAACGGGGCCGCACTACCGGCACAGGTCGCGGACGCGGTCCCAGTCGGGGCGGAGGAAGTCGACGAAGCGGCGGAAGGCGTCGTTGCGGCGGACGAGCTGGGCGATGGACGGGACGAGCGGTCCGGCGGCGCGGTGATAGGACCTGAGGATGTCGATGTATTCGGCGCAGCGGGCGGCGTCCACGACCACGGGCGGCTCCCCCGCGCGGACGTCGCGCCGGTCGGGCGCCTGGGCGTCCACTCAGCCCGCGCGGGCGTCCGGGAAGGCGTCCGCCGCCGGGACGTAGGGCTTGAGGTCGAGGACCGGGGTGTTGTCGAGAAGGTCGGCCTCCGCGACCTGCTTGCGGAAAGGTTTGGCGGTGTCGCGCCCCGCTTCTGGACCGTTGCCGGGGCGGCAAGGACACTTGCCGCCGCGCCTTCGCGCGACCCGTTCCACACCGCATGGCCGAGGACAGACCCGGGACAGACTCTCGAAATCCATTGGCGAACTTGCAAAAAAACTTTTGCAAGTTCTTTCTGCGGACAGTTTGCCGTCGTCGTAAATCCCGTCGAATACAAGCGAAAATGCGCCCGTTCCGAAAGAATCCGAAAACGAATTTGTCAGGGTGGCCTTGAGGAACAGACTCTCGAAATCCAGCACATTGCCGAAGCAGACGATGCCGGACAGCGTGTGGATCGGAATGCGCGCAACGACGGCACGTTCGCGCTCCACGACGACCGTCTCGCCCTCCTGACGGAGATACGAGCCCTGCGTCTGGACGTAAAGGATGTTAAGTAACTTCTTCATAGTCATCCGATGGAATAATACGTCACGGTTTCTTCCGTCGGTTCTTCTCCGAAGTTGTTCTGTGTTCGTAGGACCATGTCATTCTCAAAGCAGAATTCCGTGATTGTCTGACCATATATGGTTGAACCCTTTCGAATCTCATTTCTCGACAGGCGTATAAGTCTTATTTTGTAGCCGACAAGAAACGCAAAACGTTCCGTCGCATCCGTTAGTTCTTCTTGTGGCGGTTCTGTGTTGAAAATCATGTACGCACCATTCAGTAAATACAGATAGCCGCCATCAACCTGAAAGAATAGATTGTCCTTGAAACAATTCCTATGCTTGGAGCGAGGCCTGTCGAGGTCGAAAAATGGTTCTCCGGATTTCGGCTTTGAGACCCAGACTTTCAAGAGCGTGCGCCCGTATGCCGTTTCAAATCTGTCAATGCCGTGATAATGTCGAGATTCTTTCTTTGCCTCAATCATTTGCCACATGGCTTCGAAGATGTTTGCCGATACGAAGTCGTGCTCGCATGTGTGAAGATATGAAGCTTTCGTGGCGATTGCATCGGATGGTAATCGTTCGTCGGATTCGTTTGAATCTTCGTCTTCGGGAATGTCTTGAAATCCGGCGTCAAGCAACATTCTTACAACGGGAATCTTTGAACTCATGCATGCCGACCAGCACATATTGACCAGGCATTTTGCACCGGCGCGCCCGTCATCCGCTCCGGGATTGAATCCATGGTCCAAGAAAAAGCGAACAACTTCCTGCAAGGAGTCCTGTTCGCCATTGTCGCCATCTTCGGTGTCGCGACCATGGTCCAGAATGATTTGTGACAGAAGATTCTCTTCACCATCGGACTCGACTGCATTGACATTCGCGCCGTCCTTCAGGAATTGCTCCATTCGGTTAAAATCCGGATGGAGTTTCGACGCCTCGCAGATGAGCGCCGCATCCTTCTCTTTCCACCAATCCATCATCGTATCGATCTCCTTTACCGATGTATGTCGATCACAAAGTCCTCGTTGTGACGGGCGTCGAATATTCGCCTGCAAAGAGCCTGTCTCTTTTTCATCTTTTCGCGATTTCCATTTCCCGTTCCAGCCACCTTTTGACCGAATGGTGCGATGCAACCAGTTTCGGCCGGCATTCCTCGACGAGAGAACACGAGGAGCACCACTTGACGAAGGTTGGCTCCGGCGTTTCACCGGAATCGATCAAGGCACGAACGCCTCGCGCCGCCTCTTCGGTGAGTCTTCGGAGCTCCGCATCGAACGAAACATCGGTCCGTCGCCGTGGTTCTCCGTAGAAAAGGGTCCCTGCGGGAATCGACACGCCGAGCATTTCCTCCAGGCAGATCGCCTGGGCGCAGAGCTGGACTTCGTCGGCCCGGTGCGACTTGGGCTTCCCGCGCTTGTATTCGACGGGAAACGGCTTCCAGAAACCGGAAAGGCCCGGAAGTCGTGCGGCGACCTTCGTCCCGTCAAGGGCGCATTCGGCGTCCGTAAGGTGGAACTCAACCATGTCCGCGACGCCCCAGACACCGAGCCGACGGGAAACGAGACGGACGGCCGTTTCCTGGCGTAGCGTCCGGCGAGTTTCGCTTTTTCGCTCATCCACTCGCTCATGGAGCACCCGCCCCGACGCCGTAAGCCGGTTCTCCGACCAGGATTGCTCCAGATGGATCAGCGCGCACTGCCGCTTGCAGAACAGGTAGTGCTGCAAGGCGGAAAGCATGACGAGCGACTCGTCGGAATCGGTCGGGGGCGAAATCACGGCGTGGCGGGATCCTTTCCTCCGCCGGGGGCGGACGTTCCGGCACCCATTTTCTTCGCCTGCCGTTCCAATTCAAGCAGAAAGCGGTCGTAGTCGCTTTGGAAGAGGCTGTCCTGGAGGGGCTTGAACTTCTCGAATTCCGTTTCGGCGTGCCGTTGGGCCATGAAGGCCGTGACGGGATCGCCGGCGTAAGGAGCCGGATGGCGGTCGAAGAACTCCAGAAATGCTGCCAGTTGCTTGTTCCAGTCCTCCATCGTGAGGGGAATGCGGTCGAGGGTCTTGACTTCGGCGAAGTCCAAGAACGCGTTCACCATGCGCTCCATTACGCCGAGTTCCTCCTCGGTGAGGTAGTTCTTGGCGACAGTTACGTCGTATTTCTGGATCTTGCCGTCGGGCGCGTCCTCCCAGGTCGTGAGGCCCATGTGGTCCTTGTCCGCGTCGGCCCGTTCGAAGATCAGCTCCGCCGCCGTCCGTCCGTGGACGGCCTGGTGCATCCGATTCTGGACGGTCGCGAAGAAGCGGCGCGTCGCGGACGCCGTTCTGTCGTAGTCGACAGCGGTGGCGTAGAGATCGGTGATTTTCTGGTAGAACTTCCGTTCGCTCAAGCGGATTTCCCGGATCTTTTCGAGCAGGTGCTCGAAATACTTGTCCGTGATCGGAGAGCCGTCTTTGAGGCGCTGGTCGTCCATGACCCAGCCCTTGATCGTGTATTCCGAAACGATCCGCCTGGCCCACTTGCGGAACTGGACGGCCCGCTCGTTGTCGATCTTGAAGCCGAGCGCGACGATGACGTCGAGATTGTAGTGCTTGACGGAATACGCCTTTCCGTCGGCGGCAGTTGTTAAAAGTTCTTTAATAACTGTTTCCTTGTCCAGTTCGGCGTCCGCGAACAGCTTGCGTAGGTGATAGGCGATGTTCGGAATCTCCACTCCGTAGACGGCGGCGAGCATCTTCTGGCTCATCCAGATGTTTTCGTCCTCGTAGCGGATTTCGAACTTCTCGTCGACGACTCCCGTCGAGGCGACATAGGTGAGGAACTGCGCCGCGGAGGACTTCTGCGGGTCCGCGGGCTCGATGGCGGAAGATTTCTTCTTGCGGGGCATGGTTGGGGAAAGGCGGGGGAGAGGGGAGGGGCGGGGTGGCAGGGGATTCGGGCTATCGGGCTACGAGAGGGGAGGTAGCAGATTCAAGGGAGGAAATCAAGAGGGGATACTAGCGACTCTAGAAGCGCTAGAGCCGTTAGGGCCGCTAGAGGCGCTAGAGGCGCTAGGGCCGCTAGAGGCGCTAGAGCCGCTAGAAGCGCTAGAGGCGCTAGGAGGGCTAGGAATTCTAGAGGCGCTGAAGGGGGCGGGAATGCTGGCGGGCGGCGGAGGCATGGAAAGGGGCGTAGAGGGGCGGGGCGGGTTTGCGAGGGGAATTGTAGGAAAACGGTAAAGTGGATGCAAGAAAAATAATTTGAAGGATTCGACAACTTTTTGCTTGCGACTTTTTGAATTGTGCGTAAACTTTTGCGCCTCGGGAACCCATTGCGATGAAATCAGGACAAGGTGAAGAGGGAGAATCCGGCGCTGGCGAGGCGGCTGTCGGAAACGCGCTTTCGGTCGGCGCGCGGATTCGCGCGAGGCGGAAGAAGATCGGGATGAAGCAGACGACGCTCGCGCAGG
>CAMNCG010000112.1 GCA_946534105.1 uncultured Verrucomicrobiota bacterium
TCGATTTCGACCCCGTTTCAACATGGACCTTTTCCAAAATCGCCTTTCTTCAACGTCTCAACCCCGCAAGTTTACTGGACTTTTTGCGTTGAGGGGGGAGGTTTTTTGCAGGCTATGGGATGGTAGTGTTCGACAACCGACAAAGCCAGTCGAAGGCTGCCATGCGGCTTGCGCTCGATCCGGGGCGGATGGCTACACCCGGAACGAGCGGATGTTGCGGACGAAAATGCCGGAGGAAAGATTGAGGTCATCGCCATCATAGACGACAGTCGGGTCGAAAGCGGTCTGGGTCTCTTTGACAAACGCCCGGATGTTGCTCGCGAGCGTATCGCGCCACGTGACGGCCGATTTGATTTCGACCGGGCGCAATTGGCGGGCCGAAGAGCGAAGAAGGTCGATCTCGAATCCATCCGACGTCCGCAGGAACCAAAGATTGGGTGGGAGCCCGGCGTTGGCGCGCTGCTTGAGCGCTTCGACCACGACAAGGTTTTCGAACAAGTTGCCGCGCAGTGGGTCGCGCAGCATCTGTTCCGGTGTTTCGATTCCAAGCAGGGATGCGACCAGACCAGGTTCCGTGAAGTAGAGTTTTGGAGTTTTTACCATCCTTTTCGCGATTTTGCCGTGCCAAGGACGAAGCCGGAACACGAGGAACGACGCCTCCAGCGCGGATATCCATCCGGAAATCGTCGGCGCGGACACGCCAACTTCGCCCGCCAGGGCGGAGGCGTTGACAAGCGAGCCGACGCGGCCGGCGAGCAGGACGAGAAAACGCTCGAACGAGTCGAGATCCTTCACGTTGACAATCTGCCGCACGTCCCGTTCCAAATAGGTCTGGACGTAGTTCCCGTACCATGGCGAGGGCCGCGTCTTCCGTAATGTGCCGTTTTTTGCAAGCTGAATTTTTAAATAACGGTATATTCCAGAGGCTAGAAATGGCGATGGCGCCACGACAGCGCACGATTGGCCTTGCCAACTTGGTCGCCCCGCGCCACCGACACGGCCCGATTGGCTTGGTCGATTTGGTCGATTTAGTCGACTTGGTCGATTTTTCGACGACCGACCAAATCGACAACCGACCAAGCCAATCATTCTCGACGACCGACCAAACCAGTCGAAATCGCGAAACCGTAAGATTCGGGCGGTTCCGGACTATATGCTCTTTGATTACCCCACCACCGATCAACCGATCAAACGAATAATCGAACCCATGCCCGGTCGAGAATGCGCGAAAACGGAGTTGAATCTTCGCTCGGAGTTTGCTAGACTCCGCGCCAACAGACTTGCTCCGCTGCAATCCGTCGATCCCCTGAAACCTGGAAAGTTCAAAAGATCAAGACGGCTAGTCGGCAGGGTGCGCGTGTACGCACGCCCTTCCTTCGCGCTTCTTGATCGGGCTTTTCCAGGGCCTCAGGGGAAACACGAAGGGAGCGGCATTCTGCGACCCTGCACAGACCAACCCACAACCCTGCAATCATGAATACCCGTCAAGTCACCGTGATGTCATCCGCAGCGCTGGCCCTCTTCGCGGCCGGATGCGCCACGCAAATCGTCAATCCCATGGACACGGAGCAAAGCGAAACGGACAGGACCGCCGTCTACGAGGCCGGGAAGCGCCGTTCCGAACGCCAGGAGGAAAAGAAGTTTTCGGTGGACGTCTTCATCGACGTGGACGCCATCGATGCGCAGCGCGTTTCGCTTTCGCGCGAACAAATCGAGGAGCATCTCGTTTCCGCGCTCGACGGGTACATCCGCTCCCGGCTGCAGAAGCTTCCGTTCTTCAAGGTCACGACTTCGGACAATGTCGTCGCACGCATCCGCGCCCGCAAGATGGCGACGGCCGTCGAAACCGGCGAAGAGCCGGAAGTGGCCCCCCGCGAAGAGGCCCAGTACGTGATTCTCGCCAAGTTCGATTCCGTGCTCACGCACGGCGACGGAGGCGTCGCAAATTCGTCGACCGTCGCCGGAACGACGGCCGGCGTGGCCGGAATCGGCTCGATGGCCGGAGCGCACACGCAGAACGGCCTGTCCATGACCGGCATGGGCGTCGGTTCAACTCTGATCGCGGCTGGCGCCGCCACCGCTGCGCTCGGGAATCTCGTGAATCCGAACGTCGTCGACGTTTCCATGACGTTCGAGTTCTTCGACAACGTGAACGAGAAGACGATTTCGACCGAAAACGTCGTCCGCAGGTCGTCCGGCAACAGCAAGGACAACACGGTCGCCGAGATCCTCGACGCCGCGCGCGCGTGCGCCTCCGAGTACATCGACCGGCTCGGGCGCGACTACAGCCAGGAAGCGCGCGTCACGATGATCCGCGGCGAAGGCCGCTACGCCCGCATCACGCTCGGCCGCAACGACGGCGTCGTGGAAGGAACGAACGTGCAGTTCTACGAATTCGAAGACCTCGACGACATCATGGACGGCTGGACGAAGGAGCCGCTGCCCATCGGCTACGGAACCGTGATCGGGGCCGTCGACGCCCGCTCCTGCTGGGTCGAAGTCCAGAAGAACTCCCGCGGCCACGTGAAGCGTTTCCATTACGTGAAGGTGATCGACGTGCCGAAGACCAAGAGTTCGGCCCTCGAGCGCGTCGGTCTCGGCAACCTCGGTTTCTAGACGGAAACACCTGCCATGGATTCCCGCCTCTTTCGCACGTGCGCAGGGTCGGCTTCCTCCGCGATCCTGTTCTCCCGAGTCGCCGTCGCCGGCATTTTCGGCGGCGCCGGCCCAGGAACGGTCGCGCCGGCCCCGCTTCCGGAGCCGGAACCGTATGTCGAAGTGCCCGCCGTTCCGTCCGTCCCTCCGTCGTCGCCCATGGCGGTGCCCGTGCCCGTCGCCGTGCCGGTGGCGACTCCGACGGTGCCTGTGCCCGTCGCCGTGCCGGTGGCGACTCCGACGGTGCCCGTCGCCGTGCCGGTCCCCGCACCGGGAACGTCCGTCGCGGTGCCGGAGTCGGTCCTGCTCGGTCCGTCCGCCGAGGATTCCTCGGATCCGAAGCGTCTCCTGCACGTCTTCTGCCAGGCGTGGAAGGACGAGGACTGGAAGCGGGTCTGGTACTGCATGGAGCCGGGTTACCGCCAAAAGCACGCGTTCTCCTCCTTCATGCGCCGTTTCACCGATGACGCGGAGATGACCGGCGGCCTTGACGACGAGAGGATCGCTCCCGCCCCGAAGGTCCAGGGGTCGAAACTGACGTTCGAGGTGACGCTCACGTTCCAGAACGCGCCGATGGCCCGCCCGCGCAAGGTCCGGGCCACGCTCCGTACCACGCCCGACGGCTACCGCGTCGTCGAATCGACGATTCTTCCTGCGGATCTCAACGACATGTGAGGCCCTTCCGGAGGTTTCCAATCCACCCCAAAAAACACCAACACAAAACCCAAACAACAACAACAGTCATGAAAAAATACGCTCTTCTTTCTACCGCTGTCGCGGCGGCCCTTCTCGCCGCGCCCGCCTTCGCGCAGGATGATGAAGACGATGACGAGGACGAGGCGCCGCGCAAGGCTCCGCCTGCCGCCAAGATGCTCGTTGCCGTGGACAAGTTCGAATGCAAATCCGGCGATGACGATGCGAAACTCGCTCAAATCCAGACGCTGCGCGACCGCGTGACACACTACGTCGTCGCCTCCCGCAAGTTCGAGGTTGTCGAGCGCGAGCGCATCAAGTCCATTCTCTCCGAACGACTTGCCGCCCAGAACGGTCTCGTCCGCGAGGATGACCTTTCCGACGAAGAGCAGGCCGAGAAGCTCGAGAACCAGAAACTCAAGATGGCGGGCTACGTGGTCTACGGCTCGGTCCTGTCGATCGGAAACGACGAGGCGAGCGCGATGGAGAGCGGCGTCGCCGTCAGGAACACCAGCAGCAAAGTCGAAATGGAACTTCGGATTTCCAGCGCGGAGACCGGAAAGATCCTCGCGTCCAAAACGGTTTCGGTCCGTCGCGGGAAGGCGCAGATGTCTTCGATGTCGGGGAGCACCTCGGCGAACGTGGGCGACCAGGCCCTCGCCGCCGCCGTCGACGCCGCCGCGCTCCAGTGCGTCGATTCGCTCCTCGAGCTCTCCTTCCCGCCGAAGGTGCTCTTCGTGGACGACGACGAAGTCACGATCAACATGCCACGCGAACTCGTCCACATGGACGAACTCTTCGACATCGTGAAGCTCGGCAAGAAGGTCGTCGACGAGGACACGGGCAACGTCTACCAGAAGGAGAAGAAGATCGGCCGCGTCCAGATCACCGACTTCACGCCGACGACTTGCACCGCCAAGCCCGTCGGTGATCTCGACCTCGAGGACGTCGAGCCCGGCATGCGCGTTCGTCGCGTCGATCCGGAGCGCCTCGCGAAGGAAAAGGCCAAGGCCAAGCAGAAGCAGAAGGCCAACTTCGAATCCCGCTTCTAACACACCCGTCGGCGGGGCGGTCGCATGGCCGTCCCCGCCATTCCGCCGCGTTGGCCATGAACGTTTTTTCCCTTGCCTCCCTGACCTCCGTCTGCGCCGTCGCCCTTCTTGCGGGCTGCGCATCGCCGCCGCCTCCACCGCCGCCGCCGCCCGTCTACATGACCACGTCGGCGCTTGGCACGGAACTCACGGCCAACGTGGTCGGCACCGCCGAAACCGAGTCCGACCGGGCCATGCTCGACGCCTTCTCGCTGGCCGTCCGCAACGAATTGACCGCGCGCGGCTACCGGCTCGAGGCAGACGATCCGGACGTGCTCGTCGAACTCAAAGTGTCGGAGAACGTGCTGGACCGTTCCGGTCGCAACGTCACGCTTTCCGGCACCTTTTCCCTCGTGGTGACGACGCCGGTGCGCCGCGGCATCCGGATCGGCGTCGAAACGTTCGCCGTCCAGAGCGAGCAGAGTCTCGGCGAAGACGCCGCCCGCGCCGATCTCGTTCGGCTCGTCCTTCCGCGCGTCCGCCGCTGGATCGGAACTAACGCCCTTCCGGCGGACACCGGGCTCGGAGCCGTCGTCGTGAACATCGTCGGCGCGGAACTCGATCCCGCCGACGACGCGCGCGTCGCCGCCGCGTTCGCGGGGGCGGCGGGGGATGCCGAAGGCGTCCTTCGCGTCGGCGAGATTTCGCGTGACCCGGAGGCCCGTCGCTATCGGTACCGCGTCGTCTACGTCAACGCCAAGTTCCCGACCCCCGCCGGATTCCTCGGCGCCATCCTCGCGGCGCATCCCGAACTGCCCCTCACACCGGTCAACTGAACCGCATCGCGGCCGTTGGCGCGACGCAGACCGCGCCAACGGCCGCGGCCCGATTTGCTTGGTCGATTTGGTCGATTTAGTCGGCTTGGTCGCCCCCGCGCCACCGGCGCGGCACGATTGGCTTGGTCGACTTAGTTGATTTAGTCGACTTGGTCGTTTTTTTTCGACGACCGACCAAATCGACGACCGACCAAGCCAATCATTCTCGACGACCGACCAAACCAGTCGAAATCGCGAAACCGTAAGATTCGGGCAGTTCCGGACTATATGCTCTTTGATTACCCCACCACCGATCAAACGAATAAACGAACCCATGCTCGGTCGAGAATGCGCGAAAACGGAGTTGATTTCGAAGCGAGGCAGTGCTAAACTCCGCGCCAACCGATTTGCTCCGCTGCAAACCGTCGATCCCCTGAAACCTGGAAAGTTCAAAAGATCAAGACGGCAAGTAGGCAGGGTGCGTGTGCAAGCACGCCCTTCCTTCGCGCTTCTTGATCGGGCTTTTCCAGGGCCTCAGGGGAACCGCGACGGAAGGGCCCTTCCCCGTTTGCACCCGTACGCAGACCAACAAACCAAGCACTTCTTCCATTCCAAGAGACAACTCTCGTCAGACATGAAAACAGAGCATCAGAACCACTACGAACCGATCAATTCCGCCATGTCGCGCCGCCAGAGCGCTTGCGCCGTCATCCGGGCCCTCCTTGCCGTTGCTTTTACAGCGGCGCTCTCCGCGTCCGCGCAGTCGGCCGGCGACGCGGCCGGCGCGACGCCGGCGGAGGTCAAGGCGATCCTTGCGAAAGCGCAGGAATCCGTGGACGACGACGACAACATCGCCCTCGGCGGGTTCTACGCGGGCATGTCGGCCGCGGAAGCCGGGACGCTCGCGAACTACTACAGGCTCAAGGAGGGGGAGTGGTCCGTCGACGGCGATCCGGTCCACACGATCGCGCTGTCGCTCAAGGGCGTCCGCCGCGTGACGAAGGGCGGCAGCACGTTCGAGGAGCTGCAGCAGGCCGTCGAGCGCATCGTCGGCAGCATGAAGCAGACGGGAGGCCGGTACGAGCGGAGGACGATCGACGGCATCGTCGTGACGATGTCCGAGTCGGACGGATTCCGGATGACGTCCAAGGCGGAGGCGGCGGCCGCGGCCGCCGCTCCTGCGGCCGCCCCGGTCGGCGCCCCGGCCGGCGCCGCGGGAATCGAGGCGGTCGGTCCCGTCGTCCCCCTCTCCCCCGACAATTCGGTCAACAGCGGAATCGCCGCGCAGGAGCGCATGCTGAACGAATACCGGAGCATGGAGCGAAAGCTGGAGGAACAGATTCGCGAGGCGGAAAAACGCAACGACTCGGCCACCGTCGAATCGCTCAAGGCCAGGCTGGCCAGCGTGCACGCGACGGCCGAGAACTACGCCACCGGCCTGGCGATGATGCGCCAGCGGCAGCAGATGAACCGCCAGCTCGACGATCTGAATCGGGAACGGGCCCAGCTGAAGGCGGACGCGTTCCGGGATCGTTTCTCGGCTGGGAGACCCGGAGCTCTGGCACCCGAGGAGCCGCCCGCCGGACCGAGCGGAGCCCGCATCGACGAGGTCCTCCCCGTTCTGCGGAAGGCGAACATCGAAACGATGACGATCGCTCTCCCGAATGACGTCCGCCTGCTCCTCTCCAAGCTCCCCGACGGAAGCCTCATGGGGACCTTCGAGGTCACGCAGGACCAGTGGCTGTCCGTCATGGGCGGCGAGAATCCGTCCGCTGAGGACAACGTGGGAGACGACCGTCCCGTGGATTCGATCTGGCCCGCTGACGCGCTGGCGTTCGTGGAGAAGCTCAACGCCCTTCCCGCCGTCGAGGAAGCCGGGCTGAAGTTCCGCATTCCGTCCGAGGAGGAGTGGGAGAAAGCCTGCCTCGCCGGAAACAAGAAGAGCCGGGACTTCGGCCTTCGTTTGGACGGAGAAAAGGTCTCCAAGAAGAACTTTGGCGAAATCGCGTGGTTCAGGGATGTCGCCAGCATGGCCGGCGGGATGGGCTCCCCCGTGGATCGATCCCGTCCCCTCCGGTATGAATTCCATCACCCCGGCGAAGGCGAGGACGAAGCATCCCTCGGCGTTTCCCACTCGGTCGGACGCAAGAAGCCGAACGCCTTCGGTCTCTACGACATGCACGGCAACGTGGCCGAGCTGACGTTCGCCAAGGATTCCGCCGTCGCCGCCGCCCGCGGCTCCCGCTTTGTGTCCAAAGGCGGCTACTGGATGGATGGCAGCGACTCGTGCGAAGCCTATAAAACCGGGCGGACCGGAGTGCTGGAAGCCCCTCCCGAAAGGTACACCGGGGCGAAACAGCCCACCAACTACACGCTGGGCCTCCGCGTGGCCGCCTCCGTCCTGGACAGCGGGATCTCCCGCATCTTCGCCGCGGCGAAACAGGCCGAGGAGAACGGCGGCGCGGCGTTCTTCGGGTTCTATCCCGGAATGCCCGAAGCGGATGCCACGAAACTCGCGAAGCATTACGGTCTCGTCGTCGGGGACCCGGAGACGCGCGGCGACGGATCCGACGAGAAGAACGAATCCGGCCGGTGCCAGTTCATGGTGGACGACGCGGCCAAGGCCGTCGCCCAGATCCGGTTCGACATCCAGGCGCTGCAGACGCTCACGAAGGAACGATACAGCCAATACGACCGCGACAAGTTCTGCGAGGCCCTGTCGAAGGTCGTCGGAAAGCTCGATCTCGTCCGGGACGGCAAACGGTCCGGCGAAACGTTCCTCTACCGGAGGAACGCCCCGGACGGAACGGCCGTTTCCTTCGGGGAGACCGTCGTCGAGACCCGGGACGACGCCGGCGGGCCAGCGACGCGCGAGAAATTCGTCCTCCTCGCGATCGAGGACCCGGTCGCGACGGCGCGGCTGGCCGCGGCCCGGATGGCCGCGGCGAACAACGCGCGGATCGCGGCGGTCGAGCCGGTCCTGAACAAGGCGGGCATCCAGACGAAGACCATCGAGCTACCCGGTGGCGTGAAACTGCTCCTGACCAAGCTGCCCGACGAGCGCTACCTGGGGACGTTCGAGGTCACGCAGGCGCAGTTCGTGTCGCTTATGGGAACGAACGCGTCCCAATGCGTCGGCGCCGATCTTCCCGCCGATTCCGTTTCCGTTCAGGACTGCCTTGCCTTTATCGCCAAGGCCAACAAGCTTCCCGCAGTTGTGGACGAGAATCTCCGGTTCCGGCTTCCGTCGCTCGTCGAATGGAAGACGGCGTGCCGGGCCGGAACGGACGGCAGTTACAGCCGACGGCTGGACGGAACGGACGCCACGAAGGATACCCTTGGGGACATGATCCGGCCGTCCGCAGACGGAAAAGCCGACAAGCGGAACGCGGTGCAGCAGAGGCCGCATCCCGTCGGCGTCGCCATGCCGAACGCCTTCGGTCTCTACGACATGTTCGGCAACGTGTCGGAATGGGTGGCCGACCAATACACGACGCCGAGCGGAAAACACCGGTATCACATGGGCGGGTCTTGGAAGCAGACGGAAGGGATGATGAAACCGGTCCGCGCCGACGGAAATCCCAGCGACTATGACGTCGAAAATCCCGAGAAGAGGTCGAATTCGCTTGGCTTCCGCGTGTCCGTGGTCTCGCTGGAGCGCGAAATCCAGCGGGCGAAGGAGGAAGCCGCCAAGGCCTACGCGCTCTCGAACAACGGCCGGATAGACGCCGTGAAGCCCGTCCTCGAAAAGTCCGGCATCGAAACGAAGGAGATCGAGCTCCCCGGCGGCCTTCGCATGTTGCTGAACAAGTTGCCAGATGGTTCATGGGCGGGTGCGTTCGAGGTGACGCAAGGACAGTGGAAGGCACTCCTCCACGACAATCCCGCCAGCTTCCAGGGCAATCCGACATGCACCGATCCGGTTGTCCTTTCGATCTGGCGGAGCTGGAAGGACGAAAACCCGGAGAATTGGATCGGCACCGGTCTTCCGGTCGACCAGATGTCGCCAGGCGACTGCCGGTCCTTTCTTGCCCTGTTGAACGAGTATTCGTCAGCCCACGGTACCGGCTTGACGTTCCGTTTTCCGACGCAGGACCAGTGGCTCTACGCTTCCCGAGGAGGGTCCGGACGTGAGTTTGCCAAACCATTGGACGGGGGAGAGACATCGGTCGATCTTATGGGATGGCATGGAGAAAACGTCGGATCTGCCAAGCGGCTCCAAGTCGTCGGACAGAAGAAGCCAAATGCCTTCGGGCTCTACGACGTGCACGGCAACGCGGCGGAATTCGCCGAAACGCGACACGGCAGGTCCGTCAGTGTCTACGCGCTGGGAGGCAGTGTCGGAACCGGACGGTCGGCGGGCTCTCCCCTTCTGGGGGTCGATTCCAAATCCGCCCAGCAGAGGCTCGCTCTGCGGAAACAAGGCAGTTTGCTTGAGGAGACATGTTCCGGACCCACGGCCTTTTACGGGTTCCGCGTCATCGCGACGGACAATGGGGCGGGGCTCCCCGTCGCTCCCGAAATGGTCGCTGACAGCAACGCCCGGATCGACGCGGTCAAGCCGACGCTGGACGCCAAGGGGATTGAAACGAAGGTTCTCGTCCTTCCCAGCGGCGTGAAACTCATGCTGACCAAGCTTTCCGAAAATCTGTGGGCCGGGACGTTCGAGGTGACGCAGGCGCAATACCTGTCCGTTCTCGGCGAAATCCCGACGGACGTCAAGACCGTGTCCGGCGCCCTACCCGTCGATGGCGTCGAGAAACCGGACGCGGAATCGTTCCTGCGGCATCTGGGCGCATTGCCGTGCGCAAAGGACACGGGACTCGTCTTCCGGCTTCCTTCCCTGAAGGAACAGAGTCATTTCTGCAACTCGCAATTGGGAGGCGGGAAAAAGTCCGATTCGCTCCGTCCCGTCGGAGAGGGCGCACCGACTTCCGGCGGACTATACGACATGACCGGGAATGCAAACGAGTGGACGTCCACGTTGCTGGAGAAGGCCAATTCGAGGCAACAGGGGGGCGTGGGGGACAGATTTGCCGTGTCCTGCGGCAGCGAGCACATCGGACACATGGGCAGCAGCAGTCTCTACAGCGGCGATTTTTCCATGATCGGGTTTCGTGTCTGGGCCGAATCGTCAGGGTCTGCCAAAAATACTCCGACGGATCCCGTGGTCTCGTCCTTCGTTCAGGACAGCAACGCCCGGATCGACGCGGTGAAGACCGTTCTGGACGATGCAGGTATCGAGACAAGAACAATCGATCTTCACGGTGGCGTCCGCATCCTGATGAACAAGCTCCCGAACGGATTGTGGATGGCCGCTTTTGAGACGACGCAGGCCCAGTATGCTTCCATTTTCGGTGTGAATCCCGCGAGAATCAAGGGCGGAGACCGTGCCGTGGACAACGTCTCCTGGAATTATGCCAGAATCTATGCCGCCGCGCTGAACCTGTTGCCTTCCGTGAAGGCGTCCGGACTCCACTTCCGACTGCCCTCAAGTTCGGAATGGGAGTATGCGTGCCGCGGCGGAGACGGGACCGCTCCGTGCGGGAAGCCGCTCGTGGCGGACAAGGGGACGCTTGCCGAGATGGGATGGTACAACAAGAATTCCGATCTCGATGGCGTCAGCCAGACGCATCGCGTCGGGCAGTTGCAGCCGAACGCCTTCGGACTCTACGACATGATTGGCAACGTGGCGGAGTGGACCGCGACATCGTACATGCGGAAGGACGGCGGACCGCAGATCGTCGGATCCTGGAAGATCTGGCGCGGCGGAAGCTGGCTTTCGCCGGAAAGCAAGTGCACGGCCGCCTATCGCGGACTGCTGGCGAGCGGAACTTCCATTCCCGACACGGGGTTCCGGCTCTGCGCCACGGAGGACGGGACCGACGCAAGTAACGAGGTTGTGACCTTCCAGTCCAAGGAATACAGCGACGCCGTCAAAAAGGAGTTGCCTCCCGACGACCGGACATCCGAAGAGCGTTGGCTCGAAGTCACCGGTCCGATTGAAGAGATTCCCGAATCCGACGAACTGAAGGCGAAACACGCATATCGGAAGGAAATGAGGAGAGCGGCGTTCCTGCTTCAGACGGAAGACGCCCGAAACGCCCTAGAGCAGCTAGGCATAGATCCGGACTCGCTCTTCTGAGTTTACACCCGCCGCGTTCGACCCATCGTCTGACCCTAATCGCAGCAGCTGGCGTGGCTCATGCCGCGCCAACTGTTGCGATTAGGACAAATGCGACGGCAACAGCGACGCAGTTGTGGCCGGAACGCAGGCGTCGGGCTGCCTGTTCCGGTCGATTGCGCTGCTCGTCTTCCTCTACCTGGGCTACGCCAGCCTCGTCGGGGGCTGACCGCCCGGTCGCCGCGGTCGTGTCCGGGATCGCGGCGTCGGCGGGGGCTACTCCGGGAATAAGGCCGCGAGCGGCGGACGATAGGGG